>NZ_JADWYS010000001.1:1243117-1580617 GCF_015831345.1 Caenimonas aquaedulcis | reverse complement strand
CTGGTGCTCAAGTACCAGCGGCGGATCGAGCGCCTGATCGGGCGGATGGTGCGCGACACCGACCTCGTCCAGGACATCGCCCAGGAAACCTTCATCCGCGCCTACCGCGCGCTGGCCCAGTTCCGCGGCGAAGCGCAGTTCTACACGTGGCTGTACCGGATCGCGGTGAATACGGCCAAGAAGGCCCTGGTGGACATGAAGCGCGACCCGACCGTTTCCGAGTCGGCCCTGCGCGGCGGCGACGAGGAAGATGAAACTTCCGGGGTGGAGAACGAACTAACCACCGCGGAAACACCGGAGACGGTGCTGGCCGCCAAGGAAATCGCCGCGGCGGTCAACTCGGCCATGGAAAGCCTCCCCGAGGAACTGCGCCAGGCCGTGACCCTGCGCGAAATCGAGGGCTTGAGCTATGAAGAGATCGCGGAAGTGATGAATTGCCCGATCGGCACGGTGCGCTCCCGGATTTTCCGGGCGCGCGAGGCCATTTCGCAGCGGATCAAGCCGCTGCTGGAAAATCAGGCGGGCAAGCGTTGGTAATGCCGTATGGCGAGGTGAAGCGATGGACAAGATGGAAACCCGGGAACTGATTTCCGCACTGGCTGACGGCCAGTTGCGCGGCGAGGAATTCGCGCGAGGCGTGGAGGTGGTCGCCGCCGATGCGGACGCGATGGCGTCCTGGCACGCCTACCACCTGATCGGGGACGTGCTGCGTACCGGGGAGTGCAGCGTCTCGACGCAGCCCGCCGTGTTTCTCTCCGGGCTGCAGGCCCGCCTCGCGGACGAGACCGTTCCCGCGATGACGGGGGCCGCCGTGATGGCGGTTCCGCCCGCCGCGATGCGAGCGGAAGCAGCGAACGACACAAGCTTTCGCTGGAAGCTGGTCGCCGGTTTCGCATCCGTGGCGGCGGTGGCGGCGGTGGGTTGGTCGCTGGTCGCCGCACCCGTCAATCCGGTGCAGCCGCAACTGGCCGCGATTCCCGCCGGCGCGGTGGTCGCGAACACCGAGCGCGGCGCGATGATCCGCGAGGCTCGCCTCGACGCCTTCATGGCCGCGCACCGCGAACTCGGCGGGGCTTCCGCCTTGCCGACGCCTGCGGGCTTCCTGCGCAACGCGACCTTCGAAGGCTCCGCCCGCTGATCGCGAGGCCCGCCGCGCATGCATCTTCCGATTCCGTCCGCTTTCCGCATCCCCGGCCGCCTGATCGCGGCCTGGTGCTGCCTCGCCCCGCTCGGTCCCGCGGCCGCCGAAACGCCGCAGCCGGCGGCGCCGGTCACGACCGCGCAGGCCCGCGTACCGGAGCGCAGCGTAAGCGAATGGTTGCTGCGCATGCACGAAGCCTCGAAACTGCGCAGCTACATCGGCACCTTCGTGGTGCTCTCCAGCAATGGCGGCATGTCGAGCGCGCGCATCTGGCATGCGTGCGAAGGCAACCAGCAGATCGAGCGCGTCGAGTCGCTCACCGGCGCGCCGCGCTCCACCTTCCGCCGCAACGAGGAGGTCGTCACCTTCCTTCCGGAGACCCGGGTGGTGCGCACCGAAAAGCGCGAGTCGCTGGGTTTCTTTCCCAGCCTTTTGAAATCCGCCGACAGTTCCATTCCCGAGTTTTACGGCGCGCGCCGCCTCGGGCACGACCGCGTCGCCGGCTTCGAGACCGACGTCGTGCAACTGGCCCCGAAAGACAGCCTGCGCTACGGCTACCGCATCTGGAGCGAAAAAAAGAGCGGCCTCGTCGTGAAGCTTCAGACCATCGACGTCGACGGCACGGTGCTGGAGCAGGCGGCGTTTTCGGAACTCGCGCTGGATGCCCCGGTGCGCATGGACAAGCTCAACCAGATGATGGGCGCAACGAACGGCTGGCGCGTCGAGCGCTCCGAAGCGGTGAAGACCACGCCGGAGGCGCAAGGCTGGCAGATGCGGGTGCCGGTCGCAGGTTTCAGGCCGATCAGCTGCTACAAGCCGCCGTTCGCGGGCACGCAGGCGCCCGACGGCGCGTTGCAGTGGATTTTTTCCGACGGGCTCGCGGCAGTCTCGCTGTTCGTGGAGCAATATGACAAGCAGCGCCACGTCCAGGAAGGCCAGTACGCGAGCGGGGCCACGCAGACCCTCACGCGGCGCATCCAGGACTGGTGGTTGACCGCCGTCGGCGAAGTCCCTCCGCAGACGCTCAAGGCCTTTGCGCTCGGCCTCGAGCGGCGCAAATAATGTTTTCCGTGATTCGAAAGGTCGAAATGTCCAAGATCGATGGGATGAAAGTGCGCGCGGCCGGCCTTGCACTGGCGCTGGCCGCCGGCATGGCTGCTTTTGCGCCTGCGACGCCTGCAATGGCCCAGACCCGTGTGCTGCCCGATTTCACCGACCTCGTCGAACAGGTCGGGCCCGCGGTGGTGAACATCCGGACGCTGGAGCGCGCCCGGCAGGCCGGCGGCGCGGGAGCGCCGAACGGCATGGACGAGGAAATGCAGGAATTCTTCCGGCGTTTCTTCGGCCAGCCCGCACCCGGAACGCCGCGCCAGACACCGCGGCCGAACCGGCCGCAGCCCGATGAGGACCAGCCTGCGCAGCCGCGTGGCGTGGGCTCCGGCTTCATCCTCACCACCGACGGTTTCGTCATGACGAACGCGCACGTGGTGGAGGGCGCCGAGGAAGTGCTCGTGACGCTGCCCGACAAGCGCGAGTTCAAGGCCAAGATCGTCGGCTTCGACAAGCGCACGGACGTGGCTGTGGTGAAGATCGAGGCGACGGGCCTGCCCGCGGTCAAGGTCGGCGACGTGAACCGCCTGAAAGTGGGCGAATGGGTGATGGCCATCGGCTCTCCCTTCGGCCTCGAGAATTCCGTGACGGCGGGCATCGTCAGCGCCAAGCAGCGCGACACCGGCGACTACCTGCAGTTCATCCAGACCGACGTCGCCATCAACCCGGGCAATTCGGGCGGGCCGCTGATCAACATGCGCGGCGAAGTGGTGGGCATCAACAGCCAGATCTATTCGCGCTCCGGCGGCTTCATGGGCATCTCCTTCGCGATCCCGATCGACGAGGCGATCCGTGTCAGCGAGCAGCTGCGCCTGTCCGGCCGCGTCTCGCGCGGGCGCATCGGCGTCCAGATCGACCAGGTCACCAAGGACGTGGCCGAATCCATCGGCCTGGGCAAGCCGCAGGGTGCCTTCGTGCGCAGCGTCGAGAGCGGTTCGCCCGCGGACAAGGCGGGCGTCGAATCCGGCGACATCGTGACGAAATTCGACGGCAAGCCGATCGAGCGCGCCAACGACCTGCAGCGCCTGGTGGGCAACACCAAGCCCGGCAGCCGCGCGACGCTCACGGTGTTCCGGCGCGGCGGCTCGAAGGATCTCACCGTCACGATCGCGGAGTTCGAACCCGAGAAGCCCGTGACGGCGCGCGCCGTGCCGAAGGACGAGAAGCCGAAGGGCTCCCCTGCGGCGCAGTCCGTGGGTCTCGTGGTGAGCGAGCTCACCGCCGACCAGAAGAAGGAGCTGAAGATCAAGGGTGGCGTCAAGGTCGATTCCGTGTCCGGTGGCGCCGCGCGTGCCGGCATCCAGGAAGGCGACGTCATCATGGCCATCGGCAACATCGACGTGGCCAGCACCAGGGACTTCGATGCGGCGCTCGCGAAGGCCGACAAGAGCAAGCCGATTCCCGTGTTGCTGCGCCGCGGCGACCTGGCGACTTACCTGCTGATCAGGCCGGCGCGCTGAGCCGGGGCCCCTGCGCCGGGGGGCTTCCAAAAGGCCCCAAGCCATAGTCGGCTTGGGGCCTTTTCGGCCGGCGTTCCCTGAAAACCGACGGGCCAAAAAAATATTTTCCCGATGCTTCAGGGTGCAGACATGTTTGCACCCACTCACATCCGAGTCGACCTAATTACTTTTTTGGCTAGAATCTGCCTGCCTCACCGGCCATTACGGGTATATCGAAAAGCGGCCAACCCACCATGCGGGATGTTTCCACCCCGTTCACCGGCGATCCACAGATCGCCCACAAGTTGTCCCGAAGCTTGCCCCCTTATTTTGTTGATAACCTGTGAATAAACTTCTTGTTGCTGGTCCGCAACGAGCCGCCTCCGGCGGGTCGGCGTCTGTACGTCCGGGGCTTTTTGCCTACAATGAAGCTCCAACTATCGCAGTTGCCATAGATTGTTGGTTTAGGGCGCGTCACCATTCGACGCGCCCTTTTTTCTTTCCCCCCGCCTTTTGAATTCAATCACTTAAGCGTTCCCGTTGATGAATCACATCAGAAACTTTTCGATCATCGCGCACATCGATCACGGCAAATCGACGCTCGCGGATCGACTGATCCAACGATGCGGAGGCTTGTCGGATCGCGAGATGGAAGAGCAAGTGCTCGACTCCATGGATCTCGAAAAAGAGCGTGGGATAACCATCAAGGCGCAGACCGCTGCGCTGCATTACAAGGCGCGTGACGGACAGGTCTACAACCTCAATCTGATCGACACGCCGGGCCACGTCGACTTCTCGTACGAAGTGTCTCGTTCGCTGTCGGCATGCGAAGGCGCGTTGCTCGTCGTCGATGCGAGCCAGGGCGTCGAAGCGCAGACCGTCGCGAACTGCTACACCGCGCTCGACCTCGGCGTCGAGGTCGTGCCGGTGTTGAACAAGATGGACCTGCCGCAGGCGGACCCCGAAAACGCGAAGTCGGAGATCGAGGACGTGATCGGCATCGACGCCACCGATGCGATCCCCTGCTCGGCGAAAACCGGGATGGGCATCGACGACATCCTGGAGGCGATCGTCGCCCGCATTCCGGCGCCGCGCGGCAATCCGGAGGGCGCGTTGCGCGCGATGATCGTCGACAGCTGGTTCGACAGCTACGTGGGTGTCGTCATGCTGGTACGCGTCGTCGACGGCCGCCTCGCCAAGGGCGACCGCATCAAGCTGATGGCGACCGACACGACCTACGAGGCCAACCAGCTCGGCGTCTTCACGCCCGGCAACGAGCCGCGTCCTTCGCTGGAGGCCGGGGAGGTCGGCTACATCATCGCCGGCATCAAGGAACTGCAGGCGGCGAAGGTGGGCGACACCGTCACGCTGATCAAGCAGGGATCGGGCGCCGCCGCCTTCACCGCCACCGAGGCGCTGCCCGGCTTCAAGGAAATCCAGCCGCAGGTCTTCGCCGGCCTGTACCCGACGGAAGCCAACCAGTACGACTCGCTGCGCGACGCGCTGGAGAAGCTCAAGCTGAACGACGCCTCGCTGCACTACGAACCCGAGGTCAGCCAGGCGCTGGGCTTCGGGTTCCGGTGCGGCTTCCTCGGGCTGCTGCACATGGAGATCGTGCAGGAGCGGCTCGAGCGCGAGTTCGACCAGGACCTCATCACCACCGCGCCGAGCGTCGTCTACGAAGTGCTCAAGGCCGACGGCGATGTGATCATGGTGGAGAACCCGTCCAAGATCCCGGACCAGGGAAAGATCACCGAGATCCGCGAGCCGATCGTCACGGTGCACCTCTACATGCCGCAGGAATACGTCGGCCCCGTGATGACGCTGGCCAACCAGAAGCGCGGCGTGCAGCTCAACATGGCCTACCACGGCAAGCAGGTGATGCTCACGTACGAGCTCCCGCTCGGCGAGATCGTCCTGGATTTCTTCGACAAGCTGAAGTCGGTGAGCCGGGGCTATGCGTCCATGGACTACACGTTCAAGGAGTTCCGGCCATCCGACGTGGTGAAGGTGGACATCCTCCTGAACGGCGAGAAGGTGGACGCGCTGTCGATCATCGTGCACCGCAGCCAGTCGCAGTACCGCGCCCGCGCGGTCGTCGCCAAGATGCGCGAGATCATCAGCCGGCAGATGTTCGACGTGGCGATCCAGGCCGCCATCGGCGCCAATATCATCGCCCGCGAAACCATCAAGGCGCTGCGCAAGAACGTGCTGGCAAAATGCTACGGCGGCGACATCAGCCGCAAGCGCAAGCTCCTCGAAAAACAGAAGGCAGGCAAGAAAAGAATGAAGCAGATCGGCTCCGTCGAAGTCCCGCAGGAAGCATTCCTCGCCATCCTGCAGGTGGAAGAATGATGAGGAGCCACCCATGATGCCGGCCATCACCGCCGCGATCCTCGCGGCTTTCGCGGGCTATGCCGGTGCCTGGTACTTCGGCTACGTGGACGGCAACTTCGCCCTCCTGCTGTTCCTCGCGACCGTCGTCACCGGCGTGTACTGGCTGATGGAACGCTTCTATTTCCTGCCGCGCCGCCGCGCCGCCGCCGACCAGCTCGAAGCCGGCCTGGCGCAGCGCCGCGCCGACCTCGCCGCCAAAGGCATCACGCAGGTCGACGGCGACGTCGCCCTGGGCCGCCAGCGCCTGCTGATGCAGCCGTGGTGGCTGGACTGGACCGCCGGCCTCTTCCCCGTGATCATCGCGGTGTTCGTGCTGCGCTCGTTCCTCTTCGAGCCCTTCAAGATCCCCTCGGGTTCCATGATCCCGACGCTGCTGATCGGCGACCTGATCCTGGTCAACAAGTTCACCTACGGCATCCGCCTGCCGGTCATCAACACCAAGCTGACCGAAGGCACGCCGCCCAAGCGCGGCGACGTGATGGTGTTCCGCTACCCGCCGCAGCCCAGCCTGGACTACATCAAGCGCGTGGTCGGTGTGCCGGGCGACGAAGTCTCCTACCTGAACAAGCAGCTGAGGATCAACGGCAAGCTGCAGGAAAAGCAGCCCGTCGCCGAGTTCTTCGACGAGGACACCACGCGCTATTTCAAGCAGTTCGACGAGAACCTGGACGGCCGCCACCACCGGCTGCTCAATGACGACAACGCACCCGCGTTCGTCACCTCCACGATCGACTTTCCCGACAAGGGGAATTGCCGTTACAGTGTGGAGGGCTTTGTCTGCAAGGTGCCCGAGGGACACTATTTCATGATGGGCGACAACCGCGATAATTCTGCCGATTCGCGCGTGTGGGGCTTCGTGCCCGATGCCAACATCGTGGGCAAGGCGTTTTTCATCTGGATGAACTTCGGCAGTTTCAAGCGCATCGGATCATTCGAATAGCACTTTACGGAGAGGGGAAGCAATGAAGCTTCGATTCAAGTCCAGCCAGAGGGGCATTTCCTTCGTCGGCCTTCTATTCGTCGTGGGCGTGCTCGCCTGCGCCGGCGTGCTCGCGGCCCAGGCCTTCCCGACGGTCGTGGAGTACCAGGCAGCCGTGAAGGCGGCGCAAAAGGCGTCGGCGGGCGGCACGGTCAAGGAGGTCAAGGACATCTTCGACAAGGCCGCGCAGATCGACGACATCAAGTCCATCGCGGGGAAGGACCTGGAGATCACGAAGGACGGCGACAGGGTCGTCGTCAAGTTCGCCTACAACAGGGAAATCCACATGGCCGGCCCGGCGTACCTGCTCCTGAAATACGCATACACCTCGAAGTAGGGGCGTGAGCACCAAGGCCAGCGTGGATGGACAGCCCGCAGCATTACAGGCACTGCAGGCGCGCTTGCAGCACCCCTTCGCCGACCGGCAACTGCTGGTCCGCGCGCTGACGCACCGCAGCTTTTCTTCCGACCACAACGAGCGCCTCGAATTCCTCGGCGACTCGGTCCTGAACCTGGCCGTCGCCGCGCTCCTCTATGAGCGCCTGCAGGAGCAGCCCGAGGGCGACCTCTCCCGGGTGCGCGCCAACCTCGTCAAGCAGGACACCCTGCACCAGCTCGCCGTCACGCTCGGCCTGCCGGACATGCTGCGCCTGGGCGAGGGAGAGATGCGCTCCGGCGGCAACAAGCGGCCCTCCATCCTCGCGGACACGCTAGAGGCGCTGATCGGTGCCGTCTACCTCGATGCGGGCTACCCCGCCGCGCAGGCGCTGGTGCGCCGGCTCTTCGACGGCGTGGAGATCAAGCCGGCGATGGCGGCCAGCGCAAAGGACCCGAAGACCGAGTTGCAGGAATGGCTGCAGGGCCGCAAGATGAAGCTCCCCGTCTACCGCGTCGCGGCGACGCTGGGGGCGGCGCACAAGCAGACGTTCGACGTCGAGTGCGAGGTTCCTGAACTGGGCGCGGTGGAACGGGGCATCGGCGCCTCGCGCCGCGCCGGCGAGCAGGCGGCAGCCGCCGCCATGCTGATTGCACTGAAGGCCAAAGGCAAATGACCGACACTTCCCCGGCGCAGCGATGCGGCCTGATCGCCATCATCGGCAAGCCGAACGTCGGCAAGTCGACGCTGCTCAACGCGCTGGTCGGCCAGAAGATCAGCATCACCTCCCGGAAGGCGCAGACCACGCGCCACCGCATCACCGGCATCCGCACCGTGGGCGCCGCGCAGTTCGTGTTCGTGGACACGCCGGGCTTCCAGACGCGCCACTCCACGGCCCTGAACAAGTCACTCAACAAGACCGTGATGGGCGCCGTGGGCGACGTCGACCTGGTCCTGTTCGTGGTGGAAGCGGGGAAGTTCACCCCGGCCGACGCGAAGGTGCTGTCGCTGCTCAAACCCGGCATCCCGGTGCTGCTGGTGGCCAACAAGCTGGACATGGTGCATCGCCGCGGCGACATCGCGCCGTGGCTGGGCGAGATGCAGAAGCGCCACGACTTCGCCGAGTTCGTGCCGATCTCCGCCAAGAACGCGAAGGACGTCGAGCGCCTTTTCGGCATCTGCGAGAAGTACCTGCCCGAGCAGCCCTGGTGGTACGCGGAGGATGAGCTCACCGACCGCTCCGAGAAATTCCTCGCCTCCGAAACCGTTCGCGAGAAGCTGTTCCGCTTCACCGGCGACGAGCTGCCCTATACCTCCACCGTGGTCATCGACAAGTTCGAGGAGGAGCCCAGCCCGAAGCACAAGCGCATGATCCGCATCGCCGCGACCATCGTCGTGGAGCGCGACGGCCACAAGGCCATGGTCATCGGCGACGGCGGCGAGCGGCTCAAGCGCATCGGCACCGAAGCCCGCCAGGAGCTGGAAAAGCTCATGGACTGCAAGGTGTTCCTGGAGATCTGGGTGAAGGTGCGCAGCGGCTGGGCCGACGACGAGGCACGGGTCAAGAGCTTCGGCTATGAATGAGCAGTTGACCCCCACGCTCGGCGCTTCGTTTTGTCGCTGCCCCCCGTGCGGGCGCAACCGGCTTTGGGGCGGCCCGGCGGCCGGTTAGGCGTGGCTGCTCGCCGAACCAGCGACGAACCCGCGTTCGTCCTCCACCGCTATGACTGGAGCGAATCGAGCCTGATCCTCGAGGTGTTCACGAGGTTGCACGGCCGTATCGCCGTCGTCGCCAAGGGCGCCAAGCGGCCCAGCTCGAACTTTCGCCCGATCCTGCTGCCCCTGCAGCCGCTGCGCATCGCATTCGGTGGGGAAGGGGAGATCCGCACGCTCAAGGGCGCGGAGTGGGGCGGCGGTCACGTCATGCCCACCGGCGACGCGCTGCTCTCGGGCTACTACCTCAATGAACTGCTGATCCGCCTCCTCGCGCGCGACGATCCGCATCCCGCACTTTTCGACGCGTACGGGAGCGCCGTGCAGGTGCTTGCCTCCGAGCACGGCGAGGCGCTCGAGCCCGCGCTGCGCGCCTTCGAATTGCTGCTGCTGCGCGAGATCGGGCTGTTGCCCGCGCTGGATGCGCAGACGATGACGCTGGAGCCGCTGGCTCCCGATGCGCGCTACAGCCTGGTGCCGGAAGGCGGCCTGGTCGCGGCGGGCGAGCGCGACGGGCGCTCCACGCTTTCCGGCAGCGAATGGCTGGCGCTGGGCGATTCGATGCGGGACCACGCGCCGTTCCATGCCACGCTGCAGCAGGCGGCGCACTCCATGGCCGGGCTGAAGCCCCAATTGCGCGCGCTGCTGCACTACCATTGCGGAGTCGCGACGCTGCGCACGCGCCAGCTCATGATCGACCTCCAGGCCCTATGACCGCATCCACCGCCCGCACCGCGCTGTCCGTCAACCTCAACAAGGTCGCGCTCGTGCGCAACACGCGCCACCTCGGCATCCCCAGCGTCACCCGTGCGGCCACCTTGTGCCTGCAGGCGGGCGCGGATGGGATCACCGTGCACCCGCGTCCGGACGCACGCCACATGCGCGCCCAGGACGTGCGGGACCTGCACGACCTGCTGCGGGCCTGGCCACAGGCGGAATTCAACATCGAAGGCAACCCCTTCCACAACCTGATGGAATTCGTGACGCTGCTGCGCCCGCACCAGTGCACCTTGGTGCCGGACAGCGAAGGCCAGTTCACGAGCGACCACGGCTGGAATCTCCCCGCGGACACCGAGCGACTGCGCCCGGTCATCGCGCAGGCGAAGGCTGCGGGCGTGCGCATCAGCCTGTTCATGGACCCCTTGCCCGAGGCGATGGCTCACGCCAAGGCAGTGGGTGCCGACCGCGTCGAGCTCTATACCGAGAGCTACGCGAGCGCATGGGGCACCCCGCGCCAGGCCGAAGTCATCCGGCAGTTCGCGCAGGCCGCGCGGGCGGCGCAGGCGGCCGGGCTCGAAGTGAACGCGGGGCATGACCTGAGCCGCGAGAACCTGGCCGACTTCCTGCGTGGCGTGCCGGGTGTGCGGGAAGTCTCCATCGGCCATGCGTTCGTGTCCGACGCGCTGGAGCTGGGCTACGCAGCCACGGTGCACGCGTACCTCGCCGAGATCGCGAAGGCGTCCGGCGGCTGACCATGGTCCAGGGCATCGGCACCGACATCTGCGACGTCCGCCGCATCCGTGCGTCGTTCGAGCGGCACGGCGAACGCTTCGCGCAGCGCATCCTGTCCGACGGCGAGATGGCCGTCTGGAAGTCCCGCACCGCACGCTGGCCCGATCGCGGCCTGCGCTACCTCGCGACGCGGTTCTCCGCCAAGGAGGCGTTCAGCAAGGCCGTCGGCCTGGGCATCCGAATGCCCATGACCTGGCGCCTGTGCGAGATCGCCAACCTGCCCAGCGGCAAGCCGGTCATCGTCCTGCACGGCGGCCTGAAGGAATGGTTCGAGGCGCAGGGCTGGACAGCCCACGTAACCGTCACCGATGAAAGCGACTACGCCGCGAGTTTCGTGGTCGTCGAAAAGAAAGCACCATGAGCGAACACGCCCCCCTGATCCTGGACATCGCCGGCACCATGCTGACCGACGCCGACAAGCGCCGCCTCGCGCACCCGTTGACGGGCGGCGTGATCCTCTTCTCCCGCAACTGGAAGGACCGCGCGCAGCTCACCGCCCTGTGCGCGGAGATCAAGTCCGTGGGCGAGGACCTCCTGGTCTGCGTCGACCATGAAGGCGGCCGCGTGCAGCGCTTCCGCACCGACGGGTTCACGCACCTTCCGCCGATGCGTGCATTGGGCGAGCTGTGGATGAAGGATGCATTGGCGGCCACCAACGCGGCCACCGCGGCCGGTTACGTCCTGGGCGCCGAGCTGCGGGCGTGCGGCGTCGACTTCAGCTTCACGCCGGTGCTGGATCTGGACTGGGGCGGCAGCAGCGTCATCGGCGACCGGGCCTTCCATCGCGATGCGCGGGTCGTCGCGATGCTTGCCAAGAGCCTCATGCACGGCTTGCTGCTTGCCGGTGTGGCCAACTGCGGCAAGCACTTTCCGGGACACGGGTTCGTCAAGGCCGATTCGCACCTGGACTTGCCTGTCGATACGCGCAGCCTCAAGGCCCTCCTCGCGGAAGACGCAGCGCCGTATCGGTGGCTGAATACGACGCTCGCCAGCGTGATGCCCGCGCACGTGGTGTACCCCAAGGTCGATTCGCGCCCTGCCGGCTTCTCGTCGCGCTGGCTGAACGACATCCTGCGCGGCCAGCTCGGCTTCGGCGGGGCCATCGTGAGCGACGACCTCAGCATGGCCGGCGCGCGTGTGATCGACGGCAAACCCGTCAGCTTCACCGAAGCCGCGCTCGCGGCGCTGGAGGCGGGCTGCGACCTCGTGCCGCTGTGCAACCAGTCGGTGGAAAGCGAAGGCGGTTCGGCGATCGACGAACTGCTCGAAGGCCTGGCACAGGCCAAGGCGAAGGAACGCTGGCAAGGCAGCGACGTGAGCGAGGAGCGGCGGCTGGCCCTGCTCGCGCGCGGCCCCGCCTTGCCATGGGATGAATTGATGTTCGAGCGCGACTACATGCACGCGCTCGACCTGCTGCCGTGACAGGCGCAGCGCGTCAGCGGATCGCACCCGCGTAGGCGAGACCGGACGCCACGCCACCGAACAGGTCGCCCACGATCAGCTGGGCGCCGGGGAATTCGCGGCGCAGCAAGTCCTGGAACGGCCGCAGGGCCGACGATCCGCCCGTCAGGTACAGGCCGCCCAGTTGAGAGGGCTGCAAGCCCGCCCGGCGCAGGCATTCGTGCCCGCAATCGGCGACGTTCTTCAGCAGGTCCGCGAGGTCGTGCGCGGTTTGCGCCGCTGCGAGGGGCGAGGCCAAGCCCGGCTCGATGCAGGATAGGTCGATGGCCGTGGGCGCATCGGACATCGAGGTGCGGATCTTCGCCTGTTCCACTTCGCTCGCGAGCTGGTGGCCGAGCCGATCCTGCAGGACACGGGTGAGCCGGTCATGCAGGGTCTTGTCTCGATAGTCCACGCGCAGGTCCTCCACCTGCCGCATCACGCGGGGGGTGTAGAGCCAGTTGATCAGGTGCCAGGTGGACAAGTCGAAGAAGACGCTGCTCGGGACCTCTCGACCCGTGGGGCCCGCATGACGGTACCCGAGCAGCGGCATCACGCGCTCCAGGCTCAGCTTGCGGTCGTAGTCGGTGCCACCGATGTGCACCCCGGTCGTCGCCAGCACGTCGCCCTTGCGCTCCCGCCGCATCGCGCGGTCCGGGCCGAGCCGCACGACCGTGAAATCGGATGTGCCGCCGCCGATGTCGACGATCAGCACGACCGTCTCGCGTGTCACGCGCCGCTCGTAGTCGAAGGCTGCGGCGATGGGCTCCAGTTCCAGCGACACCTCTTCGAAGCCCGCGGCATGCGCCGCCTGGGTCAACGCCTGCTGGGCCCGCTTGTCGCGTTCCCGGTCCTCGTCGACGAAGTGCACGGGCCGGCCCAGCACCGCCTTGCGCACGTCGTGCCCGAGGCGCTGGCAGGCCCGGGCGCGCATTTCGCGCAGGAAGCGCGCGATCACGTCGCGAAAGCTCACCATGCCCTCTGGCACGCGCGTCTGCTCCTCCAGCAGGCTGCTGCCCAGGAGGCTCTTGAGCGAGCGCATCAGGCGGCCGTCGACGCCGGTGAGGTAAAGGGCGATCGCTTCGCGGCCGAAATGGATGCTGCGCTCTTCCGCGTTGAAGAAAACGGCGGTCGGCAGCGTGGGCTCGTCGCCTTCGAGCGGAACCGGACGCGCCAGCCCGTCCGGCCCCACGAAGGCCATTGCCGAATTGGAGGTGCCGAAGTCGACGCCTAGCGTGCCGCGGGCCGCGCCGGGCATGCGGCTCAGGTCTCTCGCCGCAGGGCGGGGAACAGGATCACGTCCCGGATGCTGGGGCTGTCGGTGAGCAGCATCATCAGGCGGTCGATGCCGACGCCGCAGCCGCCGGTGGGCGGCATACCATATTCCAGCGCGCGCACGAAGTCGTGGTCGTAGAACATGGCTTCGTCGTCGCCCGCGTCCTTGGCATTGACCTGCGCGTTGAATCGCGCGGCCTGGTCTTCGGCGTCGTTCAGCTCGGAGAAGCCGTTGCCGAATTCGCGGCCGGTGATGTAGAGCTCGAAACGCTCCGTCACTTCCGGGCGCTCGTCGTTGGCGCGCGCGAGCGGCGAGATTTCCGTGGGGTGCTCCATGATGAAGGTGGGCTGCCAGAGCTTTTCTTCCACGGTCTCCTCGAAGTAGAGCACCTGCAGGCTGGCGAGCGACCGGCCCGACAGCTTGTTCTTTTCTTCGGTGAGGCCGAGCTTGCGCACGGCATTCGTCAGCCACTCGCGGTTGTCCACGTTGTCACCCGCGTCGGTGTGTTTCACGATGGCTTCGCGGATGGTGAGGCGCTCGAAGGGCTGGGACAAATCCACCTCCCTGCCGCCGTAGGTGAGCTGCAACTTGCCCGTGGCACGCTGCGCGGCGTCGCGGATCAGTGCCTCGGTGAAGTCCATCAGGTCGCGGTAATTCCAGTACGCCGCGTAGAACTCCATCATGGTGAACTCGGGGTTGTGGCGCACCGAGATCCCTTCGTTGCGATAGCTGCGGTTGATCTCAAAGACCTTCTCGAAGCCGCCCACGATCAGCCGCTTCAGGTACAGCTCCGGCGCGATGCGCAGGAACATCTGCTGGTCCAGCGCGTTGTGGTGCGTGACGAAAGGCTTCGCGTTGGCGCCGCCCGGGATCGGGTGCAGCATCGGTGTCTCCACCTCGAGGAAGCCGTGCGACACCATGAATTCGCGGATGCCGCTCACGGCCTTGCTGCGGGCGACGAAGCGGTCCTTCGCCGCCGGGTCCATCATCAGGTCCACATAGCGCTGGCGGTACTTCACCTCCTGGTCGGCCACGCCGTGGAACTTGTCCGGCATGGGGCGCAGGCTCTTGGTGAGCAGGCGGATCTTCGTCGCATGCAGCGACAGCTCCCCGGTGCGCGTCTTGAAGACCTTGCCCTCGGCCGCGACGATGTCGCCCAGGTCCCAGTGCTTGAAGGCGGCGTAGGTGTCCTCGCCGACGTCGTCGCGCGTCACGTAGACCTGGAAGCGCCCCGTGGCGTCCTGCAGCGTCGCGAAGCTCGCCTTGCCCATCACGCGCTTGAGCATCATGCGGCCCGCGATCGTCGCGGGAGTGCCTTCCCCGGCCAGAAGTTCCGGCGCCTTCTCGCCGTGCGCGGCGAGCAGGTCGGCGGCGCGGTCGGCGGGCTTGAAGTCGTTCGGGAAGGCGACACCGCCGCCTTGCCGCGCTGCCTCGCGCAGGGCCTTGAGCTTCTCCCTGCGCTCGGCGATCAGCTGGTTCTCGTCCTGGGGGACGGGCGGGGCGGGCGTTTTGTTGTCGGACATGGATGTGGGGTGCGTGTGGCGGAAAAAGCGGGCTCCGCGAGCGGGCGAAACCGTCCATTTTAGTTTTTTGGCGGCGCCCGCGCGCGCGCCTCGATAATCGCGCCCATGTTTCTCAAAGCCGGCGCCTTGTCCCTGGCCCTGCTGCTGGCCAGCCGGGTGTTCGGGCTGCTGAGGGAGTCCGCCCAGGCGGCGGCGTTCGGCGCCTCGGGATTGGCGGACGTCGCAGTCCTCATGCTCACCTTGCCCGACTGGCTCACGGGTGTCCTCGCGAGCGGCGCGCTCGCCTATGTGCTGGTCCCCGCCTGGGCCGGCGAGACACGCGCCCGCGTCACGGCGAGCGAACGCGCGGTGGCGCGCATCCTCCTGGCCCTGGCCGCTGCGCTCGTGGTGGCGCTGGTCCTGGCGCGGGCGTTCGTGGTCTCCCACCTCGCGGGCGGCGTGCCGGCGTCGATGGTGCCCACCGCCACGACAGCCCTGACGTGGAGCGCCTTCGCACTGCCCGCGGCCTTGCTCGCGAGCCTGTGGACCACGCGGCTGCAGCACGAGCACGACTTCACGGGCATGTACGCCGCGAACCTCGTGGTGAACGCCGTGCTGATCCTCGCAATCCTCGTGGCGGCCCCGCGCGTGATCCAGGGGGACGCGCTGCAGTGGCTCGGTGGCGGCCTGCTCGCGGCGATGGCGTTGCGCCTTGCGTGGCTGCGCTGGCGGATGCGGCCCGCGCTGCAGGACCCGGCCGACCCCGGCGCGGGCCGGATCGCGCTGCCCGCGCCGCCGGTCTGGCTGTGGGCGATCCTGTCGGCCGGGCTCCCGCTGGCCTTGCCCTTCGTGGCGCGCTCCGTGGCGTCCCAGGCAGGCGAGGGCGCGCTGGCCACCTTCAACTACGCGTGGAAGCTCGTCGAGCTGCCGCTCATGCTCGCGATCCAGCTCGTGGCGACGCTCGCGTTCCCGGCGATCGCCAAGGGCATGGCCGCGAGCGACGAAGCGGGGACGGCACGGGCCGTGCAAGGTGCCATCGCCCTGGCCTGGACCCTGGCCTGTGCGGCGGCGGCCGCGCTTCTCGTCGGTTCCCCCGCCATCGCGCAATTGCTGTTCGGTTGGGGCCGCATGCACCCCGAGGCGCTGGAGCGAGTCGCGCAGTGGGGCGCCATCGGCGCGTGGGGCCTGCTGCCGCAGGCGCTGATCGCCGTGGCCCTCACGGTGCTGGCTGCGGGCGGACGCATGCGTGTTGCCGTGCTCGCCTACGGCCTCGCGCTGGTGCTTCTGCTGGTGGCGGCGCGGCTGGGCGTGGCCGATGGCGCGACCTTGATGGGTCTTCTCAACCTGCTGCTGGGCGCGGTCGCCGTTGCCGTGCTGCGCGCGCTCGGTCCGCAGTTGCGCGCATGGATGCCTTGGCGTGCGCTCGCGATCGCTTTTGCGAGCCTCGCCGTGCTGGCGATCCTGAGCCTGAGCTTGCCGATGCCGGAGACACTTTCGCTGGCCGCGGGACTGGCGACTGCCGTCGCGGCCGCGGCGCTGGTGATGGGCCTCACCTGGTGGGGCAGCCCCGAGCTGCGTGCAGCCCTCGCGCGATAATTGCGGGCTCCCATGCTCGAACTCCTCCAGATCACGAACGACCCGGCGTTCGCGCGCCGCTGCGACGCGCAGGGCCACTTCCGGCTCTTTGTCGATCTGGAGCGGCTCGGCAAGGCCGAGCGGCAAGCGGGCCGCAATACCTTCATCAGCGTCCACCAGCTGGACGACGTCTCGCGCATCCGCGACGCCGTGAAGCATTCGCCCCTGATGGTCCGCGTCAATCCGCTGAACGACGGGACGGCCTCCGAGGTCGACGCCGTCATCGCGCGCGGCGCGGACCTGCTGATGCTGCCGATGTTCACGACGGCGGCCGAACTGCAGCGCTTTGCATCGCTGGTGGACGGGCGCGTGCCGATCGTGCCCCTGCTCGAGACCGCGTCCGCCCTCGACTGCCTGGGCGACTGGATCGCCACGCCGGGACTCCAGGAGGCGTATGTCGGCCTGAACGACCTGCACCTCTCGCTGGGCCATCGTTTCATGTTCGAGCCGCTGGCCATGGGCCTGGTGGACCGCGTGGCATCCGCGGCGCACGCGCAGGGCCTGCGTTTCGGCTTCGGCGGCATCGCGCGGCTGGACGAAGGCCTGCTGCCGGGGCGCGACGTGCTGGCCGAGCACCTGCGGCTGCGCTCGGGCGCGGTCATCCTGTCGCGTACTTTTCACCGGGCGCAGGACGGTTCGTTCGAGGACCAGGTCGCGCAGTTGCGCCAGGCCGAAGCGCAGCTGGCAGCCCGCTCCGCCGAGCAGGTCGAGGCGGATCGCCTGCGCATCGCGGACCTCATCCGCCGCATCGCCGCCGGCATGGGCTCGCTGCCATGAAGCGCCTGCTGGACGTGCTGCTTTCATCGGTGGCGCTGCTGTTGCTGTCGCCGGTCCTGCTGGGCGCGGCGCTCGCCATCGCGCTCGAGAGCGGCTTTCCGGTCCTGTTTCGCCAGACCCGGGTCGGCCTGCAAGGTCGCGAGTTCGGCATGTACAAGTTCCGCAGCATGGTGAAGGACGCGGCATCCATCGGCCCCTGGCACACCGCGAGCGACGATCCGCGCATCACGCGCGTCGGCAGGTTCTTGCGCCGCACCAGCATCGACGAGCTGCCGCAACTGGTCAACGTGCTCAAGGGCGACATGAGCCTGGTGGGCCCGCGTCCCGACGTCCCCGCGCAGCGCGGGCTCTACAGCGATGCCGACTGGGCGCAGCGATGCAGCGTGCGACCTGGCATCACCGGCCTGGCCCAGGCGCAACTGCGCTCGGAGGCCACGCCCGCGCAACGCCTCGCGCTGGACCTGCGTTACGCGGCGGAACACAGCCTGTGGCTGGACGCGCGCATCATCGGGTGGACACTGGGCCGCGTCACCGGCAAGGGAAGCAACTAGATGTGCGGGATCTTCGGTTACTGGGACAGGCAGCGCCGCGCGCTGGATGACGCCGCGCTGGGCGGCATGGCGCGCAGGCTCGCGCACCGGGGCCCGGACGACGAGGGCATCTGGAGCCGGCCGGAGCGCGGCGTGGCCATCGGCAACCGGCGCCTGTCGATCATCGACCTCGGCGGCGGCCACCAGCCCTTCGTCTCCGACGACGGAAAGGTCGCCGTCGTGCAGAACGGTGAAATCTTCAACTACATCGAACTGGCGGCGGAATTGCGCGCCCAGGGCGTGCAGCTGCGCACGGCCTCCGACACCGAGGTGATCCTGCGCCTGTACGAACGCGAGGGCATCTCGTTCCTGTCGAAACTCAATGGCATGTTCGCGATCGCGATCGACGATGCGCGCGAGGATGCGATGTACCTGGTGCGCGACCGCATCGGCGTGAAGCCGCTGTACTTCTGCGACGACGGCACGCGCGCCATGTTCGCATCCGAGATCAAAGGCATGCTGCCCTGGTCCGGGCTTCCCACCGGGTTCGACGGGATCGACCTCGAGGCGATCCACCACTACCTCACGTTCAACTACATCCCCGCGCCATGGACGGTGTGGCGCGGCGTCCGGCACGTGATGCCGGGCACGTGGATGAAGTTCACGCGTGGCGGCGTGGAGACGCAGCGCTGGTGGAACCTTGCCGCCCAGCGCGAGCAGGATTACGAGTTCAGCGAGTGGTCGCGGGAGTTCATGGAAATCCTCGACGACGCCACGCGCATCCGCCTGCGCGCCGACGTGCCCTGGGGCGCGTTCCTCTCCGGCGGTGTGGACTCCAGCACCATCGTCGGCCTGATGGCCCGCCACGTAGACCGCCCCGTCAAGACCTTCTGCATCGGTTTCGCGGACCCGCGCTTCGACGAATCGCCTTTCGCAGCCGAAGCCGCGCGCCGTTTCGGCTGCGAGCACACGATGGAAGTCGCCGAGCTGAACATGCTGGATCGCTGGCCGAAGGTGCTGTACCACCTGGACCAGCCGCACGGCGACGCGTCGTTCATGCCGACCTTGCGCGTGAGCGAGCTGGCGGCGAAGCACGTGAAGGTGGTGCTGACCGGCGACGGCGGCGACGAGCTTTTCGCGGGCTACGAGAAGTACGAGGAGTTCTTCGCGCGGCCGGAGGCGCAGGTCCTCCCGGAAGACGCGTTCCGCCGCAGCTACTTCGATTCGATCTCGCTGTTCTCCCCGCAGGGCAAGGGCGACTTGTACGGGGCCGAGATGGCGGCGGCGGTCGGCGGCATCGACAGCTTCTCCACGGCGGCGAAGCCTTGGTTCGACGAGGCCTCGCACTTCGACCGGCTCAACCAGGCGCTCTACCTCGACATGCAGCTGCTGCTCTCGGGCAACAACCTCGTCAAGCCCGACCGCATGGGCATGGCGGTGTCCATCGAGGCGCGCACGCCCTTCCTCGACTGGCGCATGATGGAATTCGCGTTCCGCTCGCGCGGGGCGACCAAGCTGCAGGGCGCGGACAAGAAGCATTGGTACAAGAAGGCCGTGTCGCCCCTGATCGGCGAGGACCTCGCTTACCGCAAGAAGCAGATGTTCACGGTGCCCGTGGGCGAGTGGTTCCGCAAGGACAGCTTTCCCTGGCTGCAGGCCACGTTGCAGGGCAGCGACCTGCTGCAGCGTCTGTTCAAGCGCGAGGCGGTGGGGGGCCTGCTCACGCGGCATCGCGAAGGAACGGCCAACCACACGCGCGAGTTGCGCGCGCTCGCCGCCCTGGCGCTCTGGTGGACCGGCATCCAGGCGGGCGCGTGAAAAAGGTCCTGTTCGTCTGCTACGGCTCGGGCCATGTGCGCATGGTCGTCCCTGTGGCGAAGGCATTGGTCGCGCAGGGCCTCGCGAGCGTGCAGGTCCTGGGGCTGACCACGGCCGCCCCGGTGGTGCGCGCGGCGGGCTTGCCTTTGCTGCAGATCAAGGATTTCATCGAGGCGTCCGATGCAGCGGCGTTGGCGCGGGGCCGCGAGCTGGTGGCCGGGATGGGACAGGTCGACGACCCGGTCGAAAGTGCGGCGTACCTGGGCCTCAGCTACGCCGACCTGTCCGCTGAAGCGGGCGAAGAAGAGGCCGCGCGAAGGCATGCGCAGCTGGGCCGCCAGGCCTTCCTGCCGGTGCGTACGCTGCGCAGGGTGCTCGAGCGTGTGAAGCCGGACCTGCTGGTCGTCACCAACTCCCCGCGCGCGGAGCGCGCCGCCGTCCTCGCCGCGCGCGGACTCGGCATCCCCGCCGTCTGCATCGTCGACCTGTTCGCGGTGGACGAGGTCCGATGGATAGGCGCGCGGGGCTACGCTCAGCGCATATGCGTCCTCAACGAGGGCGTGCGGGACTTCCTGGTGGCGGCAGGCCGGCAGCCGCGCGAAATCGTCGTGACGGGAAATCCGGCCTTCGATGCACTGCGTGACCCGGCCAACGCGACGCTCGGCGCGCAGATCCGCCGCAGTCAGGGCTGGGAGGGCAGGCGTGTGCTGCTCTGGCCGAACCAGGCCGAGCCGGCGATCCACCCCTTCGACGGTTCCCCGGGCGATCCGGACCTGCCCGCTCGCGTCCTGCAGGCACTGGTGGACTGGACGTTGGCGCATCCCGACGCCGTGCTGTGCGTGCGGCCGCGCGCCGGCGAAGCACCGCCGCCGCTTCCTTCCGCGAACCAGGTCGTCGTCACGGGACAGGACTGGGCACTTCCCCCGCTCCTCCACACCGTGGACGCCGTGGTCACCTTGACTTCCACCGTCGGGCTGGAAGGGCACCTGTGCGGTGCGCGGCTCGTGCAGGTGCTGGGCTCGGTGTTCGACGCCGCGATGCCTCTGGCGCGCTTCGGGGTGGCGGACGCGGCCGTGCCCCTGGCGGGACTCGGGGACGCGCTGGATCGCTGGACTGCCGCCGGGCGCGGCGCGACCACCGGCGCCCCGGGCGAGGCCACGGACCGCGTCGTCCGGGTGCTGGCCGAATTTCTATAATCCAGCTTTCACCGGCGGCCGCTGCCATGACGCGGCGGCGCCTCCTTTCCGCTCCCACACACGCATGCCGCTCATTCCCAATCCGAAGCCGGTCGACCTGGCCGCCTTCGATGCTCCCGACGACACCGCCGAAGTCAAGTACGGCCTGCCGCGCTATGTGCATTTCTGCAAGCACTGTGTCATTTCGAACCAGCGGCCGAATTCGGCGGTGGAGTACGAGCACACCAAGGCAAGCAAGAAGGCCACCATCAACTTCGACGAGGAAGGCGTTTGCGACGCGTGCCGCTACGGCGAGCAGAAGCGCGGCACGATCGACTGGAAGGCGCGCGAGGACCAGCTCGCGGCCCTGTGCGACAAGTTCCGCAGCAAGTCGGGCTACGACTGCCTGCTGCCCGGCTCGGGCGGCAAGGACAGCTTCTACGCCTCGCACATCCTCAAGACGCGCTTCGGCATGCATCCGCTCACCTGCACCTGGGCGCCGCACGTCTACACGGAATGGGGCTGGAAGAACTTCCAGTCCTGGCTGCACGCGGGCTTCGACAACTACCTGATGACGCCCAACGGCCGCGCGCACCGGCTGCTCACGCGCCTGGCGGTCGAGAACCTGTTTCATCCATTCCAGGCTTTCATCTTCGGGCAGAAGTCGCTGGCGCCCAAAATGGCCGTGCTGCACGACATCCCCTTCGTCGTCTACGGAGAAAACGAAGCCGAATACGGCAACCCGATCGGCGACACGTCCAGCGCCAGGCGCGACTGGTCGTACTTCACCTCCTCGGACAAGTCGAAGATCTACCTGGGTGGCACCTCCATGGCGAGCCTGGTGAACGATTACGGGCTGGACGAGCAGGACCTGCTGCCTTACCTGCCGGCAGACCCCGCGCAGATCGAGAAGAAGCAGGTCGAGGTGCACTACCTGGGCTACTACCTCAAGTGGCATCCGCAAAGCTGCTACTACTATGCGGTCGAGCACGGCGGCTTCGAGGCTTCCCCCGAGCGCACGCCCGGCACCTACAGCAAGTACAACAGCATTGACGACCGCATCGACGACTTCCACTACTACACGACCTTCACCAAGTTCGGCATCGGCCGCGCCACCTACGACGCCGCGCAGGAAATCCGCTCGGGCGACATCGACCGGGACGAGGGCGTCGCGCTGGTGCGCCGCTACGACGGCGAATTTCCGGAGCGCTTCGCCGAGGAAATCTTCCGCTACCTGAGCATCAACCCCAAGGAATTCCCCAAGGCGTCGAAGATGTTCGAGTCGCCGGTCATGGACCGCGATTACTTCATGCGGCTCGCGGACAACTTCCGCTCGCCTCACCTGTGGAAGCGCGAAGGCGGCCAGTGGAAGCTGCGCCACACGGTGTGGCAAGAGCCGACCGCCTGACCGGGAGCCGCCAATGAGCCATGTCCGGATCATCGCCAGGCTGGACATCAAGGGTCCGAACCTCATCAAGGGCATCCACCTCGAGGGCCTTCGCGTGGTGGGCGACCCGCACGAGCACGCGCTGCGCTACTACAGCGAAGGCGCGGACGAGCTGCTCTTCATCGACATCGTCGCGAGCCTCTACCAGCGCAACAACCTGTCTGACATCATCAAGCGCACGGCCGACCGCATCTACGTGCCGATCACGGTGGGCGGCGGCATCCGTTCGCTGGACGACGTGAGCAAGATGATGCACTCCGGCGCCGACAAGGTGGCGATCAACACGGCCGCGATCGCGCGGCCCGAATTGATCGGGGAGGTCGCGCGGCGCTACGGCTCGCAATGCATGGTGCTCGGCATCGAGGCCAAGCGCACCGCGCCGGGCAAGTGGGAGGCCTATACCGACAACGGCCGCGAGCGCACGGGGCAGGACGTCGTCGAGTGGGCACGACGCGCCGTCGACATGGGGGCAGGGGAGATCCTGCTGACGTCCGTGGACCAGGAAGGCACGCGCAAGGGGTTCGACATCCCGCTGGTGCAGCAGGTGTGCGATGCGGTGAACGTGCCGGTGACGGCCAGCGGCGGCTTCGGCCGCGCCGAGGATCTCGCGGCGGTGGGCGCGACGGGCGTCTCCGGCATTGCCATTGCCGATGCGCTGCACTGGAAGCGCATGTCGCTCATCGACATCAAGGCGGCAGCGGCAGCCGCGGGGCTCGACGTGCGGCCGATCGCGGGGAGCCCGGCATGAGCATTCCCGTCACGGTCCTCGATTACGGCATCGGCAACCAGCTGAACATGCTGCGTGCGCTCGAGCATTGCGGTGCGGCGGTGAAGGTGGTGCAGAAGGCATCGGCCGCCGACCTGGATGCCGACCGGCTCGTGCTTCCCGGCGTCGGCGCGTTCGGCGACGGCATGACGGAGCTGCGCGCACGCGGCTTCGACGATCTCGTGAAGCGCTTCGCCCAGACGGGGCGGCCCTTCCTGGGCATCTGCGTGGGCATGCAGGTGATGTTCGAGGCGAGCGAGGAGATGGGTGAGCATGAAGGGCTGGGCCTGCTCGCCGGGCGGGTGCGCGCGGTGCCGGCCACCGGCGCGGACGGCAAGCCGCATCGCATTCCGCATATCGGCTGGCGGCCGCTGCAGGCGACGTCGGCGTGGGAAGGTTCCATCCTTGCCGACGTGCAGCCGAAGGAGCGCGTCTACTTCGTCCATTCCTTCGCTGCGCACCCTTCTCGTGACGGCGTGGAACTCGCGCATGCGGATTACGACGGCGTGCCGGTCTGCGCGTCGGTGCGGCAGGACAACCTGCACGGTTGCCAGTTCCATCCCGAGCGCAGCGCTGAGACGGGGCTCAGCGTCCTGCGCCGTTTCCTCAAGCTATGAGCACCGGCCGCACCATTGCCACCATCTGTGCCCGGGGCGGCAGCAAGGGCCTGCCCGGCAAGAACATCCGCGAGTTCGCGGGCCGGCCGCTGATCGCCCACACCATCGCGCAGGCGCTTGCTTGCGAGGCCCTCGCGGGCGTCTATGTATCCACCGATGACGAGCGCATTGCCCAGGCAGCGCGCGCGGCGGGCGCCACGGTGCCCTACCTGCGGCCCGCAGAACTCGCCACGGACCAGGCGGGCAAGCTGCCGGTGATCGAACACATGGTCGCCCACCTGGAGCAGCAGGGCATCGCGATAGACCGCATCGTGGACCTGCAGCCGACTTCGCCGCTGCGGGAAAGCAGCGACATCGCTGCGGCCCTGAAGGAGGGGCCCGGTGCGCAGCTGGTCGTGAGTGTCACCGAGGCGCACGACAACCCTTACTTCAACCTCGTGGAGCAGGGCGCCGATGGCCTCGTGCGCCTGTCCAAGGGGAACGGTGCGGCGCGCCGGCAGGACCTGCCCGCCGTTTACGCGCTCAATGGCTCGATCTACGTGTGGCAACGCGCGGCCTTGGCGCATGCGGCCATGCATGGCTTGTGGAGCGTAGGCGTCGCGCCTTACGTCATGCCGCGCTGGAAGTCGGTGGACATCGACACGCTCGAGGATTTCGAATACGCCGAGTGGCTGCATGCGCGGCACTTCGGCCAGGGAGCGCCACGTGGCTGAACATGTGTTCGTGATCGCGGAAGCCGGCGTCAACCACAACGGCGACCTCGCGATGGCCCTGCGCCTGTGCGATGCCGCCAAGGCCACCGGTTCGGACGCGGTGAAGTTCCAGACCTTTCGCGCGCAGGACCTCGTGGTTCCCGGCGCACCCACTGCCCAATACCAGGCGCGCGAGACCGGCCAGCAGGACCAGTTCGCGATGCTCCAGCAACTCGAGTTGTCGGTGGAGCAGCACCGGGCGATCAAGGCGCACTGCGAAAAGATCGGCATCGAGTTCTTCTCGACACCGTTCTCGGTGGACGCGGTCGACATGCTGGTGACGCTGGGCGTGCGGCGCATCAAGCTGTCCTCGGGCGAACTCACGCATCGCGCGCTCGTCGAGCGGGCCGCCGCGGCGCAGTTGCCGCTGCTGGTGTCCACCGGCATGGGAACGATGGAGGAGATCCGCGAGGCGCTGGGCTGGATCGCGGGCGCGCGCGGTTCGCTGCGCGACGTCACGGTGCTCCATTGCACGTCCGCCTACCCGGCGCCCGACAACGCGCTCAACCTGCGCGCGATGCAGTCCATGGCGCGGGACCTCGACGTCGCGGTCGGCTACTCCGACCACAGCCTCGGCATCGAGGCGACCCTCGCCGCGGTGGCACTCGGCGCATCCGTGATCGAGAAGCACCTCACGCTGGATCGCACCCTGCCCGGCCCCGACCACAGCGCGTCGCTGGAGCAGGCGGAGTTCACCACCATGGTCGCGGGCATCCGGCGCGTGAGCGCGATGCTGGGCGATGGCGTCAAGGCGCCGACGCCCGAGGAGCGGGATACTGCGCGCGTCGCACGCCGCAGCGTGGCGGCCGCCGTCGACATCGCGGCCGGCACCGTCATCACGGACGCCATGCTGATGTGCCGCCGACCCGCCACCGGGATCGCGCCGGCCGACCTGCAGAAGGTCGTCGGCACGAAGGCGCGCACCCCGATCGCAGCGGGTACCGTGTTGACGTGGGAGCAGTTGCAAGGCGGGCGTCCGACATGAGCGAAACGGCCACGCGGCGCATCGTCTATCTCTCCGGCACGCGAGCCGACTTCGGCCTCATGCAGTCCACCCTGCAGCGCATCGCCGCGACGCCGGGGCTGGCGGTGCAGGTCGCCGTGACGGGCACGCACCTGAGCAAGGCGCACGGCGAGACGATCACCGAGATTCGCGCGAGCGGGCTGCCCGTCTGCGCGGAGATCCCGGTGGATGTCTCGACGCGCACGCCGCGCACCATGTCGCTGGCCATTGCCGAGGTGTTGCGCGGCATGACGGAACTGCTCGATCGCGAGCGCCCGGATGTCCTGCTGCTGCTCGGCGACCGCGGCGAAATGCTCGCGGGTGCGGTCGCGGCCCTGCACCTCGGCGTGCCGTGCGTGCATGTGCACGGCGGCGAGTTGTCGGGCACCGTGGACGAGCCGGTGCGCCACGCGATCAGCAAGCTCGCCGCCTATCACTTCGTCGCGACGGCAGGCTCACGCGAGCGGCTGCTGCGCATGGGCGAGGCGGAACCCCGAATCTTCGTCACGGGCGCGCCCGGGCTGGACGGCCTCGCGGAGCTGGGCAACATGTCGCGTGAAGAGTGCGCGCGCGCGCTGGGACTGACCGGCACGGGCCCGTTCGTGCTCGCGCTTTTCCATCCGGTCGTGCAACAGGCCGGCGAGGCCCGCACGCAGACCCTCGCGCTGATCGAAGCGCTTGGCAGGCTGGCACTCCCCGTGGTCTGGCTGGAACCGAATGCCGATGCGGGATCGCTCGAGATCCTCGCGGCGCTGGACGAATCCCCCCTGCCGCCGGGATCGAAGCGCTTGCGCCATGTGGCCCGGCCGCTCTATGCGTCCGCGTTGCGCCATTGCGCGGTGCTGGCAGGGAACTCGTCGTCCGGCATCATCGAAGCAGCGTCGTTCGGCACGCCGGTCGTGAACATCGGGGACCGCCAGCGGCTGCGCGAACGCAATCCCAATGTGACGGACGCCCCGCCTGAGGCGCAGGCGATGGAGACTGCGTTGCGCGCGGCCGTCGCGCACGGGCGGTGGCCGTGTGAAAATCTCTGGGGAGACGGGCATGCGGGCGAGCGCATCGCGCAACTGCTGGCGACGCTGCCGCTGCAGCCCGGTTTGCTCGAAAAAATCAACTCTTACTGAAACGGGAACAGGCCAGGCGTGTCGACGTTGCTGATTCTGGGTGCGGGCGGCCATGGCCGCGTGGTGGCCGATGCCGCGGTGGCATCGGGCGCATGGACGCGCGTGATCGCGTCCGACCGGGATCCGGGACGTTGCACGGGGGAGTTGCTGCCCGGGGTCGCGCTGATGCCGCTCGACCAGGCGCTTGGCCTCGCGGGCGCGGTGCATGTCGCGATCGGCCAGGCGGCGGCGCGCGAGCGCGAAGTGAAGTCCCTGCCCGCGGGCAAGCTCGCGAGCGTGGTGCATCCGCGCGCCAGCGTTTCGGCACACGCGCAAGTGGCGCCTGGGTGCTTCATCGCGGCGCAGGCCGTGGTCGCGCCGCGCGCTGTGCTGGGCGCCTCGGTGATCGTCAATCATGGCGCCGTGGTGGACCACGACGTCGAGGTGGGCGACTATTCGCACGTGGCGCCGCTCACGGCGCTCGGCGGCGCGGCGCGCATCGGCCGCGCGGTCCTGGTCGGCAGCGGCACGAACGTGCTGCCGGGCAAGCGCGTGCGGGACGGCATCGTGATCGGTTCGGGCGCGGCGGTGGTCGATGACCTCGCCGAACCCGGTGTGTATGCGGGCGTGCCTGCAAGGAGGATCAAGTGACGGCTGACGAATTCGCGGCGCTGTGCGTGCCCGCAAGCTGCACGCTGCATGATGCGCTGGCGCGTCTGAACGACACCGGCCGCGGCGTGCTGCTGGTGCTGCATCCCGATGGCCGGCTTCGCCGCACCCTGACCGATGGCGACCTGCGCCGCGCCGCGCTGGCCCATGTGCGCGACACGGAGCGCATCGAGGCGCTGCCCGAACATCCGCCGATCACCATCGGCACGGACGCCACGATGCCTGCCGGGCTCGCCGTGCTGGACAGGCACCAGATCGACCACCTGCCCATCGTCGACGCGGATGGGCGTGCGGTGGACGTGATGTTCCGCCGCGAACTGTCGCAGCGCATCTGGCTGTCTTCCCCGCACCTCGGTGAAGAGGAAACCGCGTTCGTCGAGGACGCCTTCCGCACCAACTGGATCGCGCCGCTCGGCCCGCACGTGGACGGCTTCGAGCGCGACCTGGCTTCGTACGCGGGTGTGGGCCATGCGGCGGCGGTGAGCTCCGGGACCGCGGCCATCCACCTCGCCTTGCTGCTGCTGGGCGTCGAGCGCGGCGACACGGTCTTCTGCTCGTCGCTGACCTTCGTCGGCAGTTGCAACCCCATCCTGTACTGCGGCGCGCAGCCGGTCTTCATCGACTCCGAGCCGCAGACCTGGAACATGTCGCCTTCCGCGCTGGAGCGCGCCTTCGCGTGGGCGAAGCAGGAGGGCCGCATGCCGCGCTGCGTCGTGGTGGTCAACCTCTACGGCCAGAGCGCGGACATGGACGCGATCCTGCCGATCTGCCAGCGCTATGGCGTGCCCGTGCTGGAGGACGCCGCCGAGTCGCTGGGCGCGCTGTACAAGGGGCGCGCCAGCGGCAGCTTCGGCCGCATCGGCGTGTTTTCCTTCAACGGCAACAAGATCATCACCACCTCCGGCGGCGGCATGCTCGTCGCGGACGACGAAGCCCTCGTGCAGCGCGCGCGCAAGCTTGCGACCCAGGCGCGTGAACCCGCGGCGCACTACGAACACGTGGAGGTGGGCTTCAACTACCGGATGAGCAACGTCCTTGCCGGCATCGGCCGCGGCCAGCTTAAAGTGCTGGAGCAGCGCGTGGCGCAGCGCCGCCAGGTGTTCGAGACCTATCGCAAGGAATTGGCCGGTCACACGCAGCTGCACTGGATGCCCGAGCCCGCGGGCGACAGGTCCACGCGCTGGCTCACCTGCTTCACGCTCGACGGCCCGCATGCGTCCGTCAAGCGGGACCTTGTCCTGCGCTACCTGGAGCGGCATTCGATCGAGGCGCGGCCCGTGTGGAAGCCCATGCACCAGCAGCCGCTCTTTCGCGGCGCGCCGTACTTCGCGCACGAGGGGGGCGACCTGTCGGGCTCGCTCTTCGACGCGGGGATCTGCCTGCCGTCCGGCTCCAACATGACGGACGAGCAGCAGGCACGCGTGATCGAGCAGCTGCGCCGCGCACTCGCCCTCGCAGAGGACACGCGTGCGGCTGCCTAGGAACACGCTGGTCCTGCTGGTCGCCGATCTCGCGCTGGTCCTCGTCGCGGGATGGGCCGCGTTCTGGCTGCGTTTCAATTTCGACATCCCGCCCGAATTCGACCGGCTCGCGCTGCTCGCGAGCCCGTGGTCGGTGCTGGCCTACGGTGTCGGCCTGTCGATGGCGCGCGTGTACCGGCAGGTGTGGAGCTACATCGGCTTGCCGGAGCTGCGGCAGCTCGCCACCGGCATCATGCTCGGCGGCCTGCTGACCAGCGCGCTGATCCTGATGCAGCGCATCCCCAGCTTCCCGCGTTCGGTCCTGCTGCTTCAGCCGCTGATCGCGCTGGTGCTGCTCGGCGCGGCGCGCGCAGGCTGGCGGACCTTCGTGGAGCGCCGCACGCTCGGGCACGGCGGGCGGCGCCTGCTGATCATGGGCTCGCTGCAGGACGCCGCCGATGCGCTGCGCGCGCTCAAGGGCTCCGCGCAGTGGCAACCCGTGGGCATCGTCTCGCCGATTGCCGGCGAGGCGGGCCGCTCGCTCCAGAACATCCGCGTCCTGGGGCACACCTCGGACATCGCGCATATCGCGGAATCCGAAGAGGCTGCGGCAGCGCTCGTCGCGAGTCCGGCGGGCTCCGAGGAACGCCGCGAAGCGCTCATGAATGGCGCCGGCTCCCGGCTCGCGCTCCTCACGATGCCCCGTCCCGACGAGTGGCTGAAAACGGAAAGCGCCGGTCCCCGCCGGATCGAGCTCGAGGACCTGCTGGGGCGCACGCCCGTGCAGCTCGACGTCGCGGGCCTGGGGGACATGCTGTCCGGGCAGACGGTCCTGGTCACCGGCGCCGGCGGCTCGATCGGCTCGGAGTTGTGCCGCCAGGCCGCGCGCTTCGGCGTGGGCCGGCTCGTGTGCGTGGACGTCTCGGAGTACGCCATCTACCAGCTCGAACAGGAAATGCGGCAGACGCATCCCCAGATGCAGGGCCTGTATTACACGGCGAACGTGCGCGAGCTGGACCGGCTGCGCGCGATCGCCATGAAGCACAAGCCGGCCGTGGTGCTGCACGCCGCGGCCTACAAGCACGTGCCGCTGATGGAGGAACTCAACGAGATCGAGGCCTTGCGAACCAACGTGATCGGGACCTTGCATGCGGCGCGGGTGGCGGGCGAGTGCGGCGCGCGCCGCTTCGTCATGATCTCCACCGACAAGGCCGTGAACCCCACCAACGTGATGGGCTCGAGCAAGCGCCTCGCGGAATTGATGGTGCAGGGCGTGGCGGCCGAACACGCGGGCACGCAGTACGTGTCCGTGCGCTTCGGCAACGTGCTGGGCTCCAGCGGTTCGGTCGTGCCGCTCTTCACCAAGCAGATCGCGCGCGGAGGTCCCGTCACCGTCACGCACCCGGAGATCGTGCGCTACTTCATGACGATTCCCGAGGCCGCGCAGCTCGTCCTGCAGGCGGGACTCATGGGCCGGTCGGGGCAGATCTTCGTGCTGGACATGGGTGAGCCCGTGAAGATCGTCGAGCTCGCCCGCATGCTGATCCGCCTCTCGGGCAAGACGGAGCAGGAGATCCCCATCAGCTATTCGGGCCTGCGGCCGGGCGAGAAACTGTACGAGGAACTGCTCGCGGACGACGAGACGACGGAGCCGACGCCGCACCCCAAACTGCGCGTCGCGAAAACTTCGGGCCAGTTGCCCGACATCGAAGCGGTGCGCGCATGGATCGGCGACGCGGGCGCATGGCCGTCCAGCGAAGAACTGCGCGCGTGGCTGCGCACGCAAGTGCCGGAGTACTCGCCGCGCTAGGTCGCGATGCCCGTGCGCGCGAGCACGTCGCTCACGAGTTCGAGCCGCACCAGCGGGTTGTCCAGTTCCATCATCCGCTGCTTGAGCGGCGTGGGCAGCGGCAGCAGCTCGCACCAGCGGTTGGCCACCCATCCGCAGTTTTCGAGCTGGAAGGGGCCCTGCAGCGGCATCTGACCGTCGCTGGGCGTTTTTTCCTCCAGGGACTGGATCAGTTTGCCGAGGGCGGTGGCGGTGAACTTGAGGTCCTCGGGGATGGGGACCGCCATGTCCGCCGGCAGCCGCTCCACGTCGGCGACCCACAGGCCGTGTTTGAGCTGGTCGCTCGACGTGATGCGAAACCGCTGGGCGCCGCTCGCGCGGATCATCATGAGGCCCGGACGCGGATTGTCCAGTTCGTCGATGGTGGCGAGGGTCCCGACGTGCGAGAAGGCTTCGCTGACGCTCGGGTGGCGCACTTCGCCGCCCTGCGTCAGCAGCACCACGCCGAAAGGCGCGCCGGCCTTGTGGCAGCGCGCGATCATGTCGAGGTAGCGGACTTCGAAGATGCGCAGCGGCAGGACGCCGCCGGGGAACAGAACGGTACCCAGGGGGAAGAGGGGCAGCGACTGCAGGGTCAGGGCAGGGGACACGTGGTTTTCCGGTTTCTGCCCGCTATCATCCCACGACCCACAGCGCCCCGCCCCATGGCCTACCAAATCCTTTCCTTCCTCCTGGACGTCGCTGCAGGCCTGCTCGGCGGCGCCTGCCTGCTGCGCATGTACATGCAGTACCAGCGCGTCCCGTTCGGCAATCCGGTCGGCCGTTTCGTGTTCGCGCTCACCGACTGGCTGGTGCTGCCGCTGCGCAAGATCCTGCCGGCCATCGGCCGCATCGATACCGCCAGCGTCGTGGCCGTCTTCCTCGTGGAGCTCGCGCAGTTCAGCCTGCTGTGGCTGCTGACGGGCCGTCTCACGGGCTACGAAGTGATCCCGCTGCTCGCGGTGTTCGGGGTGCTGAGGCTGGTGATTTCAGCGCTCACGGGGCTGGTGATCGTCTACGCGGTGCTGTCGTGGATCCAGGCGGATTCGCCGGTGGTCGACATCATCGACCGCCTGTGCGCGCCCCTGCTGCGCCCCTGGCGCAAGCTGATCCCGCTGGTGGGCGGCATCGACCTGTCGCCGCTCGCGTTCCTGGTCGCGCTGCAGGTGGCGGCGATCGTGCTGGCGTACCTGCAGGCCGCTGTGTTGCGCTAGCCGACCGAGTCGGCGGGCTGGCGCTGGAGCATGGCCAGCGCGTGCGAGACGGTCTTGCGCAGCTCCCGCCGGTCGCAGATGAAATCCACCGCACCCTTGGTCTGCAGGAACTCCGCGCGCTGGAAGCCTTCCGGCAGGGTGACGCGCACGGTCGATTCGATCACGCGCGGCCCCGCGAAACCGATCAGCGCCTTGGGTTCCGCGATCACGATGTCGCCCACGAAGGCGAAGCCCGCGCTCACGCCGCCCATGGTCGGGTCGGTCAGCACGCTGATGTAAGGCAGGCCCTTCTTCGCGAGCCGCGTCAGCGCGGCGTTGGTCTTGGCCATCTGCATGAGGGACAGCAGGCCCTCCTGCATCCGCGCGCCGCCGGTGGCGGTGAAGCAGATGAAGGGCACCTTCTGCTCGATGGCCGCGTGGACGCCGCGCACGAAGCGCTCGCCCACGACGCTGCCCATGCTGCCGCCCATGAAGTCGAATTCGAACGCGGCCGCGACCACGCTGACGCTTTGCACGGCGCCACCCATCACGACCAGCGCGTCGGTCTCGCCGGTGTTTTCCAGGGCTTCCTTCAGGCGCTCGGGGTACTTGCGGCTGTCCTTGAACTTGAGTGCATCGACCGGCAGCACTTCCTGGCCGATCTCGTAGCGGCCTTCGGCGTCGAGGAAGCCGTTCAGGCGCGCGCGGGCGCCCATCCGGTGGTGGTGGCCGCAGGTCGGGCAGACGTTCTGGTTCTGCTCGAGGTCCGTCTTGTAGAGGACGCTCTCGCAGCTCGGGCACTTGATCCACAGGCCCTCGGGCACCTGGCGGCGCTCGGCCGGGTCGGTCTGTTGGATCTTGGGGGGGAGTAGTTTTTCGAGCCAGCTCATCGTGTTTGTTCGCTCCTTGGCGGATTATGCGTCGAGTGCCGCGCGGATTTCGCCGAGGAAATCCGACACCGCGCCCACCACCTTGTCGCGCGGCTGGGCTTCGGCGACCTGGATGAGCCGGGTGCCGATCACCACCGCGTCAGCGACCTTGCCGACGGCCTTGGCGGTGGCCGCGTCGCGGATTCCGAAACCCACGCCCACGGGGACTTTCACATGCCGGCGGATGCGCGGCAGCATCTGTTCGACCGCGCCCGTGTCCAGGTGGCCCGCACCCGTCACTCCCTTGAGTGAAACGTAGTACACGTAGCCGGTGGCGATGCGGGCGACCTGGCCCATCCGCGCGTCCGTGCTCGTCGGCGCCAGCAGGAAGATCAGGTCTAGGCCCTGGGCTTTCAGCTTCGCAGCGAATTCCTCGCACTCTTCGGGCGGGTAGTCCACGATCAGGACGCCATCGACCCCTGCCGCGGCCGCATCGCGGATGAACGCGTCGGCGCCGTGCATGAGGTCGTAGCGCTCCACCGGGTTGGCATAGCCCATCAGGACGACGGGCGTCTTGTCGTCGCGTTCGCGGAATTGGCTGACCATCTGCAGTACCTGGACGGTGCCGATGCCCAGGGCCAGTGCCTGCTCGCCCGCCTTCTGGATGACAGGGCCGTCCGCCATGGGGTCGGAGAAGGGCACGCCCAGCTCGATCACGTCGGCGCCGCCGCGCACCATGCCGTGCATCAGCTCCGGCGTGACATCGGCGAAGGGGAAGCCGGCGGTCATGTAGGGTATGAGCGCCTTGCGGCCGCGCGCCTTCAGCGCCTCGAACGTGGCTGCGATGCGGCTCATGACTTTCCGCCCTTCACCTGCAGGCCGCGCATCGAAGGGCGGTCGTAGAAATCGACGCCGGCGAGGTCCGCCACGGTACCGATGTCCTTGTCGCCGCGCCCGGAGAGGTTCACGAGGATGCTCTGCGTGGGCTTCATCGTCTTCGCGAGCTTCATGGCGTACGCGATGGCGTGACTGGATTCGAGCGCGGGGATGATGCCTTCGGTGCGGCACAGGTAGTGGAACGCCTCGAGCGCCTCCTGGTCGGTGATGCCCACGTACTCCGCACGGCCGATGTCCTTGAGCCACGCGTGCTCAGGGCCGACGCCGGGATAGTCCAGGCCCGCGCTCACGCTGTGCGTTTCGGTGATCTGGCCGTTCTCGTCCTGCAGGATGTAGGTGCGGTTGCCGTGCAGGACGCCGGGGCTGCCGCGTTGCAGGGACGCGGAGTGCTTGCCGCTTTCCAGGCCTTCGCCTGCGGCTTCGACACCGACCAGCCGCGTGTTCACATGATTGATGTAGGGATAGAAGATGCCCATGGCGTTGCTGCCGCCGCCGACGCACGCCACCACGACGTCCGGCTGCCCGCCGGCGATCTCGGGCATCTGCGACAGGCACTCGTTGCCGATGACGCTCTGGAAGTCGCGCACCATCATCGGGTAGGGATGAGGGCCAGCCACCGTGCCGATGATGTAGAAGGTGTTCTCGACGTTCGTGACCCAGTCGCGCATCGCCTCGTTCAGTGCGTCCTTCAGCGTCTTGCTGCCGGACTCCACCGGCACGACACGCGCGCCGAGCAGGTTCATGCGGTAGACGTTCGGGCTCTGCCGCTTCACGTCGGCGCTGCCCATGTAGACGACGCATTCCAGCCCGTAGCGCGCGCAGATGGTGGCCGTGGCCACGCCGTGCTGGCCCGCGCCGGTTTCCGCGATCACGCGGGGCTTGCCCATGCGCCGCGCGAGCATCGCCTGGCCGATCACGTTGTTGATCTTGTGGGCGCCCGTGTGGTTCAGGTCCTCGCGCTTGAGGTAGATCTGCGCGCCACCCTGCTCGAGGCTCATGCGCGCCGCGTGGTAGACCGGCGAGGGCCGCCCCACGAAGTGCTTGAGCTCGCTTGCGAACTCCGCGAGGAACTGCGGATCATGCTGGTAGCGCGCGTACGCCTCGCGCAGTTCGTTGATGGCGTGGGTCAGCGTCTCGCTGACGAAGCTGCCGCCGTACTTTCCGAAGTGGCCGGTCGGATCCGGTTGTTGGTAGCTGGACATGGGTCCCTCATGCAGGAAGCTTGTCGGCGGCACGCACGGCCGCGACGAAGCGATGGATCTTTTCCGGGTCCTTGATGCCCTTGCGGGTGCCGTCCCCGTCGGACACCTCGACCCCGGAGCTCACATCGACGGCCAGCGACTTACAGCGCGGCCGCACCTGCACGATGCCATCGGTCACGTTTGCAGGCGTCAACCCACCAGACAAGACGAGGCGAGCGTTGACGTTTGGAGGAAGGCGTGACCAATCGAAGGCTTTCCCGCCGCCGCCGTATCCCTCGACGTGGGCGTCGAGCAGGAGGGCTTGGGCATGTGGATATTGAGCCGCGAATTTTAACAAGTCGAAGGGTTCGGTGGACTGCAGAGGTATGCGGGCCGCGCGCAGGTAGGGACGCAGTCCGCCGGACGTGGCCGCGTCGCATTGCGCAGGCGATTCGTCGCCGTGGAACTGCAGGGTGGCGTGGGGCAGCTGGGTGCAGGCCTGCGCGATGCGCTCCGGCGACTCGTTCACGAAGAGGAGCACCGGCGTGACGAACGGTGGAAGCCGCCGCGCGAGTTCGGCGGCCCGCTGGGGCGAGACGCAGCGCGGGCTGTGCGCATACATGACGAAGCCGACCGCATCCGCGCCGGCATCGACTGCGGCATCGACGTCCTGCTCGCGCGTCAGCCCGCAGATCTTGATGCGGGTGCGTGAAGGTGTCGTGGAGGCTGCGCTCATGGCAGCCAATCATAAGCAGGCGTGCGGGTGGGCAGGTTCCACTCGGCCCCATAGACCGGCCCCAGGAAATACAGGCCGTCGGGCGAGAACGTCGGCGAGGCCGCGTCCCGGTCGCGCGCCTCGAGCACCCCGCCCATCCAGGACGCCGGCTGTTGGCCCTGGCCCACGACGAGCAGTGAACCTATGATGTTGCGGATCATGTGGTGCAGGAAGGCGTCCGCTTCGAAATCGAAGCGCCAGTACGCGCCGCGCCTGGCGATGGCTATGCGCATCATGGTCTTGACGGGCGAGCGCGCCTGGCATCCGGAGGCGCGGAACGAGGTGAAGTCGTGCTGCCCCAGCAGGAAGGCGGCTGCCTCCTGCATGGCATCGAGGCGCAGGGGGCGGAACACCCAGCCGACGCGGCCCGCGTCCACGCTGGGACGCACCGCCGACTCGCGCACCACGTATGCGTAACGCCGGGACGTGGCGGACGCCCGGGAATGGAAGGCATCAGGGACCGGGCGAGCCCATTCGACCGCGATGTCGGGCGGCAGGAACCGATTGGTGCCGCGCACCCAGGAAAACTCCTCGCGCTGCAGTTCGGTGTCGAAGTGGACGACCTGCATCAGGCCGTGCACGCCCGAATCCGTGCGGCCCGCGCAGACGGTGGAGACGTCCTGCGCCGTGAATTGGGAAAGGGCGGATTCCAGCTTGTCCTGGACGGTGCGCCCCGAAGGCTGGCTTTGCCAGCCTTCGTAGGCTTGTCCGAGGTAGCTGATACCCAGCGCCAGCCTCATGGGCAGGCCTTTCGTGAGGAAGACGGGCGGCGCCTCAGCCGATTTCGGCGAGGAACTTCTGCGCCTTGCTCTTCAAGTCGCCCGAGGCTTCCGCGACGACTTCCTGGGCCAGCGAGCGAGCGCCGTCCGGGTCGCCGATGGCGTTGAATTCCTGGGCGAGGGCGAACTTCGTGGCCAGCGGGTCGCCGCTGGCGGAATCCTCGAATCCGGCCGTGCTTTCGCCGGACCTGCTGGAAGGACCCGAATCGATTTCTGGCAGGCCCTTGGCGGCGGCGGCAGGCGTGGCGGCCGCTGCGGCGGAAGCCGCCGGCGCGGGCGTCGCGCCGGGAAGATCGAGGGACAGGGAACCCAGGTCGAATTCGATCATGCCCGAGCTGTCCGCAGCCGGAGCGGCTGCCACCGGCGCTGCGGCGGGTGGCGGGGAAGCGGGGGGCGGTGCATCCAGGTCGAAGCTCAGCGCGTTGTCGTCCGCGGCGGGGGACTCGAGGTGGGCGGGCTCCGTGGGCGCTGACGTCATCGAAACCGTCGACGCGGAACCGAAATCCATGTCCAACGGGGGCATGGCATCGGATCCGGCGGGAGCGGGCGGCACCGTCATGGCCAGCGTCGGCTGCGGCGCCGGGGCAGGGGCGTAAGCACCCATCACGGGGGCCGCGGGTGCCGCGGCAGGTGCTTCGGCCGGCGAGTCCAGGTCGAAGTCGAGATCGAGGTCCAGATCGACCGGCGCGGCGGCCACCGGCTGGGTGGCTTGCGAACCTTGCGTGGCCTGCTGCGCCGACGTCGCGCTGAAGGCCGCGCCCGCGGCTGTGGCGGCAGCCGCTGCGGCCACAGCGCCTTCGGCGGGTGCGCCGCCCGGACGGTACAGCGGATTCGTCGCGTCCAGTTCGTGGCCGAGTTCGCAGATGTGTTCCCACACCGGGCCTTCACCGTGGGTGAGGCCGTAGGCCTCCGTAGCCACGAGCTCGAAGGCCTTGTTGTCGCGGCGCTTGGAGTAGATTTCCAGCAGCTTGCTGTGCACCGCCACGCGTTGCGGGTTGGTGCGCAGGGCTTCCTTGAGGATTTCCTCGGCCTGCAGGTCGCGCCCGTAGGCGAGGTACACGTCGGCTTCAGCCACCGGGTCCACATCGCCGGCGGCGTCGAGCTGGCTGGGCGAGTACACCATCGAGGAGCCGGTCGCGTTGCCCTCGTTGGTGTCGATGCGCTGGCCGCCGCTGGCGCCGAAGAAGGAATCGGGCTGCAGGCGGCTTTCCAGGAAGGAACTGTCGACCTGAGTCGACTTCTTGCGCTGCTGGGCGCGATAGAAACCGAAGCCGAGCAGGAAGGCCAGGATGCCGCCTATCGCAGCCGGGACCATCGGGTTTTCGAGGAGGTCGTCGAGGAAGCTGGTCTCGGCCTTGCGGGGCACCGCCGACGGCTTGGGTGCGGAGGCGGCGGCGACGGTCGCCGGCGCGGGAGCGCTGGCCGGCGCCGCGGCGGACGACGCAGGGCTGCTCGCGGCGGCACTTGCGCTGACGGAGGAGGGCATCGCGACAGGCGCGCTTGCGGCCGACGATGCAGGCGATGCGGAAGCGACTGCTGCCGAGGCCGACGGCGGGGACACGGTGGCCATCGGCGAGGCGCTCGATGCCACCGGAGACGGTGCGGCCACCACGGCCGGGGCCGCCGAGGCCGGCCTGGCCGCGGAGGCCGAGGCGGCGACGGGTGCGGACGCGGCTGCGGCAGGCGCAGAGGCAGGCTTGGCCGCCGAGGCAGGCGCGGTGGCCGTCACCATCGCCGGTGCGGAAGCCGGCTTGGCTGCCGGAGCCGAAGCAGCCGCGGATGCCGGTTTGCCGGCCGAACTCGCCGCCCCTGCGACGGGGACACCCACGCCAGGCCTCGCGCCGCTGGCGCCTGCGCCTGCCGGACCCGAAGCGGCGCTGAGCCGGTTCAGGTCGGCGATGTTCTTGTTCAACTCCGCCACGCGGGCGGCTGCGTCCTTGGCCGACCTCTCGCGCGCAATCTTGTCCTCGGCCGCCTTGCCTTGCACGGCACCCTTGGAAAGCGTGAGCTTGTCCGGAGCCGAGGCGCCGGGCTTCTTTTCCTGGACCTGCGCCTGGATCTTGCCGGAGGACTGGCGGTCTGCGGGCGCCACGTTCGTCGTCGGCAGGCCTTCGGCCAGGCGCCGACGGAATTCGTTGAAGTCGCGGCTCTGGGCGACCAGTGTTTGCTTCGCGTCGTCGGGGGGAATCAGGTTGGCGTCTTCGGTGGTCGGTACCGTCACGACGGCGCCGGCGCGCAGGCGGTTGATGTTGCCCCCGATGAAAGCGTCGGGGTTCGCGCGCAGCATGGCCACCAGCATCTGGTCCAGCGAGACGCTGGCGGGCTTGTTCGCCGCTGCGATCTTTCCTGCGGTGTCGCCGGCCTGCACGGTGACCTGCTTGCCGTCCCCGGACGGCGCGCGTGACGCCGCTGCGGGCGCGGGACGTTCCGCGGGCGCACGGGCGGCTGGCGCGGCCGGCGCGACGGAGGGCGCGCGGGCTGAAGGAGCGGGGGCCGGAGCCGGTGCGCGCGTGGAAGGCGCCGCCGGCGTCACCTGGGCGGCGAGCGGCGCCGCGTTCGAGCGCAGGGCCGGCGGGTCGAACAGCATCGTGTAGTCGCGCACGATGCGGCCGGAGGACCAGGTGGTTTCCAGGATCAGGTCGACGAAGGGATCGTTGACGGCCCGGTTGCTGGACAGCTGCAGGAAGTGGCGGCCGTCGGGCCGGCGCTGCAAGGTGATGACGATGCCCGAGAGCGTCGGGTTGAATTCGAAACCGGCTGCGCGGAATGCTTCAGGTGACGCCACCGCCGTACGCAGGCTGGCGATTTCTTCCGCGTTGATTTCGGGAACGTCGATCTCGGCCCGCAGCGGCTCGCCGAGAGCCGACTGGACCGTGATGCGACCCAAGCCAAGAGCGTAAGCAGTCGATGTGGAAACACCCAGCAACGCCGCCGCCGCGATTGCCAGAGCGGTAGCGCGCCATTGCGGCTTCGTCATCGGTTTTTGCGCCCCCATTGCTCGGTCTGCAGGCAATTTTTTTCTCATCATGCGGACAAACGCCTCGACGCTGAATTTGCTAAAAGGACCATAACATCAATGTCTTAGGCTGACAAGCTGAGACAGCTTTTAACTTCCGCACGCACTCTCGGTGCGCACATGCACCACGCACGTTGTTGTGATGTGACAACGGCCTGTCACCATCGGTGACAGGCCGTCGTTCGCGGCTCGGGCGGGATTATGCGTCGAGAAGGATGCGCAGCATCCGGCGCAGCGGCTCCGCCGCGCCCCACAGCAACTGGTCGCCGATCGTGAATGCGCCGACATACTCCGGGCCCATCGCGAGCTTGCGGATGCGGCCCACCGGGATGCCCAGCGTGCCGGTCACCGACACGGGCGTCAGGTCCTTGAGCGTCGCTTCTCGGTTGTTCGGCACCACCCGCACCCATTCGTTGTCCGCCGCGATCATCTGTTCGATGTCCGCCACGGGAACGTCCTTGCGCAGCTTGAAGGTGAGCGCCTGGCTGTGGCAGCGCATGGCGCCGACGCGAACGCAGAAGCCGTCCACGGGCGTCGCGGGCTTGGCAAAGCCGGGGCCCTGGCCCAGGATCTTGTTGGTCTCGGCACCGGCCTTCCATTCTTCCTTGCTCATGCCGTCGCCGAGGTCCTTGTCGATCCAGGGGATGAGCGAGCCGCCCAGCGGCACGCCGAAGTTGGCGGTCTCTTCGCCGGACATGGACTGCTGGCGCGCGAGCACCTTGCGGTCGATCTCCAGGATCGCGGACTTGGGGTCGTCCAGCAGGCCGCGCACCTCGGCGTTGAGCGTGCCGAACTGCGTGAGGAGTTCGCGCATGTGCTGGGCACCCCCGCCGGATGCCGCTTGGTAGGTCATGCTGCTCATCCACTCGACGAGGCCGGCCTTGTACAGCGCGCCCACGCCCATCAGCATGCAGCTCACGGTGCAGTTGCCGCCGATCCAGTTGCGCCCGCCCTTGACCAGCGCCGACTTGATCACCGGCATGTTCACCGGGTCCAGCACGATGACGGCGTCATCCTTCATGCGCAGGGTCGATGCCGCGTCGATCCAGTGGCCGGTCCAGCCGGCGGCGCGCAGCTTGGGAAAGACTTCGGTCGTGTAGTCGCCACCCTGCGCGGTGATGACGATGTCGCACTTCTTCAGCGCGTCGATGTCGAACGCGTCCTTGAGCGTGATCTCGTTCTTCGCCTGCGCCGGGGCCTTGCCGCCCGCGTTGGAAGTCGAGAAGAACACCGGCTCGATCAGGGCGAAGTCGCCCTCGGCCTGCATGCGGTCCATGAGGACCGAGCCGACCATGCCGCGCCAGCCGACCAGGCCGACCAGCGGCTGCTGTCCGTTGGAGAGTTTCATTTCAGATCGCCCTTTCTAGAAAAATCAATCTCTGGTCCCCGGCTCGTCTGGCCGGGGAAGGGCGCGACGAACCGGAGCTTGCTAGCCCTTGGTGGTCTTTTTGGTAATCGCGGCCACGACGGCGTCGCCCATCTCGCGCGTGCCGACTTTCGTGGTGCCGCTGGAATGGATGTCCGCGGTGCGCAGGCCCGAGGCCAGCACGGCCTTCACCGCGGACTCGATACGGTCGGCGGCGGCGGCTTGGTTGAGGGAGAAGCGGAGCATCATGGCGGCAGAGAGGATTGTAGCCAAAGGATTGGCGATGCCCTTGCCCGCGATGTCCGGCGCGCTGCCGTGGCTGGGCTCGTACAGCCCCTGGTTGCTGGCGTTCAGGCTGGCCGAAGGCAACATGCCGATTGAACCCGTCAGCATCGCGGCCTCGTCGGACAGGATGTCGCCGAACATGTTGCCCGTTACCACGACGTCGAACTTCTTGGGCGCCTTCACCAGCTGCATCGCCGCGTTGTCCACGTACATGTGGTCGAGCTCGACGTCCGGGTATTCCTTGCCGACTTCCGTGACGATGTCCTTCCAGAACTGGAAGGTCTCGAGCACGTTGGCCTTGTCGACGCTGGTGACGCGCTTGCTGCGCTTGCGGGCGGCCTCGAAGGCGACGCGCGCGATGCGCTCGACTTCGGGACGCGAATAGCGCATGGTGTCGAAGGCTTCTTCGCTGCCGGGGAAGTGCCCGTCGACGGCGGTGCGCCGGCCGCGCGGCTGGCCGAAGTAGATGTCGCCCGTGAGCTCGCGGATGATGAGGATGTCCAGGCCCGCGATGAGTTCCGGCTTGAGGCTGGATGCGCCGACCAGTTCCTCGTAGCAGATGGCCGGGCGGAAGTTCGCGAAGAGGCCGAGGTTCTTGCGCAGGCCGAGGATCGCCTGCTCCGGGCGCAGCGCGCGTTCGAGCTTGTCGTACTTCCAGTCGCCCACGGCGCCGAAGAGGACGGCATCCGCTTCCTTCGCGAGCTTGAGCGTGGCTTCGGGCAGCGGGTGGCCATGGGCTTCGTAGGCGGCGCCGCCGACCAGCGCGGTCTCCGATTCGAACTTCAGGTCGAGCGCGTGCAGGACCTTCACCGCTTCCGCGACGATTTCCGTGCCGATGCCGTCGCCGGGGAGGATTGCGATTTTCATGAGCGTGCAGGGTTCAGTTGACGAGGGAATGGGCGAGCCAGGGCTTGGAGGCGAGGCGCTCGGCTTCGAAGGCGCGGATCTTGTCGGCCTGGCGCAGCGTGAGTCCGATATCGTCGAAGCCGTTCATGAGGCAGAACTTGCGAAACGGCTGCACGTCGAATTCGAATGCCTTTCCGTCCGGCTTGACGACCAGCTGGCGGTCGAGGTCGATCGTGAGCTCGTAGCCCGGAAATGCCTGGGCGGAATCGAACAGTTCGCTCACCTGCGCATCCGGCAGGACGATCGGGAGCAGCCCGTTCTTGAAGCAGTTGTTGAAGAAGATGTCGGCGTAGCTCGGCGCGATGATCGCGCGAAAGCCGTACTGGTCCAGCGCCCACGGCGCGTGCTCGCGCGAGGACCCGCAGCCGAAGTTCTTGCGCGCGAGCAGGATGGAGGCGCCCTGGTAGCGCGGCTGGTTCAGCACGAAGTCCGGGTTGGGCTTGCGCGTGGCGGGGTCCTGGCCGGGCTCGCCGTGGTCCAGGTAGCGCCATTCGTCGAACAGGTTCGGGCCGAAGCCGGTCTTGCGGATCGACTTCAGGAATTGCTTGGGGATGATCGCGTCGGTGTCGACGTTCTCGCGATCCATCGGGGCGACGAGGCCCTTGTGGACGGTGAAGGGCTTGAGGGCTACGGTGCTCATCGTACGTTCTCCTGGCTCAGGCGAATTGGCGGACATCGACGAAGTGGCCGTGCACGGCGGCGGCCGCGGCCATCGCCGGGCTGACCAGGTGCGTGCGGCCCCCCGCGCCTTGCCGGCCTTCGAAGTTGCGGTTGCTGGTGGATGCGCATCGCTCGCCGGGCTCGAGCCTGTCGGCGTTCATCGCCAGGCACATGGAACATCCCGGCTCGCGCCATTCGAAACCCGCGGCCTTGAAGATCTCGTGCAGGCCTTCGCGCTCGGCCTGCTCCTTCACGAGCCCCGAACCCGGGACCACCAAGGCGAGCTTCACGTTGCGCGACACCTTGCGGCCCAGCTTGCGAACCATCGCGGCGGCCTCGCGCATGTCCTCGATGCGGCTGTTGGTGCACGAGCCGATGAAGACCTTGTCGACGTGGATGTCGTTGAGCGCCTTGCCGGGCTCGAGCCCCATGTACGTCAATGCGCGCTCGATCGCGCCGCGCTTGTTCGCGTCCTTCTCCCGGTCGGGGTCCGGCACGCGCGCGTCGATGCCGAGCACCATCTCGGGGGAGGTACCCCAGGTGACCTGGGGGATGATGGACGAGGCGTCGAGTTCGACGACGGTGTCGAACTTCGCGCCCGCGTCGGACTGCAGCGTCTTCCAGTACGCCACGGCATGATCCCATTCGACGCCGGTGGGCGCGAGGGGGCGGCCCTTCACGTACTCGATGGTCTTGTCGTCCACCGCCACGAGCCCGGCACGCGCGCCCGCTTCGATTGCCATGTTGCAGACCGTCATGCGGCCCTCCATCGACAGCGAGCGGATCGCCGAGCCGGCGAACTCGATCGTGTAGCCCGTGCCGCCGGCCGTGCCGATACGGCCGATGACGGCCAGCACGATGTCCTTGGCCGTGACGCCGGGCGCGAGCCGGCCCTCGACCTTCACCAGCATGTTCTTCGCCTTCTTGGCGAGCAGCGTCTGCGTCGCCATCACGTGCTCGACCTCGCTCGTGCCGATGCCGTGCGCGAGCGCGCCGAACGCGCCATGGGTCGAGGTGTGCGAGTCCCCGCAAACGACGGTCATGCCCGGCAGCGTCGCGCCCTGCTCGGGGCCGATCACGTGCACGATGCCCTGGCGCTTCGACAGGAAGGGGAAATAGGCCGCCGAGCCGAACTCGCCGATGTTCTTGTCTAGCGTGGTGACCTGCTCCTTGCTGATCGGGTCGTCGATGCCGTCGTACCCGCGCTCCCAGCCGGTGGTGGGCGTGTTGTGGTCCGCCGTGGCGACGATGGAGCTCACGCGCCATACCTTGCGCCCGGCCTGCCGCAGGCCCTCGAAAGCCTGGGGGCTCGTCACTTCATGCACGAGATGGCGGTCGATGTAGAGGATGGCGGTGCCGTCCTCCTCGGTGTGGACGACGTGCTCGTCCCAGATCTTGTCGTAGAGGGTTCTTGCCATGGTCTGTTCTCTCGCTTGGGATGGCTAGGAGGCGGCCAGTTCGGCCGCTTCGATGACGGGGACGCGCGCGGTGAGGTGTTCCACCAGCAGGCGGCCCGTGACGGGAAGGGTGGAGAAGTCGCGCGACACGAGGTCGATGCGGCGGTCGGCCCAGGCATCGGTGAGGCGAACGCTTTCCAGATCGCCGACGCCGTGCATCAACTCGAAGGCGCGGCGCGGCATCACGCCCACGCCGAGGCCGTTGTGGATCATGCGGCACATCGCGTCCAGCCCGGTGACGTGGATGCGAAGCCGGATGTTGCGGCCCGCGAGCGCGGCGGCGTCGCGCATCGCGAGGTAGACGGAGCTGTTCGAATGCAGGCCCACGTGGTCGCAATCGAGCGTGTCCTCGAACGCGACCGCCTTGCGGCGCGCCAGCGCATGCCGGCGCGGGACGATCAGCACGAGCTGGTCTTCACGATAAGGGCGCGTCTGCAGGCCGTGGCCGGGCGACAGCACCGCCGAATTGCAGATGCCCAGGTCGGCGGCGCCTTCCTGCACGGCGCGAACGACCTCGGTGGAGAGGTGCTCCTCGAGGTCGATCTTCACTTCGGGGTGGGCGCTGATGAATTCGCCGAGGTCTTCGGGCAGGAACTGCACGACTGCCGAAATGCTCGCGTGCACCCGCACGTGGCCGCGCACGCCGTCGGCGTATTCGCTCAGCTCGCCCTGCATCTTCTCCAGGCTGAAGAGCACGGAACGCGCGTGGTGCAGCAGGCTTTCGCCGGCAGGCGTCAGGTCCACCCCGCGGGTGTGGCGGTAGAGCAGCGGGGTGTCGAGCGTCGCCTCCAGGTCCGACAGGCGCTTGCTCACGGCGGAGGCGGCGATGAACTCGCGCTCCGCGGCCTTGCCGATGCTCCCCAGCTCACACACGGCCACGAACAGCTGGAGCGACGTGAGGTCGATCCGGCGTGCGAAGTTGCGTTCCGAGGGCTTCATGGCGGTGATGGCTTGAGTCATCGCGGTTGGCGATGGGAGAAGGCGATTTTCCCCTAAAACAGGGGATTTCGGCATCGCGAACCGAGATGGCCATGCTGCCCGGCTGGAAACGAAAAAGCCCGCCGAAGCGGGCTTTGCGCGGACCGCGGCGGTTCAGCGCTGCGCGAGCGGCTTCACGTCGCGCTTCACCGAGCCGGTGAAGAGCTGGCGCGGACGGCCGATCTTGTATTCCGGGTCGCCGATCATTTCGTTCAGCTGGGCGATCCAGCCCACGGTGCGCGCCGCCGCGAAAATCGCGGTGAAGAGCGACACCGGGATGCCGATCGCGCGCTGCACGATGCCGGAGTAGAAGTCCACGTTCGGGTAGAGCTTGCGGGAGACGAAGTATTCGTCTTCCAGCGCGATCTTCTCGAGCGCCATCGCGAGCTTGAACAGGGGGTCGTTTTCCAGGCCGAGCTCGCCCAGCACTTCCTTGCAGGTTTCCTGCATGAGCTTGGCACGCGGGTCGTAGTTCTTGTAGACGCGGTGCCCGAAGCCCATCAGCTTGATGCCGGAGTTCTTGTCCTTCACCTGCTTGATGAATTCGCCGATCTTCTCGACGCCGCCCGCCTTCTGGATGTCGTAGAGCATGTTGAGCGCCGCCTCGTTGGCGCCGCCGTGCGCGGGGCCCCAGAGGCAGGCCACGCCCGCCGCGATGGCCGCGAACGGGTTCGTGCCCGACGAGCCGCACAGCCGCACGGTGGAGGTCGATGCGTTCTGCTCGTGGTCCGCGTGCAGGATGAAGATGCGGTCGAGCGCGCGCTCGAGCACCGGGCTCACGGTGTAGGGCTCGCAAGGCGTGGCGAACATCATGTGCAGGAAGTTGCCTGCGTAGCTGAGTTCGTTCTTCGGGTACATGTACGGCTGGCCTGCGCTGTACTTGTAGGCCATGGCAACCAGCGTCGGCATCTTGGCGATCAGGCGGATCGCGGCGATCTCGCGGTGCTCCGGGTTGTTGATGTCCGTGCTGTCGTGATAGAAGGCCGACAGGGCGCCGACCAGGCCGGTCATGATGGCCATCGGGTGCGCGTCGCGGCGGAAGCCCCGCAGGAAGAACTGCATCTGCTCGTTGACCATGGTGTGCATGGTCACGGTGCGCGTGAACTTCTTCTTGCCTTCCTCGTTGGGCAGCTCTCCGTACAGCAGCAGGTGGCAGGTTTCCATGAAGTCGCACTTCGTCGCGAGCTGCTCGATGGGGTAGCCGCGATAGAGCAGTTCACCCTTGTCGCCGTCGATGTAGGTGATGGCCGACTGGCACGCGGCCGTGGACATGAAGCCCGGGTCGTACGTGAACATGCCGGTCTGCGCGTACAGCTTGCGGATGTCGATCACGTCGGGGCCGACGCTGCCCTTGTAGACAGGTAGTTCGACGTTCGGGCTGCCGTTGGAGAACGACAGGGTGGCCTTGTTGTCAGCGAGTTCCATGGCTTTCTTCCTTTAACTAATCGGTTGGCCTGCTTCGCAGCATCGCAAGCACTTCACGCACGGGCTTCGTGTCCAGTTCGCCCTCCGGCTCCTTGCGCCGCAAATGCAGGTCCAGCAAGTCGTTGTCGGGCAGATCCATCAACTCATTCAGCGCCGCCGCCTGACCGGTGGTCAGCGACGCTTCGTAGCGGCTGAAGAACCGTTCGATGAACAGGTCGTTCTCCAGCAAACCGCGGCGGCACCGCCATTTCAGTTTGGAGAGCGCCCGCTCGTCAAGCAGGTCGTCAGCTTTCGCGTCCATATCCGGTGGTGCGTCAGATCGACCGGCGCACCATCAATTCCTTGATCTTGCCGATGGCCATGGTCGGGTTCAGGCCCTTCGGGCACACATCCACGCAATTCATGATCGTGTGGCAGCGGAAGAGCCGGTACGGGTCTTCCAGGTTGTCCAGTCGCTCGGCGGTGGCTTCGTCGCGGCTGTCGGCGATGAAGCGGTAGGCCTGCAGCAGCCCGGCCGGGCCGACGAATTTGTCCGGGTTCCACCAGAAGCTCGGGCAACTCGTGGAGCAGCTCGCGCACAGGATGCACTCGTACAGGCCGTTGAGCTCCTCGCGTTCCTCGGGCGACTGCAGGCGTTCCTTCTCGGGCGGCACGTTGTCGTTGATGAGGTAGGGCTTGATCGAGTTGTACTGCTTGAAGAACTGCGTCATGTCCACGATCAGGTCGCGGATGACGGGCAGGCCGGGCAGTGGCTTGAGCACGATGGTGCCCTTGAGCGTGAGCATGTTGGTGAGACATGCGAGGCCGTTCTTGCCGTTGATGTTCATCGCGTCCGAGCCGCACACGCCTTCGCGGCAGGAGCGGCGGAAGGAAAGCGTCGGGTCCTGCGCCTTGAGCTTCATCAGGGCGTCCAGCAGCATGCGCTCGTGGCCGTCGAGTTCGATCTCGATGGTCTGCATGTACGGCTTGGCGTCCTTGTCCGGGTCGTAGCGGTAGATCTGGAAGGTCCGTTTTTCCATGGCTTTATCCGTTTAATTTAGTCGTTGCTGCGGTAGGTACTAGAACGTACGGACCTTGGGGGGAACGCTGTCGACGGTGAGCGGCTTGAGCTGCACCGGCTTGTACGACAGGCGGCTGCCTTCGCTGTACCACAGGGTGTGCTTCATCCAGTTGGCGTCGTCGCGGCCCATCGGCGCCTGCGGGTCGTCCACCGGCTTTTCGTAGTCGCTCACGGTGTGGGCGCCACGGCATTCCTTGCGCGCGGCGGCCGACACGATGGTGGCCTGCGCGCACTCGATCAGGTTCTCGACCTCCAGCGCCTCGATGCGGGCGGTGTTGAAGACTTTGGACTTGTCCTTGAGCGCCAGGGAATTCACGCGGCTGCGGATGGCGGCGATCTTGCCGACGCCTTCGTCCATGCTCGCCTGCGTGCGGAACACGCCCGCGTGCAACTGCATGCTCGCGCGGATGTCGTTGGCGACGTCCTGCGCGTATTCGCCGGAGGCGGTGTTTTCGAGGCGGTTCAGGCGTTCCAGCGTGCGGTCCGCGGCGTCGGCGGGCAGATCCTTGTGGGACTTGCTGCGGCTCGCGAATTCCACGATGTGGTTGCCCGCGGCCCGGCCGAACACCAGCAGGTCCAGCAGCGAGTTGGTGCCCAGGCGGTTGGCGCCGTGCACGCTCACGCAGGAGCATTCGCCCACCGCGTAGAGGCCGTTGACCACCTCGTTGTGCACGCCGCCGTTCTGCACGACGACCTGCCCGTTGACGTTCGTCGGGATGCCGCCCATCTGGTAGTGGATGGTCGGCACCACCGGGATCGGCTCCTTGGTGATGTCGACGTTGGCGAAGTTCACGCCGATCTCGTACACCGAGGGCAGGCGCTTGTGGATGGTCTCGGCGCCCAGGTGGTCGAGCTTGAGCAGCACGTAGTCCTTGTTGGGACCGCAGCCGCGGCCTTCCTTGATCTCCTGGTCCATCGAGCGGGAGACGAAGTCGCGCGGCGCGAGGTCCTTCAGGGTGGGGGCGTAGCGCTCCATGAAGCGCTCGCCGTTGCTGTTGAGCAGGATCGCGCCTTCGCCGCGGCAGCCTTCCGTGAGCAGCACGCCCGCGCCGGCGACGCCGGTGGGGTGGAACTGCCAGAACTCCATGTCTTCCAGCGGGATGCCGGCGCGCGCCGCCATGCCCAGGCCGTCGCCGGTGTTGATGAAGGCATTCGTCGACGCCGCGAAGATCCGTCCCGCGCCGCCCGTGGCGAGCAAGGTGGTCTTCGCCTCGAGGATGTGCAGGTCGCCCGTTTCCATCTCGAGCGCCGTGACGCCGACGACGTCGCCTTCCGCATCGCGGATCAGGTCGAGCGCCATCCACTCGACGAAGAAGCTGGTCTTGGCCTTGACGTTCTGCTGGTACAGCGTGTGCAGCATCGCGTGGCCGGTGCGGTCCGCCGCGGCGCAGGCGCGCTGCACGGGCTTCTCGCCGTAGTTGGCGGTGTGGCCGCCGAACGGGCGCTGGTAGATCGTGCCGTCCGGGTTGCGGTCGAAGGGCATGCCCATATGCTCGAGGTCGTACACGACCTTGGGTGCTTCGCGGCACATGAACTCGATCGCGTCCTGGTCGCCGAGCCAGTCGGAGCCCTTCACGGTGTCGTAGAAGTGGTAGTGCCAGTTGTCCTCGGACATGTTGCCCAGCGACGCCCCGATGCCGCCCTGCGCCGCGACGGTGTGCGAACGGGTCGGAAAGACCTTCGAGAGCACGGCGACGTTCAGGCCCGCGCGCGCGAGCTGCAGCGACGCGCGCATGCCGGAGCCCCCGGCCCCGACGATGACGACGTCGAACTTGCGCTTGGTGATGTTCTTGTTGGTATACGACATGCTCAGAGTCTCCAGAGAACTTGAATCGCCCAGCCGGCGCAGGCCGTAAGCCAGACGATGGTGAAGACTTGCAGCACGAGACGCAGCCACACGGCCTTGATGTAATCCATCCACACGTCGCGCATGCCCACCCAGACGTGCCAGAGGAGCGCGGCGATCACGGTGAAGGTCAGCACCTTCATCCATTGCGACGAGAAGATCCCCGCCCATTTGTCGTATCCCATCGGGCCGCGCGAGAAGATGACCTGCAGCAGGACGATAAGGGTGAAGAGAGCCATCAGCGCGGCGGTGACGCGCTGGCTGAGCCAATCGCGCAGGCCGTAGTGCGCGCCGACGACGATGCGCTTGGAGCCGTAGTTCACGGACATGTTGTTGTTCCCGTTGTTCTTGTCAGTAGAGGCCGAAGAGCTTGGCGCCCAGGACGAGCGTGAGCAGGACGCTCGCGCCCAGCGTGACCTGCGCGGAACGGAAGCCGAATTCCTTCGTCACGGCCGCGTGGCTCACGTCCATCCAGAGGTGCCGCAAGCCGGCGATGAGGTGGTGCAGGTAGGCCCAGATCAGCGCCAGCACCACGAGCTTCATGAACCAGCCCGGAAAAATCCAAAGGCCGCTCGTGAAAGCGGCCCGGAACTTGGCGAAGGAGATTTCGGAGGAGACGGACTTGTCGAACATCCAGATGATGAACGGCATCAGGAGGAACATCATCGCGCCGCTGATACGGTGCAGGATGGACACGATGCCCGCGGCGGGCAGCCGGTAGGAGGGGAGGTCCGTCAATGCGTGGATGTTGCGAAACTCGGGCCGCTTCTTGGCTGGCTCTGTCATGGCTTGGCTTTCTTGGTGGTGCGCATGTGCGGTTCGTGACGGAAATAAGCAGACAACCCAAAATTCTATTGCAATGCACCAAACTGACACGGGGCCTTCATGAAATCCATACGGCCGCGGTCATCGGCGTGTGGTCAGCTCAATTCGTTGCGGTAGTGGTGGGTCTCCGTGACGTACAGCCCGCGCCGCAGTTCCATCGGCACGTCGTTATAGGTGTAGGCCACCCGCTCGACGCTCAGGAGCGGCGTGTGTTGCTCCACTTTCAATAGCATGGCCTGTTGCGCGTCTGCCGCCACCGCGCGGATGCGCTCCTCGGCGCGCACCATGCGCACGCCGAATTCCACCTCGAACATGGCGTAGGTCGGCCCGTGGTATCCCGCCATCTGCCCGGCATTGAGGCCCTTGAACGCGTTGCCCGGCAGCCAGAGGTCTTCCAGGATGGTGGGCACGCCGCCGAAGGACAGGATACGGCGCACCTGCACCACCGGGTCGCCGGTGCGCAGGCCCAGCGTGCGGGCGATGTCGGCGCTCGCGCGAGCGCGTTTGCACTCCAGCACCTCACGCTGCGCGGGCCCTTCGGTGTCCACGTCGCCGCTGTCGGGAATGAGCCGCAGGAAGCGATAGCGCACGTGCTGCTCCGCGTGCGTCGCCACGAAGGTGCCCTTGCCCTGGCGGCGCACCAGGAGGTTTTCCGCCGCGAGCTCGTCGATCGCCTTGCGCACCGTGCCCTGGCTCACGCGAAAGCGCGCGGCGAGCTCGATTTCGCTCGGGATCGCCTCGCCCGGCTTCCATTCTCCGTCCTGCAGGCTTTGCAGGATCAGCACCTTGATCTGCTGGTACAGCGGGCTGAACGCGGGCGTGGCCTGCACCGCGCCGTCGGCGGCGGCGCTGTCGTTGCTGGAGGGAGGTGTCTGCGACATCGCGGGACAGGTGCTGCGGAATTCGTGCTGCGATACGCGTGCTGGAAAGGGCGGGGCCCACCGTTGAAGTGGTCGAATCATATCTTATATAAGACATAAGACAAATTGACGTGCTAGGGTTTTCGCGGGTAAACTTCGCGGTTCCCCCCACACGAAATTTCGGAGATTTCCATGAGCAAAAAGCCCGTCCGCGTTGCCGTCACAGGCGCTGCCGGCCAGATCGGTTACGCCCTGCTGTTTCGCATTGCCTCCGGCGAGATGCTGGGCAAGGACCAGCCCGTCATCCTGCAATTGCTCGAAATCCCCGACGAGAAGGCCCAGAAGGCGCTCAAGGGCGTGATGATGGAGCTCGAGGATTGCGCGTTCCCCCTGCTGGCCGGCATGGAAGCCCACAGCGACCCGATGACGGCCTTCAAGGACACCGACTACGCGCTGCTGGTCGGCTCGCGTCCCCGCGGCCCGGGCATGGAGCGCGCCGAGCTGCTCGCCGTCAACGGCGCCATCTTCACGGCACAAGGCAAGGCGCTCGACAAGGTCGCGAGCCGCAACGTCAAGGTGCTGGTCGTGGGCAACCCCGCCAACACGAACGCCTACATCGCGATGAAGAGCGCCCCGAGCCTGCCGCGCGAGAACTTCACCGCCATGCTTCGCCTCGATCACAACCGCGCTCTGAGCCAGATCGCCGCCAAGACCGGCAAGGCCGTCGCCGACATCGAGAAGCTCACCGTGTGGGGCAACCATTCGCCGACCATGTACGCCGACTACCGCTTCGCCACCGTCGGCGGCAAGGCCGTCAAGGACCTGATCAACGACCAGGTCTGGAATGCCGAGACCTTCCTCCCCACCGTCGGCAAGCGCGGCGCCGCGATCATCGAAGCGCGTGGCCTCTCGTCGGCCGCTTCCGCCGCCAACGCCGCGATCGACCACATGCGCGATTGGGCCCTGGGCACCAACGGCAAGTGGGTCACCATGGGCGTGCCCTCCAACGGCGACTACGGCATCCCGAAGGACATCATGTTCGGTTTCCCCGTCACCACCAAGGACGGCAAGTATGAAATCGTGAAGGGCCTGGAGATCGACGCGTTCAGCCAGGAGCGGATCAACAAGACCCTGAAGGAACTGCAGGACGAACAGGCCGGCGTCGCCCACCTGCTCTGAAAGCGGGTGAAGTGAGCGACGACGGGCCGCCCCTAGGCGCGAAGACCCCCTCGGGGGGCAGCGTAGTACACGAAGTGACAAGCGTGGGGGCCATGCTTCATCCGCGCGATATCCTCCTGGGCGCCCAGGCGCAGACTGGTTTTCTTCCGGTTTGCGACCACTACAGCGGTGTCGAGGCGCGGATGCGAAAGAGCCTGCAGCTGCAGGCCGAGATGACCGAGGAATTCGGCGCCTGCGTCTTCGATGTCACGCTCGACTGCGAAGACGGCGCGCCCGTCGGCGGTGAAGCCGAGCATGCGGCGCTGGTCGTCGCGCTCGCCTCCCTCGCCAGCGACAAGGCGCGTGTCGCGGTGCGCGTCCATCCCGTCGACCACCCGGCATTCGAGCAGGACATCGCCACCATCGCAGGCAAGGCCGGCAAGAAGCTTTCGCACGTGATGGTGCCCAAGGTGGAATCCGTCGCGGACGTGGAGCGCGCGGCCGCCGCGCTCGATGCCGCCGGTGCACAGCGCCTGCCGCTGCACGTGCTGATCGAATCGCCGGCCGCGGTGCATCGCGCCTTCGACATCGCCGCGCATCCGCGTGTGCAATCGCTCAGCTTCGGCCTGATGGATTTCGTGTCCGCGCATGGCGGCGCGATTCCCGCAGCGGGCATGGGCATCGACGGCCAGTTCACGCATCCGCTGGTCGTGCGCGCGAAGCTCGAAATTGCTTCGGCCTGCCACGCGCACGGCAAGGTGCCCGCGCACGGCGTGGTCACTGAATTCAAGAACACGAAGGCGCTGGGTGCGGCCGCCCGCCGCGCCGCGCAGGAACTGGGCTTCACGCGCATGTGGAGCATCCACCCGGACCAGATCCGGCCGATCCTGGAGGCGTTCTCGCCCGGGACGCAGGAGATCGAGACCGCCGCGAAGATCGTGGAGGCTGCCGCGCGTGCGGACTGGGCGCCGATCAGCCACGACGGCAAGCTGGAAGACAGGGCGAGCTATCGCTACTACTGGCAGGTACTGGAGCGCGCCCACCGCACCGGCAGGAAACTGCCCGATGGCGTGCGGGCCTGGTTCACGGCCGCGCCTTGATGCATACACGGAGACAACCACAGATGAAGTTCCTTCTCACCGCGACGCTGATCGCCCTGGCGCCGGCACTGTCGCTGGCGCAGGCGCCTGCCAAGGCGAAGTCCGCGCCTGCTTCGGCCGCGAAGGCCACGGTCAAGAAGCGGGGCGGCCAGGTCGTGCCTAAGACGACCGAGGAAAAGATCGAGATCGACGACGACCCCGCGGTGAAACTGACGCCCGCCGACCTGGAAGTCGCGAAGCTCGTCCATACGGGCGACATCGCGTGCGAGCTGGGCGCCACCGTCCACGTGACCCCGCACAAGCGCGAGGGCTTCTTCATCGTCCGCGTGGGCCTGCAGCGCTTTCGCATGCACCCCGTCGAGAGCCGCACGGGCGCCATCCGGCTGGAGGATCCCGTCGGCGGCGCGATGTGGCTGCAGTTGAGCAACAAGTCGATGCTCATGAGCCAGAAGCTGGGCCGAAGGCTCGCCGACGAGTGCATGAGCACGGCGCAGTCCGCGGTGGCGGATGCCCTCAAGAAGAACCCGATGCCCAGCCTGCTGGAGCCGCTGCCGGCGGCCAGCGCTGCCGCATCCGCGCCGGTTGCGGCGGCATCCGCGCCGGCGGCCGCCGCCTCGGCACCGGTCGCGGCTGCGTCCGCTCCCCCGCAGGCATCGGCGCCCGCCGCGCCGGCGTCGAAATGAACGTGACTGTCCAGAGAATTTGAAACCGAACGGAGAACACCATGTTGCAAGCCTATGTTGAACACGTCGCCGAACGCGCCGCGATGGGAATCCCGCCGCAGCCCCTGTCGGCCAAGCAGACTTCCGACCTGATCGAACTGCTGAAGAACCCCTCTGCCGCGGAAGCGGACTTCCTGCTGAACCTCATCACGAACCGCGTGCCCGCGGGCGTGGACGACGCGGCGAAGGTGAAGGCCAGCTACCTTGCCGCCGTGGCGCACGGCACCGAGAAGTGCATGATCATCAGCCGCGCGAAGGCGACCGAACTGCTCGGCACCATGCTCGGCGGCTACAACATCAGTCCGCTGATCGACCTGCTGGACGACGGGGAAGTCGGCGCCGTCGCGGCCGATGGCCTGAAGAAGACGCTGCTCATGTTCGACCAGTTCCACGACGTCAAGGAAAAGGCCGACAAGGGCAACGCCAACGCGAAGGCCGTGCTGCAAAGCTGGGCGGACGCCGAATGGTTCACCTCCCGTCCCGAAGTGCCGGAAAGCATCAAGGTCACGATCTTCAAGGTCTCGGGCGAGATCAACACCGACGACCTGTCTCCCGCGCCCGACGCGTGGAGCCGCCCGGACATCCCGCTGCACGCGCTCGCGATGCACAAGAACCCGCGCCCCGGCATCACCCCCGAGGAAGAGGGCAAGCGCGGCCCGGTGAAGTTCATCGAGGAGCTCAAGGCCAAGGGCAACCTGGTGGCCTACGTCGGCGATGTCGTCGGCACCGGTTCGTCGCGCAAGTCGGCGACCAACAGCGTGCTGTGGTGGACCGGCCAGGACATCCCGTTCGTTCCGAACAAGCGCTTCGGCGGCGTGTGCCTGGGCGGCAAGATCGCCCCGATTTTCTACAACACGATGGAAGACGCGGGCGCGCTGCCGATCGAGCTGGATGTGAGCAAGATGGAGATGGGCGACGTCGTCGAACTGCGCCCCTACGAAGGCAAGGCGATCAAGAACGGCGAAGTCATCGCCGAGTTCAAGGTCAAGAGCGACGTGCTGTTCGACGAAGTCCGCGCCGGCGGCCGCATCCCGCTGATCGTGGGCCGCGGGCTCACGGCCAAGGCGCGCGAAGCCCTGGGCCTGCCGCCTTCCACGCTGTTCCGCCTGCCCACCCCGCCGGTGGACACGAAGAAGGGCTTCACGCTCGCGCAGAAGATGGTCGGCCGCGCCTGCGGCTTGCCGGAAGGCCAGGGCATCCGCCCGGGCACCTATTGCGAGCCGAAGATGACCTCCGTGGGTTCGCAGGACACGACCGGCCCGATGACGCGCGACGAGCTGAAAGACCTCGCGTGCCTCGGCTTCTCCGCCGACCTCGTGATGCAGTCCTTCTGCCACACCGCCGCGTACCCGAAGCCCGTCGACGTGAAGATGCACCACGAGCTGCCGGACTTCATGTCCACGCGCGGCGGCGTCTCGCTGCGCCCCGGCGACGGCGTGATCCACAGCTGGCTGAACCGCCTGCTGCTGCCCGACACGGTGGGCACGGGCGGCGACAGCCACACGCGTTTCCCCATCGGCATTTCTTTCCCCGCAGGCTCCGGCCTCGTGGCTTTCGCGGCCGCCACCGGCGTCATGCCGCTGGACATGCCCGAATCGGTGCTGGTGCGCTTCAAGGGCCAGATGCAGCCGGGCGTCACGCTGCGGGACTTGGTCAACGCGATCCCGCTGTACGCCATCAAGCAGGGCCTGCTGACGGTCGAGAAGAAGGGCAAGAAGAACATCTTCTCCGGCCGCATCCTCGAGATCGAGGGCCTGCCCGACCTGAAGGTCGAACAGGCTTTCGAGCTGTCCGACGCGTCCGCCGAGCGCTCGGCCGCCGGCTGCACGGTGCACCTGAACAAGGAGCCCATCATCGAGTACGTCAACAGCAACATCACGCTGATGCGCTGGATGATTTCGCAGGGCTATGCGGACGCACGCACGCTGGGTCGCCGCATCGCCGCGCAGGAAGCCTGGCTGAAGGATCCGCAGCTGCTCAAGGGTGACGACGATGCCGAGTATGCCGCGGTGATCGAGATCGACCTGGCGGACGTGCACGAACCCATCGTCGCCTGCCCGAACGATCCGGACGACGTGAAGACGCTGTCGGAAGTCGCGGGCGCGAAGATCGACGAGGTCTTCATCGGCTCGTGCATGACCAACATCGGCCACTTCCGCGCGGCGTCCAAGCTGCTCGAAGGCAAGCGCGACATCCCGGTCAAGCTGTGGGTTGCGCCGCCCACCAAGATGGACGCGACGCAACTGACGGAAGAGGGCCATTACGGCGTGCTCGGCCAGGCGGGTGCGCGCATGGAAATGCCGGGCTGCTCGCTGTGCATGGGCAACCAGGCGCAGGTGAAGGAAGGCGCCACCGTGTTTTCCACCAGCACGCGCAACTTCCCCAACCGCCTGGGCAAGAACAGCAACGTGTACCTCGGTTCCGCCGAGCTCGCGTCGATCTGCTCCAAGCTCGGCCGCATCCCGACGAAGGAGGAGTACATGCTCGACATGGGCGTGCTCACCGCCGCGAGCGACAAGGTCTACCAGTACCTGAACTTCGACAAGATCGACGACTACCAGTCGGCCGCGGACAAAGTGCCCGCCTGAGTTTTCCGGCGCAAAGAAAAAGCGGCCCGAGGGCCGCTTTTTTCATGGAAGGCCGCTGCTTAGTTGCGGTCGGCCTTGGCCATGCGCTTGCCGGACATGCCGGTGCTGGACGTGTCCGTGTTGGAGCCCATGGTGGTGGAGCTGCTCGTCGAGCCGCCCATGGTGCTGCCGCTGGACGACGTATTGCCGGCGGTCTGCGAGCTGCTCGAACCCGTCGGGCTGGAAGTCGTGCTGGCCGTCGAATCGGTGGACGACGTGGAAGGTGCCGCGCCCATCGTGGAGGTCGAGCCGGCCGTCGTGCCCGTCGTGTTGCCGGCGGTCGTGTTGCTGGTGGAGGAGCCGGCAGCGGCGCCCGTGGAACCTGCCGTGCCCGAGCCGCCGCCTGCCGTGGCCGCCGTGCCCGTCGAGCCCGACGTCCCTGCAGAGGTACCCGCGCCGCCGCCGGTGGCGCTGGCGCCCGCGCTCGTGCCGCCCGTGCCTGCAGAGCCGCTGCCTTGCGAGAAGGCGACACCGAAGGTGCCTGCCAGCGAGGCGGCGAGGACGGTCATGGCGAGTTTGCGATGGATGGATTTCATGGATGCTCCCTAAGGTGTGAGTGGGTGGAGCGCCACGGAATGCGGCGCGCTGATGCATGTTGTGTCGGCTGGCGCGTGCGCATCGTCGGCCTTTCTGCCGCACGTGCGTCGGCGTGCGCTGACGCCGCGTTGCCACTGCTCAGGCAGTCGAACCCGGAGGCGATCAGCGCGGTGCGAGCGAGCGCAGCACGCTACCGGTGTGCGCATCCGCAGGGAAGAATGTTTCCAGTGCGAGTTCCTGAAGGGTCACGTCCACCGGCGTGCCGAAGACGGTGGTGGTGCTGATGAAGCTCAGCACGCCATGACGGGTGCGGAACCTGAACGGCATGGCGATACCCAGGTGCTCGCCGTCGATGTGCAAGCCGTCGGCATCCGCCGGAGCGGGATAGCCGCGCAACTCCTCCAGCAAGGCCGCGAGCGTGGCGTCACCCGTCGCGTGGATCTGCTGCCGCAGCCGCTCGAAGAGATGTGATCGCCACTGGTGCAGGTTGACGATCTTCGGCGCGAGGCCCTGGGGGTGCAGCGACAGGCGCAGCACGTTGACGGGGCCTTGCAGCAGCGAAGGGTCCGCGCCTTCGAGCAGGTGCGGCAGCATGCGATTGGCGGCCAGCAGGTTCCAGTGCCGGTCCACCGCGAGGGCGGGGTAGGGCTCGTGGCTGCGCAGGATCAGGTCGACGGCCTCGCGGGCCGACGCCAGCGCGGGATCGTCGAGCGGGCGCTCGCGGTACATCGGCGCGTAGCCCGCGGCCACGAGCAGTGCGTTGCGTTCGCGCAGCGGGACCTCCAGCCGTTCGGCCAGGCGCAGCACCATCTCGCGGCTGGGCACCGAGCGGCCGGTTTCGACGAAGCTCAGGTGGCGGGTCGAGATGTCCGCCTCCTGCGCGAGGTCGAGCTGGCTCAGGCGCCGGTGCTGGCGCCAGTGCCGCAGGTGTTCGCCGAAAGCACGTGGCGTGGTGCGGCGGGACGGGGTCGCGCCGGAGGTCGCGGTGTTCATGGACCGCATCGTAGTGCGGGCGCCGCGCCTTGCCCATGACCTCGCGGGTAATCGACGCGGTGCGGCGCACGGCGAATGATCGCGCCACTTCGTCATCAAGGAGCCCTCATGTCCCTCTTCGCTTCCCCCCGGTTTCTTCGCCACGTGCTTTTCGCGGATGCCGCCTCGTGCGTCGCCACGGGGCTCGCGCAAGTCCTGTTCGCCAACTTCCTCGCCACGTGGCTGGGGCTTCCCGCGTGGCTCCTGACGGCCACCGGATGGTTCCTCCTCGCCTACGCGGCCGTGGTCGCCTTCACGGCTTCGCGGCCCGTCGTTGCGCACGGGTGGGTCCGGCTGTTCGTCGCCGGCAACCTCGCCTGGGCCGTGCTCTGCGTTGCCGTGCTCGCGGGTGGCGTCTTGTCGCCGGGCAAGCTCGGGATGGCCTGGATCCTGGCGCAGGCAGTGGTCGTCGTCGTATTGGCCGAACTTCAGTGGATGTCGCTGCGCAGGGCTCCGGCCGTCGGCTGGGCCTGACGCGGGCGCGGGGCTGCATTGCAGGCGGGAAAGGGGATTTCCTTTCTTGTATGCTGGCTGCACTATGACCCGCGTTTTCAACTTCAGCCCCGGACCCGCCACCCTGCCCGAAGCCGTGCTTCGCCGCGCCGCCGACGAGATGCTCGACTGGCACGGCTGCGGCATGTCCGTGATGGAAATGAGCCATCGCGGCAAGGACTTCATGTCGATCTTCGCGGAGACGGAAAGCCTCGCGCGCGAACTGCTGGCCGTTCCCGCGAACTACAAGGTGCTGTTCATGCAGGGCGGCGCACTGGGCGAGAACGCGATCGTGCCGATGAACCTGATCGGCAGGACGGGCAAGGCCGACTACGTCGTCACCGGCGACTGGTCCAAGAAATCGCTGAAGGAAGCCGGCAAGTACGGCGCTGCGCGCATCGCGGCGTCCGGCGATGCGAGCAACTTCACCGCCATCCCGAAACAGTCCGAATGGAAGCTCGATCCGGCCGCGTCGTACGTGCACATCTGCTCGAACGAAACGATCGGCGGCGTCGAATACCACTGGACGCCGGATACGGGCAGCACGCCGCTGGTGGCGGACATGTCGTCCAACATCATGTCGCGTCCCATCGACGTGAGCCGGTACGGAGTGATCTACGCGGGCGCCCAGAAGAACATGGGCCCTTCGGGCGTCACGCTCGTGATCGTCCGCGACGACCTGCTGGGGCACGCGCTGCCGATCACGCCTTCGGCCTTCAACTACCAGGTGCAGGCCGAGAACGAATCGATGTACAACACGCCGCCCACCTACGCCATCTACATCGCCGGGCTGGTGTACCAGCACATCAAGGCGAGCGGCGGCCTGGCGGCGATGGAGAAGCACAACGCGCAGAAGGCGGCGCTCCTGTACGACTTCCTCGACGAGAGCCGCTTCTTCACGAACAAGGTCGCGAAGGCGGACCGCTCGCTCATGAACGTCACCTTCTGGCTCAAGGACGCTGCGCTGGACGACGAATTCGTGAAGGGTGCCCAGGCCAGGGGCATGGTGCAGCTGAAGGGCCACCGCTCGGTCGGCGGCATGCGCGCGTCCATCTACAACGCGATGCCGGCCGAGGGCGTGAAGGCGCTCGTCGCCTACATGAAGGACTTCGAGGCGAGGCATGCCTGACCCCTTCCGGGTGCTGGTGCTCAACCAGGTTTCGGCCAGCGGGCTGAAACGGTTGCCGTCCGACACCTATGTGGTCGGCAAGGAAGTCACCGACCCGGATGCCGTGCTGCTGCGCTCGGCGGACATGCACGCGATGGACATCCCGCCGGGCGTGAAGGCGATCGGCCGCTGCGGCGCGGGCACCAACAACATCCCCGTCGCCGCGATGAGTGCACGCGGCGTGCCGGTCTTCAACGCGCCCGGTGCCAATGCCAACGCAGTGAAGGAACTGGTCCTCGCCGGCATGCTCATGGCCGCGCGCAACCTGGCGCCCGCCCAACGCTTCGTGGACCTGCTCGACCCGGGCGCCGCCGACCTCGAGAAGGCGGTCGAGGCCGGCAAGAAGGACTTCGCGGGCACCGAGCTCGCAGGGCAGACCCTCGGCATCATCGGCCTCGGTAAGATCGGCAGCCTCGTCGCCGACGCTGCGATCAAGCTCGGGATGAACGTGCTGGGCTACGACCCAGAAATCACCGTCGATGCCGCTTGGAGCCTGCCTGCGCAGGTGAAGAAGGCCGCCGGCGTGAACGACGTGCTCAAGAGCGCGAACTTCATCACCCTGCACGTCCCCTTGCTGGACGCCACCCGCAACCTCGTCAACGCGAAGAACCTGGCGCTGGCGAAACAGGGGGCGGTCCTGCTCAATTTCTCGCGCGAGGGCGTGGTCGACGACGAGGCCGTGCTCGCGGCCCTGGACCGCAAGGATCTCGGCTGGTACGTGTGCGATTTCCCCGGCTCGCGCATCCTGCGGCACGCCAGAGTCATCGCCTTGCCCCATCTGGGTGCGTCCACGCACGAGGCGGAGGAGAACTGCGCCGTCATGGTCGCCGACCAGCTGCGTGATTTCCTCGAGCACGGCAACATCGCGAACGCGGTGAACTTCCCGAACGTGAGCATGGAGCGCGAGTCGCGGTTCCGCGTCGCCATCGCCAATGCCAACGTGCCGAACATGCTGGGCCAGATCTCCACCGCCATGGCGCGCGCCGGCCTGAACATCCACACGATGGTGAACAAGTCGCGCGGCGACATGGCCTACACGCTGGTCGACGTGGACAGCCCCGTGGGCGAGGAAGTCATTGCCGCGTTGAAGCGGATCGGGGGCGTGCTGGCGGTGCGTTACCTTCCCCAGCCCTAAGGTCGTTGTTCTGGTTGCAAAATGGGTGCAAGAGCAACAACACGACCGAGGTTCCGATGCCCCACGCGTTCGCCGACACACTGAAGAGCTTCAGGACGGCATCCGGCAAGTCCGGCAAGTTCTACTCCCTGCCCGCGCTCGCGAAGCAGTTCCCCAAGATCAACCGCCTTCCCGTCTCGATGCGCATCGTGCTGGAGTCGGTGCTGCGCAACTGCGACGGCAAGAAGGTCACGGCCGACCATGTCCGGCAGGTAGCGAGCTGGTTTCCGAACGCGGACCGCAACGAGGAAATCCCTTTCGTCGTCGCGCGCGTGATCCTGCAGGACTTCACTGGCGTGCCGCTGCTCGCCGACCTCGCGGCGATGCGCAGCGTCGCTGCGCGCCTGGGCAAGCGGCCCGGCGCCGTGGAGCCCCTGGTGCCGGTGGACCTGGTGGTCGACCACTCGATCATGGTCGATCACTACGGGACCAAGGGCTCCATCGACCTCAACATGAAACTGGAATTCCAGCGCAACCGCGAGCGCTACGAGTTCCTGCGCTGGGGCATGCAGGCCTTCGACACCTTCGGCGTGGTGCCTCCGGGCTTCGGCATCGTGCACCAGGTGAACCTGGAGTACCTCGCGCGCGGCATCCATCGCGGGCAGGACGGCGTCTGTTATCCCGATTCGCTGGTCGGCACCGACAGCCACACGACGATGATCAACGGCATCGGCGTGGTGGGGTGGGGCGTCGGCGGCATCGAAGCGGAAGCCGCGATGCTCGGCCAGCCGGTCTACATGCTCACGCCCGACGTGGTCGGCTTCGAGCTCACGGGGCGGCTACGCGAGGGCTGTACGGCCACGGACCTGGTGCTCACCGTGACGGAAATCCTGCGCAGGGAAAAGGTGGTCGGCAAGTTCGTCGAATTCTTCGGCGAAGGCACGCGCACGCTCGCCGTGCCGGACCGCGCCACCATCGGCAACATGGCGCCCGAGTACGGCGCGACCATGGGCTTTTTCCCGGTCGACGAGAAGACGATCGAATACCTCACCGGCACCGGCCGCACGCCCGAGGAGATCGAGGCGGTGGAAGCGTACTTCCGCGCGCAGGGCCTGTTCGGCGTGCCGCGCGCCGGCGAGATCGACTACACGCAGGTGGTGAAGCTCGATCTCGGCCAGGTCACGCCGAGTCTCTCGGGCCCGAAGCGTCCGCAGGATCGCATCGAGCTCGGCAAGGTCGCGAGCCAGTTCACGCGCCTGTTCAGCAAGCCGCCCACGGAAAATGGCTTCAACCAGTCCGCCGACGTGCTGCTGACGCGCCACCTCGTGCGCCACGCGGGCGAAGTCCCGTCGCCCAAGGTCCCGGCGAACCCGCCCACGCCTCCCGCCGCGCCCCGCTTCGAGATGGAAATGGAAGGCAACAAGCCCACGCTCGCCGCCGCGCACGCAGAGGCACCGCCGCCGCTGGTGGAGGTGGAGAACATCACCATCGGCAATGGCGACGTCCTGATCGCGGCCATCACCAGTTGCACGAACACCTCCAACCCGGGCGTGATGCTCGCCGCCGGCCTGCTCGCGAAGAAAGCGGTGGAAGCGGGCCTCACCGTCAAGCCGCACATCAAGACCTCGCTCGCGCCCGGCTCGCGCATGGTCACCGACTACCTCACGAAGACCGGCCTGATGCCCTACCTCGAGAAGCTGGGCTTCGCGCTGGTGGGCTACGGTTGCACCACCTGCATCGGCAACTCGGGCGACCTCACGACCGACATCAACGAGGCGATCACCAAGAGCGACCTCGTGTGCGCCGCGGTGCTCTCGGGCAACCGGAATTTCGAAGCGCGCATCCACCCGAACATCAAGGCGAACTTCCTCGCGAGCCCGCCCCTGGTGGTGGCCTACGCCATCGCGGGGACGGTGCTGCGCGATTTGATGACCGAGCCGGTGGGCAAGGGCAAGGGCGGCAAGGACGTGTTCCTGGGCGACATCTGGCCGTCCAGCGATGAAATCCACAAGCTCATGAAGTTCGCGATGTCGGGCAAGGCCTTCCGCGACAACTACGGAAAGGTCCGCAGCGATCCCGGCGAGCTCTGGAAGGGCATCCACGGCGTGAGCGGCGAGACCTACACCTGGCCTACCAGCACCTACATCGCGGAGCCGCCGTTTTTCGAGCACTTCGAGATGAATCCGCTGGTGGCGCAGCCGCAGGGCGTGGGCGGCGCGGGCAAGAAGGAAGCCGTGTCGGTGCGAGGCGCGCGCGTGATGGCGCTCTTCGGCGATTCGATCACGACCGACCACATCTCCCCCGCCGGGTCGATCAAGGAAACCTCGCCGGCCGGGCAGTGGCTGCTGGCGCACGGCGTGCAGAAACCCGATTTCAACAGCTACGGATCGCGCCGCGGCAACCACGAGGTGATGATGCGCGGCACGTTCGCCAACGTGCGCATCAAGAACCTCATGATCCCGGCCGCGGCCGACGGCTCGCGCGAGGAGGGCGGCGTGACGCTGTACCGCGGCCCCGGCGGCGGCGAGCCGAAGAAGATGTTCATCTACGACGCCGCGATGAAGTACATCGCCGACGGCGTGCCCACGGTGGTGTTCGCCGGCGAGGAGTACGGCACCGGCTCCTCGCGCGACTGGGCGGCCAAGGGCACGCAGCTGCTGGGCATCAAGGCGGTCATCGCCAAGAGTTTCGAGCGCATCCACCGCAGCAACCTCGTGGGCATGGGCGTGCTGCCCTTGCAGTTCCAGGGCAGCGATACCTGGCAGTCGCTGCGCCTCACCGGCGACGAGACGATCGACGTGATCCCCGACCCGGAGCTTCGCCCGCGCAGCCCCGCCAAGGTCATCGTCACGCGTGCCGACGGCAGCACGCAGGAAATCACGGTCACCCTGCGCATCGACACGCCGATCGAGGTGGACTACTACCGGCACGGCGGCATCCTGCCCTTCGTGCTGCGGCAGCTGCTGGCTGCCTAAGTCGCCTTGGCCATGTAGTTGCCGAGGAAGCCCACCGCATATTCCGCGATGGGCGACAGGCTGCGCCCGCGCAGCGAACTCACACCCACCTCCGAGGCCTGCGGTGGCAGGTCGCGCACCTCCAACGGGTGCAGACGTCCCGCCGCGACCTCCGCTTTCACGATGGCGGGGGTTCCCACCATGACCGTGTCGGTGGCGAGGGCCACGGCCTTCAGCGCGGTCGTGTCGTCGCACTCCAGCGCCACCGGCAGGCCCTCTTCGGGACGCCGCCCCATCAACCGGAGCAACAGCGCCTGCACTTCCTCGGGCAGCCGGCCGAGCGCCAGCTTGTACGGCGCGACATCCGCCATCGAGACCGACCTGCGGTCGCGCAGCGGGTGGCCCTTTCGCACGTAGAGGCCGCCGGAAAGCAGTCCCAGCCGCCGGACCTCGAACTCCGGGTTGTCCTGGGTGGGCCTGATATCGCCCACGAAGAAATCGTGCTCTTCGCTGCGCACGTGCTGCAGCGCGTAGATCGGGTTGTTCACCTGCACGCGCACCTGGATGCCGGGGTATTTGCAGCGCACATCCAGCAGCAAGGGGATGAGGAGCGTCGCCGCCGGGAAGGGGCCGATGCCGAAGGAGAGGTCGCCGATCTGGCGGTCCCGATAGAGCTCGACGTCGCGTTCGAGCGCCCGCGCGGATTGCAAAAGGTGTTTTGCCTTTTCCACCACGAATGCGCCCGCCGCCGTGCACCGCACCTCGGTTCCGCCGCGCTCGAACAGCTTCATGCCCCACTCGGTTTCCGCGGCCTGGATGCTGCGGCTGAAGGCGGGTTGGGTGAGATGGACCCGCGCGGCGGCCTTGCCGAAATTGCGTTCCTCGGCGAGCGCGACCAGGTGGCTCATTCGGCGGGTTTCCATGATGTTCACGCTCCCATGCAGTGAGTGCATCGATTTTAATCCGTCAATGCATTGGACGCTCATATTGAATATATTAATAATTCACGTGTCAATTACTTAGTTGTGAAGGAGTTATCGATGCAAGGGGCCGAAAGCGTGCAATCTGTCCACCGTCTCATGGGTGCGAGCGTGTCCCGCATGCCGGGCTCGGTGGTCGAGCAACTTCTCGGCCTGCGCAAGCAGATCACCGCGTTCAACGCCAGCCGCGGCATGCGGACGGCGCTGCTCTACAGCAACGGCTGGTTCGTGCAGTGGCATGAAGGCCCGAGAGATGCGGTGGAGGCGTTCTGGGCCGCCGCGCAGGCCCACCCTGGCAACGCGCACTCCCGCCTCATCCATCGCAGCGACGGCGTCGCCACGCTCCCGAGGCCCCTGCACATCGCCAGCCTGCACGGCCGGGACAAGCCCAGCGACGTCGCCCGCCGCATCTACGCCGTGGAGCGCGAGCGCGAACTGGGCTGGGTCGCCGAGCCGCACGAGATCTGGGAGGCGCTGAGCGCCCCGTGCACGATCCGCGGCGCCGACGCCATGAGCGCGGCTGCGCGCACGCACATCGTCGCCGTCACCTCCGAGTTCAACGAGTCGGTGGATCTCGTGAAAGCCGTGGCCGACCGCAGCCACACGCCCGTCACCTACCAGCGCTTCGCCGACGGCGATCCGCGCAATCCGGACATCGGCGCGGCCTACGTCGACACCGTGGCAGGCGGCCAGATGACGCGGCTGCACGCGCTGTCGCGCCGCGCCATGGAGGACGGCATGGTGCAGCTTTCGATGCGGCGCATGCATTGCCTGGTGCTGCTGCTGGGCAACCGGCAGCGCCCGACCTCGCGCCTGGCCGCGACCACCGCCGAAGTGCTCGCGAGGATGCCGACCCGGCCCCCCATCCGCCTCGTGGGCCCTTGTCTCGACACCTGCGACGACGTCGCGCGCGCCCTGCGCGGTGTGGCGGGGCTGAACATCGCATCGATCCGCGCGGGCATCCCCGGCCGCAGCCGCGCCGACGCGGTGCTCGATTCCGTGGCGGACGGCTCCTGCACGATGCCTGCCGAACTCGACCTGCTCCTTTCCTGACCCTTCCGTTTCCTCCCACTTCCAAGGACCTTTTTATGAAGCTCAAGACCCTCTTCTCCCTGTCCGTCATCGGTGCCGCGCTCGCGCCCGCGATGGCCGCCGCGATGGTGTTCGCCGTGAACGAAGGCGCGACCTACCGCGTCTCCGACCTGGAGATCCAGAACAAGTACAAGCCCGTGGCCGAGGACCTGAGCAAGCTGCTCGGCCAGAAAGTGACCATCGTTCCCGTGTCGGACTACAAGTCGATGTCCGAGGGGCTGAGCGCGGGCCGGTTCGACCTCGCGTACATCCACCCCGCGCACATCGCGCTCAAGGGCCTGGCGCAGGACGGCTACCAGCTCGTCGCGCTGACCAAGGGCTTCACGGACTACCGCGCGCACTTCCTGGTGCGTGCGGACTCCGGCGCGAAGAGCGTGGCGGACCTGAAGGGCAAGAAGCTGGGCATTCCGTCGCCGGACTCGATCACGTCCGTGCTGACGCGCAGCACGCTGCGCGAGGGCGCGCGTGACGGCGCCGACCCGGTCGCCTATGTGTCCACGCGCTACCAGGACGCGATTCCCTTCATGGTGGAGCATGGCCTGGTCGATGCCGGCGTGACCGGCTCCGACAGCGTCGCCAAGGCCTGGACACAGGCGGGCGGCCGCATTGCCTTCTCCAGCAAGTCGGTCCCGGTGAAGCTCATGCTCGCGTCGAAGAACGTGCCCGCCGCCGAACTCACGGCGCTGCAGAACTACTTCACTTCCCTCGGCCAGAGCGACAAGGGCCGCCACACGCTGGAGGCGATCGACAAGCAGGGCTTCGTCGCCTTCGACGCCAAGGCGCTCGCGGCGGTGGACCGCTGGATCGAGACCGGCGTCAAATAATCGCTTCGCGCATGTGCACAATCGGTGCGCATGACCCAACAGGCGTTGATCGTCGGCGGCGGCATCGCCGGACTCGCGGCTGCCACGGCCGCGATGCGGGCGGGCTGGCAGGCCCGGCTCTACGAGCGCGCCGCGCAGTTCAGCGAGGCAGGCGCGGGCATCCAGCTGGGCCCGAACGCGACTCGCATCCTCATCGGGTGGGGGCTTCGCGAGCCCCTCGAAACCATCGCCGCGCTGCCCGAGCGCCTGCGCGTGCAAGGCGGGCTGGACGGGCGGGAACTCGGCGTCCTCGAACTCGGCCAGCCCTTCGCGCGGCGCTACGGCGCCCCTTACCTCACCGTGCACCGCGCGGACCTGCAGGGCATGCTCCTCGAAGCGGCGCGGGCCTTGGGCGTGGACTTGCGGCTCGCATCGCCGATGCAGGAAGCGGCGGAGGAAGGGGAGGCGGTGTTGCTTCGCACGCCGGCGGGCGTGCCCATCGAGGGCGACGCGCTCATCGGCGCGGACGGCTTGTGGAGCGCGGTGCGTGCGCGCGTCTGCAGCGACGGCGCACCGCGCGACACGCGGCACGTCGCCTACCGCGCGTTGACCGCGCAGCGCGACCTGCCCGCGCGCCTGCGCAGCTTCGACGTCCGCGTCTGGCTCGCGCCGCGACTGCACGTCGTGGCCTATCCCGTCAGCGGCGGCGAGCACCTGAACGTCGTGGTGCTGGTGGAAGACGAGTCCCATGGCGGCGACGTGCGCGACTGGGACCGGCACGCCACCTTCAACGCGCTGCAGGCCGCGGCCGGCCCGCTGTGCGCCGACTTGCAGGAGTTGCTGATCTCGATGCCGGGCTGGCGGCTGTGGGCGCTGCATGACCGTCCGCCCGTGCGCGGACCGGAGGAGATGGCGCGGGGACGCATTGCGCTGATGGGCGACGCGGCGCACCCGATGCTTCCGTATTTCGCGCAGGGCTCGGGCATGGCGATCGAGGATGCGCGCGAGCTGGGCCGCGCCTTCGAGTCCGTGCGCCAGGGCGTGGTGGACGTTCCGCTGGCCCTGCGCCGCTATGCGCTCAACCGCTGGCAGCGGGTCGCGCGCGTGCAGGCGATGTCGCGGCGCAACGGGACCATCTTCCACGCGCAAGGCCCGCTGCGCTGGGCGCGCGACCTGTCCTTGCGCCTGCTGTCGGACCGGCTGCTCGACCAGCCTTGGCTCTACCAGGACCCCTGGGGATAGCTCACAGGTCCGTGCGCAGTTTCCAGATCTCGGGGAAGAGCACGGTGTCGAGCATCTTGCGCAGGTAGCTCACGCCGCCGGTGCCGCCGGTGCCGCGCTTGAAGCCGATCACGCGCTCCACCGTGGTGACGTGGCGGAAGCGCCAGAGGCGGAACGCGTCTTCCAGGTCCGTGAGCTCTTCGCCGAGCTGGTAGAGGTCGAAGTACCGCTCGGTATCGCGGTACACGACGAGCCACGCCTGCTCCACCTCCGCGCTCTCCTGGTAAGGCTGGGTCCAGTCGCGCTGCGTGTGCGATGCGGGCACCGGCAGGCCGCGGCGCGCGAGCAGGCGCAGCGCCTCGTCATACAGCGAAGGCGCCTCGTAGGCGGCCTGCACCTGCGCGAGCAGGTCGGCACGGTGCGCGTGGGGTTTGAGCATGGCCGCGTTCTTGTTGCCCAGCGCGAATTCGATGCAGCGGTACTGCGCGCTCTGGAAACCGCTGGAGTTCGCGAGGTAAGGGCGGATCGCGCTGTATTCCGGCGGCGTCATCGTCGCGAGCACGTCCCAGGCGTGCACGAGCTGTTCCATGATGCGGCTCACGCGCGCGAGCATCTTGAAGGCGCCCCCGAGTTCGTCGGCGGCGACCTTGGCGATGGCGGCCCGCAGTTCGTGCAGCATCAGCTTCATCCACAGCTCGCTGGTCTGGTGCTGGATGATGAAGAGCATCTCGTTGTGGTCCGGCGAAAGGGGCTTCTGGGCGTTGAGCACGGCATCCAGCTGCAGGTAGTCGCCATACGTCATCGCGTCCTTGAAGTCGAGCTTCGGCGCTTCCTCGACGACGATGGACTGGGGCGTGGCGGGTCGTTCGGTCTTCATCTCAGGTCACCGCCTGCTTGCGATTGAATTCGGGTCGCTGCCATTCGCGCCCGGCGAGCACGAGGCGCAATTGTTCGACGGCGTTCCACACGTCCTCGAAGCCGATGTAGAGCGGGGTGAAACCGAAGCGCAGGATGTCCGCATGCGCGCCGCCGTCGCCCGCGCGGAAGTCCCCGATGACGCCGCGCTCGATCAGCGCCTGCACGATCGCATACGCGCCATCGGCGCGGGACAGGCACACCTGCGATCCGCGGCGGGCGTGCTCGCGCGGCGTGACGAGCGAGAGCCCGTGTCCGCCGCATCGCTCTTCGACGAGGCGGATGAAGAGGTCGGTGAGCGCAAGCGACTTGTTGCGCAGGGCCGGCATGCCGCCCAGCGGTTGCGCGGCCAGCATCGCGTCGAGCCCGCATTCGAGCGCGGCCATGCTGAGGATCGGCTGCGTGCCGCACAGGTAGCGGGAAATGCCGGCGGCGGGCCGGTAACCCGGCGTGAATTCGAACGGGGCCGCGTGGCCCCACCAGCCGGAGAGCGGCTGGCGGAACCGGTCCGCGTGAGTGGGATGGACCCAGGCGAAGGCGGGCGCGCCGGGGCCGCCGTTGAGGTATTTGTAGCCGCAGCCGATGGCAAAGTCGGCATCGGCCCCGTGCAGGTCCACGACGACCGCGCCCGCGCTGTGCGCGAGGTCCCATACCGTGAGCACGCCCGCTTCGTGTGCCGCGCGGGTGACGGACGCCATGTCATGCATGGCGCCGGTGCGGTAGTTCACGTGGGTGAGCATCAGCACCGCGACATCCGCCTGGAGCGAGGCGGCGACCTGCGATTCCTCCACGAGGCGCAACTCCATGCCATGCTGCTCGCACAGCGATTCGGCGATGTAAAGGTCCGTGGGGAAGTTGCTGCGCTCGCTCACCACGGCCTTGCGCGCCGGGTCCCTCGAGCATGCGATCCGCAGCGCCGCGCTCAGCACCTTGTACAGGTTGATCGACGTGGTGTCAGTGGCCACCACCTCGCCGGGCTTCGCGCCGACCAGCAGTGCGATCTTGTCCCCCAGGCGCTGCGGCATGTCGAACCAGCCGGCGGTATTCCAGGATCGGATGAGGCCCTGGCCCCATTCCTCCTCCACCGCGCGCGCGACGCGCGATGCGGCGGACCTGGGCAGCACGCCGAGCGAATTGCCGTCGAGGTAGGTCACGCCGCGCGGCAGCGTGAAGAGGTCGCGCAGTGCGCGCAGCGGGTCTTGCGCGTCGAGCGCGCGGCAGTCTTGCAGGGTGGTCATGGTTCGCGCAGCACGGCGCGCACGGGAGAGGCGTCGGCCGTCATGAGTTTCAGGGGCAGGGCGATCAGTTCGTAGTCGCCTTCGGGGACCTCGTCGAGCACCAGGTTCTCCAGCACGCGCAGGCCCAGGCGGCGGATCACCTGGTGGCTGGAGAGCGCCTTGCTCTCCGCGGGATCGATGCTCGCGGTGTCGATCCCCACGAGGCGCACGCCGAGCGATGCGAGCTTCTCGATCGTCTCCGGCGCGTAGGCAGCCAGTTGCGGGTCCCACCGGTCGTGCGGCATGCGCTCGTACGTACGCACGAGCACGCGTGCGGGCAGGTCGCGCGCGGCATGTTCGAGGTGCCGCCATTCGATGAGCGGCCCCTGTGCGATCGCATGGATGACGCGGCAAGGGCCGAGGTAGGCGGTGAGGTCGACTTCGCCGATCGGCGCGCCGTCCGGGTCGTAGTGCAAGGGCGCATCCGCGTGGGCGCCCACGTGCGGCGACATCGTGATGCGGCTGACGTTCACCGGGCATCCCGGCCCCAGCGTGGCGGACCATTCCTGGCTATAGGGGGTGTCGCCCGGAAACACCGGCGAGCCCGCCGCGACCGGCGGCGAAATATCCCAGATTCTTTTCATGCGGCGAAGTTTGCGCCGGGCTTCGCGGGCGTGGTGTCGGTTAATCCCAACACGGTCAACCGCGGTGTGACGGGGTGCGTTGCTTCGATGCTGTATGAATAAACAGTATCGCATCCACTTTCAACACCCCACCGAGAGGAGACCACCATGGAATTGCAGACGGCTCGCCAGATCATCGACACGCTCGCGAGAGGTGTTCACCCCGTGACCGGCGAGTGCATGCCGGCCGACAGCCCGTACAACGAGCCTCCGGTGATCCGCGCGCTCTTCACGGTGTCGAAGGCGCTGGAGGACGTGCCGGCGCGCGCCGCGCGAACCCCGCGCGTCGCGCCGCCGAATGCCGGCAAGCCCTGGGCGCCGGAAGACGACGCCACGCTGGAGAACGGATTCGATGCGGGAACCGAGGCGAAGGAACTGGCGGCGCAGCTGGGCCGCACGCGATTCGCGGTCGAGGCGCGGCTGGCGGCGCTGGGCAAGCTGCCGCAACCCGCGGGGATGCGCTTTCCGGTGGCGGCCGCGCGCTGAAGCCGGCTCAGCCGACCTTGCCGAGCAGGAGGTACTCCATGAGTGCCTTCTGCGCGTGCATGCGGTTCTCGGCCTCGTCCCATACCACCGACTGCGGGCCGTCGATCACATCCGCTTCGACTTCCTCGCCGCGATGCGCGGGCAGGCAGTGCATGAAGAGCGCGTCGGGCTGGGCCACGCGCATCATTTCGGCGTCCACGCACCAGTCGGCGAAGGCCTTCTTGCGCTCCTCGTTCTCGGCTTCGAAGCCCATGCTGGTCCACACGTCGGTGGTCACGAGGTGCGCGCCGCGGCACGCATCCATCGGGTCCTTGAAGACCTGGTAGCTCTCGTTGCTGCGGATACCGGCGATGGTCTGGTCCACCTCGTAGCCGCTCGGCGTGCTCAGGTGCACCTTGAAGCCCAGCAGCTCCGCGGCCTGCAGCCAGGTGTTGGCCATGTTGTTGCCGTCGCCCACCCACGCCACCACCTTTCCCGCGATCGAGCCGCGATGTTCGATGTAGGTGAAGATGTCCGCGAGGATCTGGCAGGGATGGAACTCGTTGGTGAGCCCGTTGATCACCGGCACGCGCGAGTGCTGAGCGAAGAGCTCGATCTTGTCCTGGCCGTAAGTGCGGATCATCACGAGGTCTACCATGCGGCTGATCACCTTCGCGCTGTCCTCGATCGGCTCGGCGCGCCCGAGCTGGCTGTCGCCCGTGGTCAGGTGCACGACGCTGCCGCCCAGCTGGTACATGCCGGCCTCGAAGCTCACGCGCGTGCGCGTGGATGCCTTCTCGAAAATCATCGCAAGCGTGCGGTCCGCGAGCGGATGGTACTTTTCGTAGGACTTGAATTTCTTCTTGATGACGGCCGCGCGCTGGAACAGCCACTCGTACTCGGCCGCCGTCAGGTCGCTGAATTGCAGGTAGTGCTTGATCGTCATGGGCGCCTCATTGCGCAAGGAATTCCTTCACCAGCGGGGCGAGGATGCTGACGACTTCATCGGCCTCCGACGTGGTCATGATGAGCGGGGGCAGCAGGCGGATCACGTTGTCCGCGGTGACGCTGATCAGCAGCCCGGCTTCCGCGGCGCGCGGCGTGAGCACATTGCAGTTCTTCTCGAGCTCGACGCCGATCATGAGGCCCTGCCCGCGGATTTCCTTCACGCCGGCCAGGCCGCCGATCTCCCGCGCGAGCGCGCCCTTGAGGTGCGAGCCGACAGTGGATGCGTTCTCCAGCAGGCGGTCTTCCTTCATGATGCGGATCGTCTCCACGCCCGCCCGCATCGCCAGCGGGTTGCCGCCGAAGGTGGTGCCGTGGTTGCCCGGCTGGAAAATGTCGGCGGCCTTGGGGCCCGCGACCACGGCGCCGACCGGCACGCCCGAGCCGAGGCCCTTGGCGAGCGGCATGACGTCCGGCACGATCCCGGCCCACTGGTGCGCGAACCACTTGCCGGTGCGGCCCATGCCGCACTGCACTTCGTCGATCATCAGCAGCCACTCCTGCTGGTCGCACAGCTGGCGCACCTGCTGCAGGTAGTCCAGGCGCATTGGGTTGATGCCGCCTTCGCCCTGGATCGTCTCGAAGAACACGGCGACGACGTTCCTGTTGCCTTCGGTCGCGGCCTTGAGCGCGGCGATGTCGTTCAGGGGCACGCGGATGAAGCCTTCGACCAGCGGGCCGAAGCCCTTCTGCACCTTCTCGTTGCCGGTGGCGGAGAGCGTCGCGATGCTGCGGCCGTGGAAGGCCTTCTCGTACACGACGATCTCGGGCCGCTCGATGCCGCGGTCATGCCCGTACTTGCGCGCGAGCTTGATGGCGGCCTCGTTGGCTTCCAGACCGGTGCAGCAGAAGAACGCGTTGGTCATGCCCGAGAGCGCCGTCAGCTCGGCCGCCAGGCGCTCCTGGTTGGGCACGTGGTAGTAGTTGCAGCTGTGGATGATCTTGCTGACCTGGTCCTGCAGCGCCGGCACGAGCTTGGGATGGTTGTGCCCGAGCGTGTTGACGGCGATGCCGGCCAGCGCATCGAGGTACTGCTTGCCATTGACGTCCCACACGCGCACGCCCTGGCCGTGCGACAGCGCGATCGGCAGCCGGCCGTAGGTGTTCATGGTGTGGGGCGAGGACGCCTCGATGAAAGCCATTTGCAGCACTCCTGAAATGAAAATCGGCTCAACGAAGTGAGCCGCTGAGGACCGATTTTAGGCACATCGCCACGCGCCGTTGGTTGCCGATTGCGCATCACTGCGATGCGCCTGCACCCGCCCGCTGACAGCGCTTCGACAGGGCGCAAGCATATCGCGCAGATAGAATGGTTGTGCGCCGCAACATGATGGTTTCCCCCTCCGCCAAAGAAGTTTTCATCCAGGGCATCACCCGGGACGGGAAGACCTTTCGCCCCAGCGACTGGGCGGAGCGGCTGGCGGGCGTCATGAGCTCGTTCCGGCCCGGCGGGCCACAGCCGGGCAGCCACCTCAGCTATTCGCCCTGGTGTGTGCCCACCACGGTGGACGGCGTGAAGTCCGTGGTGGTGAACTCCGAGTTGAAGGCCTACGACGTCATGGCCTGGGACTTCGTCATGAACTTCGCGCGGGACAACGACCTGCAGGTGGTCGAGGCATGCCTTCTTCCGGATGCGCCGGTGGCCGCTCCGCCCACACGCGGGCCGGCGGCATGAAGGGGTTGCTCGCCGCCGCGCTGGTGTTGTGCGCCGGTACAGCCGCTGCGCAAGGCGATTGGGACGCCCCACAGGCGCCATTCACGGTCCACGGCTCTACGAATTACGTGGGCACGGCGGGCATCAGCGCCTTGCTCATCACTTCGCCCGCGGGCCACATCCTCATTGACGGCACGACGGTGGCCGGCGCCAAGGTGGTCGCGGCCAACATCCGCACGCTCGGCTACGACGTCCGGGACATCCGCTACATCCTGAGTTCGCACGCGCACGGCGACCACGCGGGGGGCATCGCCGCCTTGCAGAAGGCGAGCGGGGCCCGCGTGCTCGCGGGGACCGGCAATGTGGAGACGCTTCGCACGGGAGTGACGCCCCGGCAGGACCCGCAGTTCGGTACGCTGTCGCCATTTCCCGGTTCCGCGCGCGTGGGGGCTGTCCGCGACGGCGAAGTCGTGAAGCTCGGGCCTCTGGCCCTCACGGCGCACAGCACGCCCGGGCACACGCCGGGCGGCACGACCTGGACGTGGCGTTCGTGCGAGAAGGACAAGTGCCTGAACATGGTGTTCGCCGACAGCGTCACGGCCGTGGCCGCCGAGGGCTTCCGGTTTTCCCGGCACCCCGAGTTGATCGCCCAATTCCGGCGCAGCTTCGAGGCGATGGCCCAGCTCCCCTGCGACATCGCCATTGCCGCCCACCCGGAAGTGAATGCCCTCTGGGGTCGCCTCGAGCGTGCGGCACGGGAAGGGTCCGCGGCTTACGCCGACACCGGGTCGTGCAGGGCGATCGCCGATGCGGGACGCAAGCGGCTGGACGACCGCCTCTCCCAGGAAAAGCGCTGACCTTGCTTCGATGGCCCGGAAATGCAAAAGGCCGTCTTTCGACGGCCTTTGGCTTTGCTCGACAGCGCACCCGTTTCAAACGGCGGCTTCCTGTGGACAGGAGGCCGGGCTGGACCTGAATACGTCAGGCGGCGGCGGTAGCCAGGGCTTTCACCTTGGCGGCCAGGCGGCTCTTGTCGCGAGCGGCCTTGTTCTTGTGGAAGATCTGCTTGTCGGCGATGGTGTCGACGATGCTTTGCGCCTTGGCGAAGGCTTCCGTCGCCTTGGTCTTGTCGCCTGCGGCGACAGCCTTCTCGACGTTCTTCACTGCGGTGCGGTACTTGGAGCGCAGGGACGTGTTCGCTGCATTGAGCTTGACGTCCTGGCGTGCGCGTTTACGGCCCGACGCGAGGCGCGGGTTCTTTTTCTTGGGTTTGGCTGATGCCATGAGTAAATCCTTTGTGTCTGAGGATGATGCCGAGCAAAGCCCACCATTATAACGCGGCCCGCCGTCCCGCGCCCACGGGCTAAACTCCCGGGCAAAGACCCCCGATGAGCCTACTCAAAGCCGCCTCCACCGTTTCCCTCCTGACCTTCGCCTCCCGCGTGACCGGGCTCATGAGGGACCTGCTGATGGCATCCACCTTCGGGGCGAGCGCGCTGACGGACGCCTTCAACGTTGCCTTCCGCATCCCGAACCTGTTCAGGCGCCTGTTCGCCGAAGGCGCCTTCAGCCAGGCCTTCGTGCCCGCCCTCGCGCATTCCAAGGAGCGCGACGGGGCGCAAGTGACCCGCCGGCTGATCGATTCCGTCGCCACCGCGCTGGCCTGGGCGCTGTTGGGGACCTGCGTCGTCGGGGTCGCGGGCGCACCGGTCCTGGTGTGGGCGCTGGCCAGTGGCCTGAAGCAGTCCCCGCACGGTTTCGAGGCGGCCGTGCTCATGACCCGGTGGATGTTCCCGTACATCGGCTTCATGTCGATGGTCGCGCTGTCCTCGGGCATCCTGAATACCTGGCGGCATTACGCCGTGCCCGCGGCCACCCCCGTTCTGCTCAACCTGTGCATGATCGCGGCCGCGTGGTTCGGCGCGCCCTGGTTCGGCCGCATGGGCATCGAGCCCATCTACGCGATGGCGGGGGGCGTGATGCTGGGCGGGGTCATGCAGCTGGCCGTACAGGTTCCGGCGCTGAGGCGCCTGGGCCTGCTGCCACGCATCGGCGTGAGCTGGCGGCGCATTCGCGAGGCCTGGGCCGACGCCGGCACGCGCGAGGTGGCGGGGATGATGGCGCCGGCGCTGCTGGGGGTGGGCGTGTCGCAGATCTCCCTGATGATCAACACGCAGATCGCGTCCTGGCTGGGCCCCGGCAACGTCACCTGGCTGGATTACGCGGGCCGCCTGATGGAATTCCCGACCGCGATGCTCGGCGTCGCGATCGGGGTCGTGCTGACGCCGCAGCTGGCCAGCGCCAAGGCCAGCGACGATCCCGTGCGCTATTCCGCCATGCTGGATTGGGGCCTGCGACTCGTCGTGCTGCTGGCCGTGCCTTCCTCCGTGGCCCTCCTGGTGTTCGCCAAGCCGCTGGTTGCAACGCTGTTCCACTACGGCGCGTTCAAGGAAAGCGACGTGTCGCAGGTGTCGCTCGCGCTCGCGGGCTACGGGGTGGGTCTGCTCGGCCTGGTCGCGATCAAGGTCCTGGCGCCGGGCTTCTACGCCAGCCGCGACATGAAGACGCCGGTGCGCATCGCGATCGTCGTGCTCATCGTGACGCAGCTGCTCAACCTCGCGCTCGTGCCTTCGCTGCGCCAAGCCGGTCTCGCGTTGTCCATCGGCATCGGCGCGCTCATCAACGCGGGCTGGCTGCTGGTCGGGCTGCTCAAGCGCGGCAGCTACAAGCCGTCGCCCGGCTGGGGCGTGTTCGGCCTGCAGGTGGTCGGCGCGAGCGCGCTGCTGACCATCTTCCTCATGTGGGCCGCGACAAGCTTTCCCTGGATCGAGATGCGGGCCGAACCGCTGTACCGCGCCGGCCTCATGGCCTGTGTCCTGGCTGCCTCCGGCGCTATTTATTTTGTAGCGCTGTGGGCCGCCGGGCTGAAACTGCGGCAGTTCGTGACGCGTTGATGCAACCGCGGTCCGCAGTCGCTTGACGCGCGCGGGCCACTCCATTACAAAGACTTCATGCAGCTGAACCTCACGGCCCCGACGCCGCTCGAGTATTTCGCCTCGCTGGTGCAGAGCGACGACGAATTTCCCCTGCTGGAAGCCGCGGCCAGCATCGCGCAGGACGAATACCCCGACCTCGACGTGCAGCAGGTGCTGGGCGACGTGGACCAGTTGCTCGCCCGCCTGAAGCGCCGGCTGCCGGCGGACGCCGGCGCCTTGCAGCGGCTGCGCATGCTCAACCAGTTCTTCTTTCGCGACCTGTCGTTCGGCGGCAACGTCAACGATTACTGCGACCCCGACAACAGCTACCTCAATGTCGTGCTGCGCACCCGCCGCGGTATCCAGATATCGCTGGCGGTGCTGTGGGTCGAACTCGCGCAGGGCCTGGGCCTGCATGCGCGGGGCGTCTGTTTTCCCGGCCACTTCATGGTGAAGGTCAACCTGCCCAAGGGCCAGGTGGTGATCGACCCGTTCACCGGGCAGTCGCTGTCGCGCGAGGAACTCTCCGAACGGCTCGAACCCTACAAGCGCCGCAGCGGCCTGGTGGACGAATTCGAGGTGCCGCTCGGCCTGTACCTGCAGGCCGCGCCCGGCCGCGACATCATCGCGCGCATGCTGCGCAACCTGAAGGAAATCCACCATGCGCAGGAGGACTGGCAGCGTGCCATCGCCGTGCAGGACAGGCTGGTGATCCTGCTGCCGGAGGCGTGGGCCGAATACCGGGACCGCGGTCTCGCGCATGCGGAGCAGGGCCATGCCGCGCTGGCCGTGCACGACCTGGAAACCTACCTGGTCCACGCGCAGGACGCACTGGACATCGATGTCATCGCCGACCGCGTGGCGAGCCTGCGGCGCGAGAAGAACTGAAGTCCCCGCGGTCCCCGGGGCGCACGCACGGTGCGGCGATAATTTGGGGATGAATCCGAAAGACACGTCCACCGGCACCTTGAGCTATGAACAGGCGGGCGTCAATTACGACCTGATCGACCCCCTCAAGGTGGCAGCGCAGCGCGCGGCGGCAGCCACCGGCGCCAACCTCGCGGCGCATGGGTTCACCGAAGTCCCCGCCTCCCGGGGCGAATCGGCCTATGTCGTGGATGTGGGCCCTTTCTACCTCGCCTCGATCGTGGAGTGCCTGGGCACCAAGACGCTCGTCGCGGACGATATGCAGAAGCTCACCGGCAAGAGCTACTACGACTCCATCGCGCAGGACACGATCGCCATGGCGGTCAACGACCTCATCACCGTCGGCGCGACGCCGCTGGTCGTCCAGGCGTACTGGTCGGCGGGCGGGTCCGACTGGTTCGGCGACGCGCAGCGCTCGCAGGCGCTGGTGGCGGGCTGGAAGCGCGCCTGCGACACCTGCGGCGTGGCGTGGGGCGGCGGAGAGACGCCGGCGCTCGCAGGCATCGTCGAAGCCGGGCGGATCGACCTGGCGGCATCCTGCACCGGCCTCGTCAACCCGAAGGAGCGGCTGTCGGTGGGCGACAAGCTCGCGGCCGGCGACGCCATCGTGCTCCTGGCTTCCAGCGGCATCCACGCCAATGGCCTCAGCCTCGCGCGCAAACTGGTGGAGCGCCTGCCGCAGGGCTATCTCACGAAGCTGCCCGACGGCACGACGTATGGCGAAGCGCTGCTCGCCCCGACCGTGCTCTATTCGCCGGTGACCGAAGCCTTGTACAAGGCGGGCATCACACCCCACTACTGCGCCAACATCACGGGGCATGGATGGCGCAAGCTCCTGCGCCACCCCGCCACCCTGACGTACCGCATCGACAAGGTGCCTCCCGTGACGCCGGTCCTGCGCTTCATGCAGGAGCACGCGAAGCAGGACGATCGCGAGGCCTACAGCACGCTCAACATGGGCGCGGGATTCGCGCTCTTCGTGCGCGCGCAGGATGCGCAGCGCACGGTGGAAGTGGCGCAAGCGGCGGGCGTGGCCGCGCTCGTCGCGGGCCGCGTGGAAGCCGGTCCCAAGCAGTTGCTGATCGAGCCGCTGGGCATCCGCTTCGGCGACGACGACCTCCAGCTGCGCTGACCCGGCCCGGCACGATGCAGTTCACCTCCGGCCAGAAACGCGCGGCAGCCTGGCTGCTGATCGCGCTGCTGGCCGTGCTGGCGCTGCGCTCCCTCGGGCCGGTGCTGACGCCCTTCGTGGTAGCCGCGGTGCTGGCCTACGCCCTCACGCCGCTGGTCGATCTGCTGTCCCTGCGCACGCGCATGCCGCGCGTGCTGGCGGTCATTGTCGTGGAGCTGCTGTTCATCCTCGCGTTCGTGAGCCTCGTGCTGCTGATCGTGCCCGTGGTCGCCAAGGAAATCCCGCTGATGCGCCAGCAGCTTCCCTCGGTGTTCGACAAACTCAATTCGACCCTCGCGCCCTGGCTGCAGCAGTTCGGCATCCACGTCGCGCTGGACCTCGAGAGCCTGAAGGCGGTCGTGCAGCGCTACCTCAACGCCAATTACGCCGATGCGTTCAATTCGGTGCTGCCGTCCCTGCGCCTCGGCGGCAGTGTCGCGCTGACCGTCATCGGCAACGCGGTGCTGATCCCCGTCGCGCTCTTCTACCTCCTGCTCGACTGGAAACAGTTCGTCGCGCGCGTGCTGGAGCTCGTGCCGCCGCGCGCGCGCCCCGGCGTCGACTCTTTCCGGGAGGAAGCCGACATGGTGCTCGGGCAGTACCTGCGCGGGCAGTTGCTGGTGATGCTGACCATGGCGGTTTTCTACAGCGTCGGCCTCGCGCTGTTCGGCCTGGACCTCGCCCTGCCGATCGGCTTTTTCACCGGCCTCGCGATGTTCGTGCCTTACGTCGGCTTCGGAATCGGCTTGCTGCTGGCCCTGCTCGCGGGGCTGCTGCAGTTCGCATCCTTGAAGGCGCTGGTGATGGTCGCCGCCGTGTACGGCACGGGCCAGGTGATCGAGGGTTTCTACCTCACGCCGCGGCTCGTCGGCGAGCGCATCGGCCTGCATCCGCTGGCGGTCATCTTCGCCTTGCTGGCCTTCGGGCAGCTGTTCGGCTTCGTCGGCGTGTTCGTGGCACTGCCCGCAAGCGCTGTGCTGCTGGTGGCGATCCGCCGCATCCGCAGCGGCTATCTCGGCAGCAACCTCTACCGGGGCGGGGTGTGAAGCAGATCGCGCTGGACATCGGCCTCGCCCGCGGACCGACGCTGTCGAGCTTCTGCGCGGGACCCAACGAGGCGGCATTCCGCCATCTCCAGCTGTGGGCGGGCAGCCCGACGCGCTCGCCCGTCCCCACCTACCTGTGGGGCGCGAGCGGCAGCGGCAAGACGCACCTGCTCAAGGCCGTCGCGGAAACCTTGCGCGAGCAGGGCGCGACGGCCGGCTGGCTCGATCCGTCCGTGCACGAGCCGCCGGAGTTCGACGAGCGGTGGGCCGTGGTCCTGATGGACGATGTCCACCTGTACACGGCCGTGCAGCAGCACGCCGCCTTCAACTGGTTCGTGAACGCGCAGACCCTGCAGCGCGGCGTGCTGGCGGCGGGCGAGCTGCCGCCGGCCGACCTCAAGCTGCGGGAAGACCTGCGCACCCGCCTCGGGTGGGGGCACGTGTTCCAGCTGCAGGTGCTGAGCGAGCCGGAGCGCCGCGCCGTGCTGCGCCAGGCCGCCGATGCGCGGGGCGTGTTCCTCGGCGACGAGGTGATGGACTTCATGCTCACGCGCTTCTCGCGCGACCTCGGCAGCCTGATGCAGCTGCTCGAACAGCTCGACGGCTACGCGCTGCAGACCAAGCGCGCGATCACCATTCCGCTGATCAAGGCGATGCTGGAGAGCGAATGAAAACGGCCTGCGCATGAAGCTCGCGCTCTTCGACCTCGACCACACGCTCCTGCCCATCGACTCCGACTATTCCTGGGGCGTGTTCAGCCAGGACATCGGCTGGACCGACCCCGTCGTGTTCAAGCGCCGCAACGACGAATTCTTCGAGCACTACAAGGCCGGCACGCTCGACATCCACGACTACGTGCGCTTCGCCGTCCAGGCGGTGCGCGAACGTGGCCCGCAGGAAGCGGAGAAGGCCCACCGGCTCTTCATGGAGACCGTGATCCGGCCCGCCCTGCGCGAGCCTGCGCTCGAGCTCGTGCAGCGCCACCGCGAGCAGGGCGACCAGCTCGTGATCGTGACGGCCACCAACGAATTCGTCACCCGACCGATCGCGAAGGCCTTCGGGGTGGATGAGCTGATCGCCGTCGAGCTGGAGCGCGATGCCGGCGGCTGGATCACCGGCGAAATCGCCGGCATTCCCTCCGCGCGCGAAGGCAAGGTCCAACGTGTGGCCCAATGGCTGGCGGCGCGCGGCCTGGATTGGGACGGCGTGGAGTCGACTTTCTATACCGATTCCATCAACGACCTGGCCCTCATGGAACAGGTGGACCACCCGGTGGCGACCAACCCGGACGCGCGCCTGCGCGCCGTCGCGCAGGCGCGCGGCTGGCGCATACTCGATTTATTCGACAAGACATGATCAAGAAATTCATCGACAAGCTGCTGGGCAAATCGTCCGGCCCCAAGGGCGGCAAGCCCAGTTTCGGCAAGCGCCAGGAAGTGGGTCCGCAGGAGCACGGGATCGACCCGAAGCTCGTGGACGACCGCGCGCTCAACGTGGTGCACACACTCAAGGAGGCCGGCTACGAGGCCTACATCGTCGGCGGCGCCGTGCGCGACCTGCTGGTCGGCCTGCGGCCCAAGGACTTCGACGTGGCGACGTCGGCCACGCCGGAGCAGGTCAAGAGCCTCTTTCGCCGCGCATTCATCATCGGCCGGCGCTTTCGCATCGTGCACGTCGTGTACGGCCGAGGGCGCGAACATGAAGTGATCGAGGTGTCGACCTTCCGCGCCTACATGGACAACGCCGCCGCGGAACAGGTCGCGGGCAACGAGAAGACGAGCAAGAGCGAACTCGCGGGCATGAAGCACGCGGTGGACTCGACCGGCCGCGTGCTGCGCGACAACGTGTGGGGCCCGCAGGAAGAAGACGCGACGCGCCGCGACTTCACCATCAACGCGATGTACTACGACCCGGAAACGCAGACCGTGGTCGACTACCACAACGGCATCAAGGACGCGAAGAAACGCACCCTGCGCATGATCGGCGACCCGCTCACGCGCTACCGCGAGGACCCGGTGCGCATCATCCGCGCCGTGCGCTTCGCGGCCAAGCTGAACCCGCTCGGCTTCAAGCTCGACCCGAAGACGGCCGCGCCCCTGGTGCAGTGCCAGGCGCTGCTGGCCGACGTGCCGCAAAGCCGGCTGTTCGACGAAATGCTCAAGCTGCTGCAAACTGGCCATTCGCTCGCGACCATCGCGCAGCTGAAGGCGCTGGGCATGTCGCGGGGCATCTATCCGCTGCTGGACCTCGTCGTCGAACGTGCGGACGAGCCCTTCGTGCAGTCGGCGCTGCAGGACACCGACCGGCGAGTCAATGAAGGCAAGCCCGTCGCGCCCAGCTTCCTGCTGGCCTGCGTGCTGTGGTCCGACGTGCGCGACGGCTGGGCGCGGCGCCTGCAGGACCGGCAGCACCCCTTCCCCGCGCTGCAGGACGCGATCGACGACGTGTTCAACGCGCGCATCGGCGACGTGTCGGGCCGCGGCAAGCTCGCCGCCGACATGCGCGAGATCTGGATGATGCAGCCGCGTTTCGAAAAACGCACCGGCAGCGCGCCCTTCAGCCTCGTCGAGCAGCCGCGCTTCCGCGCGAGCTTCGACTTCATGCGCCTGCGCGCCGACATCGGCGAGGTCGATGTCGTGCTGGCCGACTGGTGGCAGGAGTTCAGCCAGGCCAGCGACGCCGTGCGGGAGGACCTCGTCGCGCAACTGCGTGACGAGCAGGGCAAGGGCCAGCGGCGGGTGCGCGTGGCCAGGCCAGTCGCCCGCGATGCCGACTCCGAGGCCGGCGCGCCGCCTGCGCAGGCGGAAGCATCGCGCGGCGACGGAGGGGACGATGCGGGCGCGGACGCCCCGCGCAAGCGCCGTCGCCGCCGCCGCAAGCCGGCCGGCGATGGCGCGGCGCCGGCGGCGGGCGACTCGCAGGACTGATCGCGCGGGAGCTTTCGCGATGCGCGAGCCCGTGACCGCCTATGTCGCGCTCGGCGCCAACCTCGGCGATGCGGCGCGCGCGGTGCGCGATGCCTTCGACGCGCTGTCGCGCATGCCGGGGACGAGCCTCGTGCGCCGGTCGTCGCTGTACCGAACGGCGCCGCTCGATTCGTCCGGGCCCGACTACATCAATGCCGTGGCGCAGGTCTCGACGCAGCTCGGGGCGCACGAACTGCTCGCGCAGCTGCAGGCCATCGAGGCGCGCGCCGGTCGCGAGCGGCCCTACCGCAATGCGCCGCGCACGCTCGACCTCGACCTGCTGCTGTACGGCGACAGCCGCATCGCCACCGGCACCCTGGAAGTGCCGCACCCGCGAATGTGGGAGCGCGCCTTCGTGCTGATGCCGCTGCGCGAAATCGCGCCCGACCGGGTGACGCCGGATCAGCTGGCGGCAGTCGCCGGGCAGGGCGTCACGCGGCTCTAGCGGCGGCCGGGACCATGACCTCCCAGGTCATTGCCCGCATGATGCGCGGCGCGGATGATTCCTCCATCGAGTTTCTTTTCAACCATGGAGGTATGACATGAGCGATACGGGCCTGATTGCGATTGCGTGCGGACTGATCATCGGCCTGGGGGCGATCGGCGCCTGCCTGGGCATCGGCACGATGGGCGGGCGCTTCATCGACGGCGCGGTGCGCCAGCCGGAGATGATGGAGCCGCTGCAGACCAAGATGTTCCTGCTGGCCGGACTCATCGACGCGAACTTCCTGATCGGCGTAGGCGTGGCGATGATGTTCGTCTTCGCCAACCCGTTCGTGAAGTGAACCCGCGCGAGGGTGCCTAGAACCAGTCGACGAAGCCGGCCTGGGCGGCGTTCTCCGGGTTGGAGCCGGCTTCCCGCACGCGCTCGATGGCCTGCGCGGTGTCCAGCCCCAGCGCCTTGAGCACGCACGCGGCCGTGCTGCCGGTGCGGCCGATACCCGCGGCGCAGTGCAGCATGACCGCGTCCCCCTGCTTCAGCGACGCGACGATCCTCCCCACGTCGCGCCGGAAGGCCGCCTGGTCCGCCGGCACGCCGTAATTCGGCATGGCCACCTGCAGCCACCCGAAAGGCAGCGTGCCCTGCACGATGGCTGCCTGGTAGGCGGGGGAGAGTTCCTTCACTTCGCTTTGCGGGGTCAGGCAGACGACGAGCCGCAGAGAGGCCCGGCGGGCCTGCGCCTCGAATTCGTTCCACGAGCCGAAGCGCCCCGGCATCGCACCCAGCCAGAGCGAGCCGGGCACGTCGACGGGCAGCAGGACGGGACGCAGCGACATGCGCCCGATTGTGCCCGCGGCGCTCACGGCGTGGAGCTGCTGCGCTGCTGCGCGACGTCGAGTTCGCTCACCGCCGGCGCGTTGTTGCCCCACGCGTGGCGCACGTGGCTGATGACGGCGGCCACATCCGCGTCGCTCAGCACGGTCGCATAGGGCGGCATGCCGAAGGGCCGCGGGTTGCCGGCCGTCGCGGGCGGGAAGCCCCCGCCCAGCACCACCTGCACGAGGTTGGACGTGACCGGGAGCCGCAGCGCGCGGTTGCCCGCCAGCGCCGGGTACGCGCCGGGCACGCCCTCGCCCCTGGCGCCGTGGCACTGCACGCAGTGCTGCTCGTACACCTTCGCGCCGCGCTCGGCCATGCGCGGGCCCATCTCCAGGGCGCTGGATTTCTGCTCGTGCGCGGTGCCTTCGGGCAGGGACTTCAGGAATACGGCCATGGCCTGCAGGTCCGCCGGCGCGAGGTGCTGCGTGCTCTGCTTCACGACGTCGGCCATCGGGCCCAGCACCGTGCCGCGCGGGGCGATGCCGGTCTGCAGCAGACGCACGACCTGCGCCGTGTCCCAGCCCGCCACGCTGGCTTCCGACGGGGCCGAGAGCGAGGGGGCGTACCAGTTCTGCATCGGGATCACGCCGCCCGAGAGGTCCATCATGTCGCTGGTCGCGCCCAGGGCGTTGCGCGACGAATGGCACGCCCCGCAGTGGCCCAGCCCGCGCACGAGGTAGGCGCCGCGGTTCCATTCCGCGGGCTTCGACCCGTCGTCGACATGCTCGCCGGGCGTGAAGTACAAGGCGCGCCAGACGCCGAGCGCGGCCTGCGTGCTGTAGGGCCAGCGCAGCTTGTGCGGGGTGTTCGCGCGGTCCACCGCCGGCACGCTGCGCAGGTAGTCGAACATCGCATCCGAATCGGCGCGCGTCACCATCGTGTAGTGCGTGTAGGGGAAGGCGGGGTAGAGCAGCCGGCCGTCTTTGGAGCGGCCGTTGTGCAGCGCGCGCCAGAAGTGGTCCGGCGACCAGCCGCCAAGCCCCGCCGCGGCATGCGGCGTGAGGTTGCTCGCATACACCGTGCCGAAGGGCGTGTCGATCGCGCGCCCGCCGGCCAGCGGCGCCCCGCCGCGGTCGGTGTGGCAGGCCGCGCAGTTGCCCGCGCGCATCAGGTACGCCCCGCGGGCGATGCTGTCGGCCGCAGGGGGCGCGAGCGCCTGCGCCTCGCGGATGGGGGATTCGCCGCGCAGGTTGAGGAAGATCACCAGCCCGGCGAGGGCGATGGCAAGGAGGAGGGCGCCGATGGCGAGCCGCTTGATCATCGCTGCGCCCCACCCGCGAGGGCCGCGCTGCCGCACGCGATGCCGGGCGTGCGGGGCAGCGCCGCCACCGCATGCGCATTCGCCGGCACGGGTTGCGAGGACAGCCACGCGGCCACCGCCGTGAGGTCTTCGGGCGAGAGCATGCGCGCCACCTGCTGCATGCAGTCGGGCGCATGGGCGCGGCGCTGGCCGCTTTGCCACGCACCGAGCTGCGAGTTGAGGTAGTCGCGCGGCAGGCCGAGCAGGCCTGGCGTCGCGGGCATCGCGCCCGTGAGCGCGTCGCCGTGGCACTGGACGCACGCGGGGATCTTCTTCGCCGTGTCGCCTTGCCGGACCAGTGCTTCGCCGCGTTGCATCACGGCGGCGGGCACCTGGGCGGGGGTTGGCCGCGGATATGGCAGGTCCAGCGCGGCGAAGTATTGCGCGATCTCCATCAGGTATTCATCGGAGAGCGGGTCGATCAAGCGGGTCATCAGGCCGTAGTGACGCCGGTTGTCGCGAAAGTTGACGAGCTGGTTGTAGAGGTAGCCGGCCGGCTTGCCCGCGAGGCGCGGGTAGTAGCCGTCGGGCGCGGCGCGGCCTTCCTTGCCATGGCACGCGGTGCAGGCGAGGGTGCGCTGCGCCATGGTGTCTTCGAAGGGTGCGGCAAACGCCGCGCCCGCGCAAGCTGCCAGGAGGAAGGCCAACAGGAATTTCATCGGTCTTGGACTATGCCACGCGCGCTGCTCCTACAGGCCCATGGGCGCGGCGCGCCTAAGGTTGCCCCATCTACCGGAGATATGACGATGAGCACACCCAAAGAGCAACCGGCCGCGCAGGACGAGCGCGAGAGGACACCCGACGACCGCAAGCCGGGCACCAATGCTGTCGAGCACGAACCGGATCCCTCGGCCGAACCCATCGCGGATGGCGAACACAAGTTCGTGCCGCGCAGCCCTTACAGCGCCGGCAACACCTGATCACGCGGCGGGCCCCTGGAGCGTCACATCGGACTGCGGGTAAGCCACGCAGGGCAGGATCCACCCTTCGGCCTTTTCCTCGGCCAGGAGTCCCGGCCATTCGATGCGGTAGGAGACCTGGCCTTCCAGCAGCAGGGTCATGCAGGTGCGGCACGTTCCGTTCCTGCAGGAGCTCGGCAGCGGGATGCCCGCCTGCTCGGCCGCCTGCAGCAAGGGCTGCCCGGCCGTGACCTCGATGATTTGCGCGCCCGGCTCGAAGCGCGCGATGTAACGCTGGGTCATGGCCGATGATAATCAGCGCTCAGTTTTTCAGAAGAGTTATTCGATGACCACCTACCAGGTCCGGCCAGCGGCCGACAAGGATGCGGACGCAGTCGCCGCCGTTCACGCTTCATCGTCCCATGCCGCCTACGAGGCCGTGGCGCCCGAAGGCGTGCAGAGCCTCCCCATGGAAAAGCGGCGCGCGTTCTGGCGCGATGCGATCGAATACGGCGAGCCGCTCGTCCATGTCGCGCTCGAAGGCTCCAAGATCATCGGCTTTGTCGGCTACGACCGCTCGCGCGACCCGAAGTCCAAGCCGACGACGGGCGAGATCTGGGCCCTGTATGTGGATCCCGCGCGCTGGGACACGGGCGCGGGGCTCGCCCTCTGGGACGCCGCGCGCGAGGGCCTCATCGAGGAAGGCTGCACCGAAGTCACCGTCTGGATGCCGCTGTGCAACGAGCGCGCACTGCGCTTCCTGGAGCTTGCCGGGTTCAAGCGTGAGCTGAACACCGCGAAGACGGCCGTCATGGGCGGCGTGAAGCTCGAGGAAATCCGCCTCAAGCGCCCCCTCGACTGAACCGGCCGGCCCCGCCATGGTGACAAGCCTACTTGCCCTGCTCGACGACATCACCACGGTGCTGGACGATGTGTCGGTGCTCGCGAAGGTCGCGGCGAAGAAGACCGCGGGCGTGCTCGGCGACGACCTCGCCCTGAATGCGCAGCAGGTGAGCGGCGTGAGCGCGCAGCGCGAGCTGCCCGTCGTGTGGGCCGTGGCGAAAGGCTCGTTCATCAACAAGGCGATCCTCGTGCCGGCCGCGCTCGCGATCAGCGCGTTCGCGCCCTGGGCCGTGACCCCGCTCCTCATGGTGGGCGGCGCGTTCCTGTGCTTCGAGGGCTTCGAGAAGATCGCCCACCGCCTCCTTCACAGCAAGGAGGAGGACGAGGCGCACCACCAGGAGCTCGCCCGCGCTCTGGCCGACCCGAAGGTCGACCTGTGCCAGGTGGAGAAGGACAAGATCAAGGGCGCGGTGCGCACGGACTTCATCCTGTCCGCGGAGATCATCGCCATCACCCTCGGCACGGTGGCCGAGAGCGAGCTCATGGTCCAGGTCGGGGTGCTCGCCGGCATCGCCATCGTGATGACGATCGGTGTGTACGGCATCGTCGCGGGCATCGTGAAGATCGACGACCTCGGCCTCTACCTCTCGCGCCGCGCCTCGGCCTTCGCGCAGCGCAGCGGCGCGGCGATCCTGCGCGCCGCGCCCTGGCTGATGAAGGCCCTGTCGGTCGCGGGAACGGCGGCGATGTTCCTCGTCGGCGGCGGCATCGTGGTGCACGGGCTGCCGCCGCTCCATCACGCCGTGGAGCGCTGGGCGGAGCAGGCGGGGGCCTGGCACGGTCCGGTGAACCTGCTCTCCAACGTGGCCGTCGGGCTCGCGGTCGGCGCTGTCGTGCTGGGCGTCGTCACGCTCGCGCAACGGATGCTGGGCCGCAAGGCGGCCGCTTGAGCGACGATGCACGGGTCGAGTGGGCCGACGGCGGCCGGACGCAGTCCGCCCGCTGGCGCTCCGAAGCGGGTGCGCCGCCCCCGAAACGCATCGAACTCGTCGACGACACCCTGACGGCGGACCGCGCCTGGGCGCTCGCGAGCGAAGGCACGGGCCTGTTGTGGCGCAGCGATTTCCAGAATGCGCGCCAGCTGCTGCAGGCGATGTCGCGCCGCGCCGACCGCAAGGCCCACAAGCGAGCGGCGCCGGCTTCGCCGCTGGAGGCCTTCCACCAGCATCGCATGGCGCAGGGCCAGCGCGCGCGGGTGCTCGCGAAGGTCCTGGTGCGGCTGGAAGGCGACTACGGGATCGACCTGCCGCGCGCACCCGACCTGCGCCTGGCCTGCGCGCAGGCCTGGGGGCCGGCCGACGGCCAGCCTTGCGTGGCCTCGCTGCGCGAGTTGCTCGGCATCGTCGGCGCCTTCGAATGGCGCAAGAAGGGCGTGGAGATCGCCGCGCTCGGCGATCCGCCGGGCAATCGCATCCACCCGCATTACGGCGTCTTCTCGCCGGTGCGTGGCGAGTACCTGGCGCTGATCGCGGCGGCGCCCCTGCCTTCGATGGAGCTGGCCTTCGACATCGGGACGGGCACGGGCGTGATCGCCGCGCTGCTGGCCAGGCGCGGCGTCCAGCGCATCGTGGCGACGGACGTGGATGCGCGGGCATTGGCCTGCGCACGCGCGAACTTCGCAAGCCTCGGTGTCGCCGGGCGCGTCGAGCTGCTCCAGGCCGATCTCTTCCCGGCCGACAGGGCGCCGCTGATCGTTTGCAACCCGCCGTGGCTGCCCGCGCGCCCCGCGTCGCCGCTGGAGCATGCGATCTACGACGAGGGCGGCGCGATGCTGCGGGGCTTCCTCGAAGGCCTGCCCGCGCACCTGGAGCCGGGCGGGGAGGGCTGGCTGGTCATCTCCGACCTCGCGGTGCATCTCGGCCTGCGGGCGCCGGGAGAACTGGAGGCGATGTTCGCCGCGGCGGGACTGCGGGTGATCGCACGTCACGATGTGCGCCCGACGCATCCCAAGGCGGCTGATCGCACCGACCCCCTGCATGCTGCGCGCTCGAAGGAGATCACCACCCTGTGGCGGCTCGGCGCGGGCGCTTCCGGAAAACCGTAGGCAGGCTCCTACGCGACAACGCGTCCTTCGCGGATACGGGGGTCTGCCTCAGCGGCAAACAATGGCTTCACCCCGCACCACACCGGAGCCCACCATGTCCGACGACGCCGCCCTCGATCCGCAGTCCTTCCACCGCGTCCCGCCTGCCGCGCTCGTCCAGGCCGCGGCCGGCTGGTTCGACATCGACGACGACGTCGCCCTCGGTTGCGAGTGCGCGGACCCGGCGCTGCAGATCGAGCGCTGGGGCCAGGAGATGCAGGCCTTCCCGCTGCAAGCATCCTGATTCGTTTCGATGCAGCTCGTGACAGCGCATCTCCTACATGCGCTGCCGCCATCGCCTCACCCATGCTCCAGGCCTCGCGGATAGATTGAAAACAGCTGGCAGCCGCCGGCGTTTTTCTTCCAACCCGAGGTGCCCCAGCGGCACGAAAACAGGAGTGCAGTACCCATGAAAACCTCCCGCAAAGCCTTGACCACCCTCGCCGTTGCCGCGGCCCTGGCCGGCGGTGTCGCCATTGCCCAGACCTCGTCGGGCACGAGCAGCGACGCCAACGCAGGCGCGAACACCGCCAACAGCACGAGCACGATGGGCGCCAATACGCCGAGCACGGACACCTCTTCCTCGTCCATGCCGTCCAACAGCGGCTCGACGGACACGACCGCCTCCAGCGCCCCGGCGCCGCAAGCCGACCGCAACTGACCATGCAACCGCAGGCCAAATCCGAGTTCCTGGACGCCGTGCAAAAAGGCGTCCTCCTGGGCGCCGCCGTGCTGGCGCTGGTGCTGCCGCCTGCCAGCATCGGAGCCAAGCAGACGCCGCGCGGCGCGGCCCAGGACTTCTCCATGGCGCGGGCGGATGCCTCCGGTGTCCGCCACGCCGATTTCGCAGGCGAAACCCCCACGGAAGACGTGCGGCAGCTGGCCAACTGGAGCGTGCACACGCGCGACCACCAGAACCTGAATTTCATCATCCTCGACAAGAAGGACGCGCGCGTCTGGGTCTTCGACAAGCGGGGCCACCTCAAGGCGGAGTCCCCGGTGCTGCTGGGCTCGGCGGTCGGGGACGACAACGCGCCCGATATCGGCACCAAGGCGATCGCCGACGTGAAGCCCGAGGAAAAGACCACTGCCGCCGGCCGCTTCATCGCCGAGATGGGGATGAACACGCGCAACGAGGACGTCGTCTGGGTCGATTACAACGCGGCGGTTTCCATGCACCGGGTGCTGACGACCAATGCGGATGAGCGCCGCCTCGAGCGCCTCGCCACGCCCACGCCCGAAGACAACCGCATTTCCTACGGTTGCATCAACCTGCCCAAGGCGTTCTATGAAAACGTCGTGGCGCCGACGGTCCGCACCGGCGGCGCGGTGATCTACGTGCTTCCGGAGACGCGCTCCGCGCAGCAGGTGTTCGGCTCGTGGGACGTGGACAAGCCGGAAACCCGCTTTGCCCAACGCTGAGGCGTGATTTTTTCGCGGTTGAGCCAGGCCGCGCGACCGTTACCTTTACAAAGCGCCGTACCTCAGCGGCTGCTTGCTAGCATCCCTTCCTCTTGAGCTCGGCCATTGCCGGGCTCGCGACACGAGGGGACTCGGATGCTTTGGATCGGCAGGGCGGCTGCGGCCGCAGGCTTGTGTTTGGCCTTCCTGGGCGCGCCTGCATGGGCGGGCCCCGGCACCAGGATCGCGGACTTCGGCGCCGCGGCGCCATCCGACGAGGCGCGCCAGATCGCGCAGTGGTCCGTCAGCACCGGCGACCACCAGGGCATGCCTTTCGCCGTCGTCGACAAGAAGCAAGCCCGAGTGTATGTCTTCAACGGCGATGGAAAGCTCGCAGGCGATACCCCGGCCCTGCTGGGCGAATCGGTCGGCGACCAGTCCGCGCCGGACGTCGGCGACCACACCCAGTCGGGCTTCGTGCCCCTCGAGGAGCGCACCACGCCCGCGGGCCGCTTCGTGTCGGAGCCCGGCCAGAATCTCTCCGGCGAGCACGTGGTATGGGTCGACTACTCCGCCGCATTCGCGATCCATCGCCTGCGCCCGGGCGCGAGCATGAAGGCGCGCGAGGCGCGGCTGGCGTCCCCGTCGCCCGCCGACAAGCGCGTGTCGCTGGGCTGCGTGATCGTGCCGCCGCCGTTCTACGAGCAGGTGGTGCAGCGCGTGCTCGGCCGCACGCGCGCGGTGGTCTACGTGTTGCCGGAGACGACGCCGGTGCGTGAGGTGTTCGCGGCGATGTGACTCAGCGGGAGGTGGGGACTCGTCTTACACAAAGACATGTTCGTTGCCGACGCAGCGGGAACTCCCCCGCCGTAGCCTTGTTGGAGCTGGTGGTTTTCACCGGCACGCCACCAAAACCATCAAGGAGCTACTCATGACCGCATCCCTCATTTCCAAGGGCCTCTTCGCCGGCCTCGCCGCCGTCACCATCGCCGGCGCCGCTTTCGCGCAAAGCACCCCGCCGAACACGGCCGCCAAGGATCCCGCCACGGGCGCCGGCCAGCAAAGCACGCAAGCCACGCCCATGGGCACGACCGGCACGCCTTCCAACGGCGGCTCGACCATGAGCAACAAGTCCACGACCGACAAGACCATGGCCGACAAGTCCTCGTCCACCACGGACAAGTCCTCCAGCACGACGATGGGCGCCGGCTCCAGCAGCTCCGGCTCCACCTCCGCCAGCACCGACATGTCCAGCAACGACACGAAGGTCGCGAAGTCGGGCAAGGCCGCCAAGGCCGACCGCAACTGATCGCTTTCGCTGTCACACCAGAAAAACCGGGCTTCGCCCGGTTTTTTTGTGTCCGCCCCGGTCAGGCGTCGCGCCAGCGGTTCTCCGAGACGACGCAACCGCCGATGCGCCAGCTGTTGTCCGGCTGGCGCTCGAGCGCGAAGAGGGCGAGCCAGGACTTGTCGTGGTCGTCGCGGATCTCGACGAGCTGCAGCACGCTGCCGTCGGAGAGTTCGGGTTTCTGCAGGTGGATGGCGACCGGGCGGTAGACCATCGGGTAGGCGCCGCGCACCAGGGCCAGGAAGTGCCCCGAGTTGCCGATGGCGGCTTGTACCGCGGGTGTGGCCGTCTCGAACGCGCGGTCCGCGTCGTCCTGGGCGAAGGCCTCGAACTGCGCGACCACGATGCGCTGCACCTGCTGCGCGTCGTTCTCGGCGAGCGTTTCCGCATGCGCTTTCAACGCGGACGTCGCCGCGATCGCCATCGCGGCCACCATGAAAAATCGAACGAACATCGGGTTCATCTGCTTCTCCCAGGATGCGGCCATGGAAGATTAGGCCGAGCTTGCCCGCCGGGGCTGTAGGCAGGAAACGCCGTGGCTCGTCAGCGCCGCGCGTGTCAGCTGAACAGCGCGTCGAAGCCTTCGTACGGCTCGAAGCGCTGGTCGCGGTGGTACAGGCGAAGCGGGCCGGGCAGGGCGCGCTCGCGCACCGGGTGGCACTCGTCCCCGGGATAGCACATGGCCCGCGTGCCCTCGTGCTGGATCGCGAAGGGTTCGATGAGCGGCGGCGGGCGCGGCGAGGCTTCCCCGATGGCGCTCGCCACGCTCGCATGGCGCGACAGGTGCGCGAGGCTCATGATCTGGGGAGGTGCCAGCTCGATCTTCCGGTCGCGGTACTGCTCCAGCGCGGTGCGCGGCGTGAGCCACACGCTCTCCGTCGCTTCGTGGTTGTCATGGGTGGCCGTCTGGCCCTCGGGCACGGCGGCGAGGAAAAAGCGCGTGTCGAACCGCTTGCGGATCACCCCGCCGATGAGGGGCGTGATCCACCGGCACCAAGGATGCAGCCGGCTCGCCTGCAGGCGCAGCCGCATCATCGCCAGCACTTCGTCGAACGCGCGGCCCTCGCGCAACAGTTCGGTGGCCAGCGCAGCGCGCCCGGCATCCACCCCCTCGGCGAAGAGGACACCCGTCTCTTCGAAGGCCTCGCGCAGCGCCGCGATGTACAGCACCGCCGCTTCGTCATGACCGATGCCGTCTTCATGCAATGCGGCGTGCAAGGCGGCGGGGTCGGCATCGAGGTGGGTGGCGACGTCAAGCTCGGCGTCGGCGAGATCGACTTTGCCGCCGGGAAAGACATAGGCGCCGCCCAGCACGTCCGACATGCCGTGGCGTTTGAGCAGGAACACCTCGAGGCCCGCGCGCGCGTCGCGCAGCATGACGACCGTCGCGGCGGCACGGACGGGCGAGTCGCTGCGCTCTGTATGCATCTCCATCGCCCAAGGCTAGCACGCTGCTGTGCTTGCAAATTGTTGCGATGCGGCACGTCGGTGAATGCGCCGCAGGCGCGGCCTCCCTCGTCCGACATGCTGTCAGGCGGGGGCCTGACGCCATGCGGCAGTGCCGCAATTAACCTGCAGACAGCTGGCCGAAACGCCGGCGTCTGTCTAAAAACCAATTCGATAAGGAGCCCTCCATGAGCGCACTCACCAAAATCGCCGGCATCGCGGCCGGCCTCTCCGCAGTCGCCGTCTTCGGCGTCGCGGTCGCACAGAGCGAACCGCCGAACCCCTACATTACGAACCCCGCCATCGGCGCGGGCCAACAGAGCACGCACATGACGCCCATGGGCGAGACCGGCGTGCTCACGCACGAGAACGACGTTCGCACCGCCACGTTGATCCGTGAGCCCGAGGTGGCTGTCGCCCCGGCGCCCGAGCCCGCCGCACCCGCCGCGCAGGAACCTGTCGCCGTGGCCCCGGCCGCCGAGCCCGCACCTGCGACCACCGCGATGGGCGCCGCGCCCGAGCCGCAGCAATCGGAAGCCGCACCCCAGAAGGTCGCTCGCGCCGACCGCAACTGATTCGCGGATTCGCGCAACGCAAAGCCGGTGGCCTTCGGGCTCCCGGCTTTTTTTCCGAACGCGTGCTGGCCTAGCGGCTGCCCGTCGTCTGCCGGCCCATGCGACCGAGGATCATCGCTCGCGTCGAACGCACGTCGCCGGCGAAGGGGCTGTGCGGGTCCGCGGCCGCCTTGTCGATCTGCGCGAGCGCTTCCTCCTGCCGGCCCTGGTCGGACAGGGCCTGCGCGAGGTTGTTCATCACGATCACCGATTGCGGGTTGCGCTTCTGCGCTTCGCGCAGCACCGCGACCGCCGCGGGAAACTGTCCGCGCGCGTGATACTGGTTGGCCAGGCCGATGGCGGCCGGCAGGTTGTCGGGCCAGCGTTTCAGCGCGGCCTGGTAGGCCTTGAGCGCGCTCACGTCGTCGCCCGTTTTCGCGATGGCGAGCGTGGCGGCGGTCCAGCCGTTTTCGGTTGCGGTCACGGGTATGCGGTCCGGGGGCGTGACCACCATCGCCCAGTAGTTGCTCTTCATCCACTCGCGCTCGAAGGCGGTGAAGGGCATCTCCTGCACTTCCTTCGTGCCCGAACGCAGGTAGAGCGTGCCGGAGGGATAGTCGAAGCCGTAGACCACGGCGTAGTGCCACTGCGTCCACATCGGCCCCACGTCCTGCAGCACGAGCACGGGGTTGCCGGCGGCGACTTCGCGCAACAGGTCCTGGTAGCGCGGCGCGAGCGCATAGGGCACGCGGCCCCAGCGGCGCGGCGCGGAAAACATCTCCAGTTGCAGGCTGCCGTGGCGCGACGGCAGGTAGACCTGCGGCACGAGGTCGTCCGGCTTCGCGTTCACGCCGCTGAAGGTCAGGAGCGTCGCGAGCGACGCGGGGCCGCACTGATAGTCTTCCTGGGGGAAAAAAGGCACGTTCGGGATCACCGAATGCCGGGCGACACCGTCAGGCCAGGCGCTGCGCAGCGAAATCGTCTGCGGCACCAGCTGCGCGCAGCCCGCGAGCGCGGCCAGCGCGGCGGCACAGAAAAAGCGGATGAAAAAGCCCGCCGCGTGGCGGGCCCGGGTTTGCGGCACCTTCGGCAGCGTATGCCGTTCAGCGGCGATACGCGAAGTACCAGATCAGGCCCGCGATCACCACGACGGCGATCCAGCCGCCGCTGGTCAGGGCACCGGCCGGCGCGGTCTGGATGTCCTGCGCGAGGGCGTGGACTTCCTGGTCGGTCATCGCGGCGACGCGCTCGCGCGCCATCGTGGGGTCGATGCCTTGCGCCTGCAGCTGCTGGGCGGTTTCCGCGCGCGCGAGCACGCTCATCACCATGCCTCGATCCGTCTGCGCGGCACCCGCGGCAGCGGCCTGGTCGGCGCCGATCATTCCCGCGTTCGCGGATTGAAAGGAGAGGGCCAGCAGGGACACGACCAGCGCACGGCAGGTCATTTTCTTCATCGAAATGGTCATCTTCAGCTCCTAGGATGGTTGGACTGCTCGGCGCCGCGGCAGGACCCACCAGGGCGCAGGGCCAATATACGCGCGCCCCGCGGATTTGTGTGTTGCGAATGGCTGACCCGGCGGCGCTGACCCCGGCCCACGGATTCCTCCTACGCGGCGCGGCCGGGCGGCGGGCGGTAATGGCTCGTCCACACTTGGAGTCCGATCATGAAGACATGGCTTGCGATCGCAGCAATCTCGGCAATGTTGGCGGCGTGCGCGCAGCAGCCGGTGGCTGTTGCTGTCGAGCAGCCCGCGGACGAAGGCACCGTGATCGCCGCGTCGCTCGGCTACCACGGTCCGGTGGCCCGGCCGTCGGCCAGGGCCCCCGATTAGTCCTTACTCGGCGACCGGCGCGTCCTTGCGGATGGTCTCGCGGGCGCGGTGGTCCTGCCGGTCCTGCTTGCCCAGCTGGTGGTCGAGCAGGTGGATCAGTTTCTGCGTCGCGCCGCGAAACGCGAGATCCTGGTTCTCCGCGTGATGGCTCACCGCGAGCGGCGCGTGGCCGTTCATGCGGGCTTCCAGCATGCAGCGCTTGTCTGCCGCGCCCTTTCGTTCGCTGTTCTCGTCGCTGAGCTGCACTTCCACCCGCGTCAGGTCCGCGGTGAATCGCGAGAGGGAGGTGTTGAGGTATTCGGTGGCAAAGGCCTGCAACGTGTCGCTGTTCTCGATGCCGTTGCTGGTGTTGACTTGTACTTGCATGCGGATCCTTTCTTTTCCCCAGTCTGGCCGACCGCTGGCTGACGCCTTGTAGGAAAGCGTCCACCGGCGTGTCGGACGCGTCGAGGCAGTATGCTCGCGCTTCGAAGGAAAAAGGACAGGATCGCAATGGCCGCGCTGGAAACACTGGAACATGAGACCGGGCCGCACCCCGGCGCCACCGTCATCGTGCTGCACGGGCTGGGCGCGGACGGCAACGACTTCGTGCCGATCGCGCGCGAGCTCGACCTGTCCGCGGTGGGGCCGGTGCGCTTCGTGTTCCCGCACGCGCCCGTCATCCCCGTGACGATCAACAACGGGTATCGCATGCGGGCGTGGTACGACATCCTGGGCATGGAACTCGTCAAGCGCGAGGACGAGGCGGGGCTGCGCCGGTCCCTGGCGCAGGTCGAGGCGTTGCTGGCGCAGGAACAGGCGCGCGGCATCCCGGCCAACCGCATCGTGCTCGCGGGCTTCTCGCAGGGCTGCGCGATGGCGCTGATGACGGGCGTGCGCCACAAGGAGCGGCTCGCCGGGATCGTGGGCATGTCCGGCTACCTGCCCCTCGCCGCGACCACCCCGGCGGAACGCAGCGACGCCAATGCGCTGACGCCGATCTTCCTCGCCCACGGCGAGTTCGACAACGTGGTGAGCGCGGAGCGCGGCCGCGCCTCGCGCGACATGCTCAAGGCGCTGGGCTACGGGGTGGAGTGGCACGAATACCCGATGGCGCACTCGGTCTGCCCGCAGGAGATCGAGGACCTCAACGCCTGGCTGCTTCGCGTCCTCGCGAAGCCCTGAGGCGGCGGCGCGTCAGGCTTCGCCGCCGAAGCGCTTGATCAGGTTGGCGATGTACTTGTCGACGAGCTTCTCGAACTCGCTCTCGACCACCGGCGCCACGACCATCTTCATGAGGCCGGGCAGGGGCAGGGTGATCTCCCCGGTGATCTTGAGCTCCACGCCGGTGGATTTCTTGTTGTCCTTGAGCTTCCAGTGGCCGCCCACCAGCGCGTTGCCCACACCCGGCACCGGGGTCCAGGTGACGGTGCCCTTGGCCTTGTTGCTGGCGTACTTGCTCGCGTAGACGGTCTGGATGTTGACCTGCGCGGTGCCCACCTTTTCCATCTCCCACTTGTAGACGCCGTCGCCCATGTCGGTGAGCTTGTCGACCTTGGGGAAGTGGGACACCGATTCGGGAACGTCCGACAGGACCTCGAAGACATCCGCGAATTTCGCCTTGACTTCGAACTCGTAGCCCAGGTCGATGTTGACGGTCACAGCCATAGCAAGCCCCCTCGTCTTGATGAGCTGCCATTCTGCCAGCGGGCGGCGCGCACGCCTACCCGCGCCGGCCAGGTCAGGCGGTTTTGCGCAGGGCCGCTTCGGCGAAATCGGTCGCGCGGGCGATCGCGGTCACGGTGGCGCCCACGAAGGTGTCCACGGCTACTTCGGCGCCGCTCGCGCTCATGGCGAGGGTCTTCGCATAGAACGCCGAGAAGGCTTTCCGGGCGCGCGCCGCGTTCTTGCGCGTTTCGGCCGTCAATTGCGGTTTGCTTTGCTCGAACGCCGCGTCCCAGCGCGCTTCCAGGCCGGCTTTCGCGCGTTCGCCGCCTTCGCGGTACAGGTCGATGACCTGGTGGGCGCCGTGGCCGAACTTGCCGACCAGGTCGATGGCGGCGGTGGAGATCTGGTGGGTGTCCATGGGGAAGGCTCCGGGAAGGTTGATGAGCCGATTGTCCGCAGCGGGCCTAGTGGCCGCGACCTAATGGGGCCGGCTTTCGTAGGGGCGCCTGCCTAACAGAATCGGGCAATGGCTGCGGCGGGGCGGGCAAAGCAGGAATCGGGCAGCCGTGCTACCGTGCGGGCCATCACAAGAGACAACACAAGTTCGCACATGAGCAACCTGCAGGAGCGCCTCGCCGCCTTTTCGCCGGACCGGCTGAAAGGCATGCGCCGCGGCATCGAGAAAGAAAGCCTGCGGGCGAACGCCGACGGCAGCCTGGCGATGACGCCGCACCCCCAGGCCCTGGGTTCGGCGCTGACGCATCCGCACATCACCACCGACTACAGCGAAGCGCAGCTCGAGCTGATCACCGGCGTGCACGCAACTCCTGAAGCCTGCCTGGAGGAGTTGCACCAAGTCCACCAGTTCACCTACCGCGCGCTCGGCGAGGAGATGATGTGGGTGTCCAGCATGCCGTGCAAGCTGCCGGCCGACGAGACGATCCCGATCGGCCGTTACGGCTCGTCCAACGTGGGCCGCGCCAAGAGCGTCTACCGCATGGGCCTCGCGCACCGCTACGGGCGCCGGATGCAGACGATCTCCGGCATCCACTACAACTGGTCGCTGCCCGGCGTGACGAGCGAGGAATACTTCGCGCTGATCCGCAATTTCAGGCGCCATGCGTTCCTGCTGCTCTACCTGTTCGGCGCCTCGCCCGCGGCCTGTTCGAGCTTCGTCGCCGGCCGCCGGCATGAATTGCAGGAACTCGCCGAGGGCACGATGTACATGCCCCACGGCACTTCGCTGCGCATGGGGCGCCTGGGTTACCAGAGCGATGCGCAATCGAGCCTTGCCGTGAGCTACAACGGCCTCGACGGCTATGCGCAGTCGCTGCAGGAGGCGCTCACCAGGCCCTACCCGGCGTACGAGGCGGTGGGCATCGTGAACCCGGGCGGCGACTACAACCAGCTGGCCACGAGCCTGCTGCAGATCGAGAACGAGTTCTACGGCACCATTCGGCCCAAGCGCGTGATCTTCCCCGGCGAGCGGCCGCTGCACGCGCTGCGCGAGCGCGGCGTGGAGTACGTCGAAGTGCGCCTGCTCGACCTCAACCCCTTCGTGCCCATCGGCATCACCGCGCCGACGGTCCGCTTCCTGGACTTGTTCCTGCTGCACTGCCTGCTCAGCGACAGCCCCCCGGACACGCCGGCGGAGATCGCGGCCCTGGGGCGCAACCAGCACAAGACAGCCGCATTCGGCCGCCAGCCCGGCCTCACGCTCGAACGCGATGGCGTGCCCGTGGCGCTCACGCAGTGGGGCGCCGAGCTCGTTGCCGCCTTCGGGCCCATCGCGCAGGCGCTGGACGCGGTACACGGCACGACCGAATATGCGGACGCCCTGCGCGCGGCGGGCTCGCTGCTGGAGCAGCCGGACCTCCTGCCGAGCGCGCGCGTCCTGGCGGTGATGAAGCAGGAGCATGCCGATTCGTTCCTCGGCTTCACGCGCGCGCAGTCGCTGCAGACGCGCGCGAAACTGCTGGCGCAGCCGTTCAGTTCGGCCCAGCAGGCCAGGCTGGCCGCCATGACCGAGCAGTCGGTGCGGGACCAGAAAGCGATCGAGGCGGGCGACAGCATGCCTTTCGAGCAGTACCGCCAGCAATACGTGTCCCCCGAGCGCCTGCAGCTCTCCCGCACTGCCATCGCCCCGTCGCTGGCTGCAGTCTGACAGCGCTTCGCGGCATGGGTTTACGCCGCGCCGGCGCGCTTTGTGCGGCGAACGGCTAAAATACGCTCATCCATCGCGCCGGCCCACGGGCCTGTGCAGTGCGGGCACGGCAAAGCCCGCGCGCCGGCCAGCCAAGCCGACCCCTACAGGGCTTGCCCCCAACAAGCTTCACAGACCTTCCGGGTGCGCAAGCGGCGTTCACGGCGGGAGTTAAACGAATGCCGCAGGAAACGAAGACATGCCCAAGGAAGAATTGATCGAAATGCGCGGATACGTGGACGAGGTGCTCCCCGATTCGCGTTACCGCGTCACGCTGGAAAACGGTCACCAGGTGATCTGCTACAGCGGCGGCAAGGTGCGCAAGAACCACATCCGCATCATCGCGGGCGACAACGTGTCGCTCGAGATGTCGCCCTACGACCTCACCAAAGGCCGCATCACGTTCCGCCACCTGGCCGGCCGCAACGGCCCCCCGCCGCGCAACTGAGCCATTGGCGCAGGCACGGTTGAGCTTGCGTCCTACAGGCAGGGGTCAACGCCAGGGCCACAGTGGCGTTGTGCATGAGGCACACATCAAGGAGCGCTGCGCATGACCCGATTCCCCTTCAACCGCCGACTGGCCGCCCTGGCCATCGTTTCGATCTTCGCCTCCGGCCCCCTGCTGGCCAAGGACCACGGCGACGATCACGGCAAAGGCCACGGCAAGGACAAGCACGAGGCCAAGCAGATGCAGAAGGAAGCGAAGCGCGAGGCCAAGGAAGCCAAGCATGCCGCCAAGCATCGCGAGGACATCCGCCCCGGCACCTACTTCAACGACGACCAGCGTGCATACGCCCGCCGTTATTACTCCGAGCACTACGGCCACGGCCGCAACTGCCCGCCGGGCCTCGCCAAGAAGAACAACGGCTGCATGCCGCCCGGCCAGGTGCGCAACTGGGCCGTCGGCCAGCCGATTCCCCGCGGCGTGACCGTCTATTCGGTGCCCCAGCCGGTGATCGTCCAGCTGCCCCCGGCGCCCTACGGCTATCGCTACGCGCGTGTCGGAAACGACATCGTCCTGGTGCGCACGGACACGCAGCTCATCGTCGACATCATCCAGGGCCTCCTGGGCTGACCATTCGCGAAGACGTCCTACAGCGGGGCGCAGGGGCTGGACCGACATTGCGGACATGTCCGCATCGTTGGAGCAACCCCAAATGAAATTTTCCCGATCATCCCTCGCGCTTGCGCTGGCCGCAGCGTGCCTGCTGGCTTCCGCCGGTCCCGCGATGGCCGCTACCGGCGACAAGCCCGCAGCGGCCGCTTCCGCCCCCGCAGCCAAGCCCGCCGCCCCGGTGAACTACGGCGTCAAGCTCGGCGGCTTCTTCACCGAGGAGCACAAGAAGGAAGCGCGCAAGGCGTTCACCCAGCGCTATGCGAAGGCCAAGGACTGCCCTCCCGGTCTCGAGCGTTCAGGCAAGACCTGCGCCGCCCCCGTGAAGGGCCGCTACTGGGCCGTCGGGCAGTCGTTGCAGAAAGCCGTGGAAGCGCATCCCGCGCCCGAAGCGGTCGTCGCCAAGCTCCCGCCCCCGCCCAATGGCTATGAATACGTGAGTGCCGGCGGCGACATCCTGCTCGTCTCCAAGGGCATCCACCTGGTCGTCGACATGATCGAGGACGTCACCGGCTGAGCGGCCGGTGCGGTGCCTGCTTACTTGTACTTTTCCTTGCCCTTCGGCAGCACCACCGTCATCGGCGGCGTGGGGCGGTCCGAGGTGCCGGGCGTCTTGGGCAGGCTTGTGTCCTTCTTGGGCTTTTTTTGCATCTTGTCTTTGTGCTGGTCGCGATTGGCCATGGGCCCTCCGTCGTCATTGTGTTGAACCGATGGGTACGGATGGTAGCGCGACCGCGCCGCGCGCTGCTAGAGACGCTCGAGCTTCGACGGTTCGGTGGGTGCGAAGGTGTGCGGCGAGCCGGCCTGGCTGTTGTGGAGGCGGTCGGCGTCGCGGATGGCGAAGAGCTTCTCGAGGTCCTCGCGCGCGGTCGCGGCAGGGTCGGCGTGGCCGATCACGACAGGGCCCGAAATCACGTCGCCCGAACCGCCCACCGTCAGCGCGACCGGCGCCACTTCCACCGGGCGGTGCGGCTCGGCCGTCCAGATGCCCGGATGCGGCATCGGCGGGCAGGCGGACTCATCGTCCAGCGCGAACTGCCAGGAAATCCCCATGAGCCAGTTGGTGGCCAGCGGGTCGAAGGACATCACCCGCTTGATCATGTTGTTCTGCAACGCGACCGTGTGGGTCATCAGGCGCTCGTCCCAGTGCTTGATCGACAGCCTCCAGTGAATGCCGGGCTCGCGCAGCCGCGAAGTGGCGACGAGCATTTCGGCGGTGATCCAGGAGGTGGGGATGCCGTGGCGCGTGAGCGTGTCGCGCAGGACCACGCGCAACAGTTCGCGCCGGGTCGCGTTTTGCGTCGCGACGGCGTGGGGCGACATTTGCGACTGCACCGACGAGATCTGCGAGTGCGGAACGGACGGCGACTGCGAATGCGAGTGCGGTTGTGAATGCGGTGGCTGCGTCGTTCGCGTCGCGTTCGCATTGCGGCCGAGAAGGCGGTTGATGAGGCTCATGGCGAAAACTCCTGGGTGCGCCAACAAAATCAGTGCTTCATTCTTGCTGTTCCCGTATAGTAACTAGATGTTTCAGCCGCCGCCAGCGGCATTTCTGGCTCTTTTTTCACACACATGACCGAATCCTTGCCCCTTTTCGAAGTTCTGCCCCGCGACCTCAGCGCCTACCGGGAGGGAAACACCGGCATCGACTATGTCCACCGCTTCGAATCCGGGCGTCCCGGCCCCCACGTCCTGGTCAACGCCCTGACGCACGGCAACGAGATCTGCGGCATGGTCGCCGCGACCCATCTCCTCGATCGCGGCATCCGTCCGCAGGCGGGCACGCTCACCGTCTCCTTCGCCAACGTCGCCGCCTATGAATCCTTCGACCGGGCCCAGCCCTTCGCAAGCCGCCAGCTGGTGCACAACCTGAACCGGATCTGGTCGCCGGAGTGGCTGGACGGCAGCCAGGACAGCCCCGAACTGCGGCGGGCGAGGGAGCTGCGGCCCGTGGTGTCGGCGGCCGACCACATCCTGGACATCCACTCGACTTCCCACGCGGTGGCACCGTTCTGGGTCTACCCCGGGTTCGCGCGAAATGGCGCCGCGGCGCTCGCCATCGGCCAGCCGGACATCCACCTCGTGATGCCCAAGGGCATGACCACCGGCGCGCCGCTCATCCAGCATGGGGCGCACGGCACCGAGTCGGGCGGCGTGGCGCTGGTGGTGGAGTGCGGGCAGCACTTCGCGCAGTCCGCGGCAGACCTGGCGACCGACGTGACACTGCGTTTCCTCGCGCACTTCGGCCTCATCGCCCCCGTGGATTCACCGGGCAACGTGTCGAAGCCGCGGCGCTTCGAACTGCTGGTGACCCCCGTCATCCGCACGGAGAGCTTTCGCTTCGTGCGCCCCGTGGTGGGCGGCGAGACCTTCGCGATGGGCGAGCTCATCGCCACCGACGGTCCCGACGAGATCCGCGCGGTGTGCGAAGACTGCACGATCTTCATGCCCGCGCGCGCCGCGATCGTGGGGCGCGAAGCCGTCTACCTCACGCGGCCCCTCGAGTGAAGCTCACACCAGGCGCTCGATCTTCTTCTTGCGCCACACGAGGTTGTAGTACGCCGACTGGAACGCCAGCATCGCGACGAAGGCGATCGGGTAGGCCATCCAGACGCCGTTCAGGCCGAAGCGATGGCTGAGCAGCCAGGCGGACGGAAGTTCGATCAGCGCGATGCACAGCACCGAGATGCCCGTGGGCACGAGCACCGACCCGCTGGCGCGCATCACGCCACTCAGCACCGATGCGAACCCGAACACGACGCAGCCCCACAGCATGATGTGCAGCAGCGTCTGCGCGATCTCGATCACCGGCGCGCTCGTGACGAACGCGCCCACGAGGTAGCGCGAGAAAAGGTAGCCCAGCACGACCAGCGTGCCGGTGATGACCACGTTCAGCTTCAGCCCCATGCGCGCGATGGCGCCCAGGCGGTCCGCGTGCCCCGCGCCGATGGCCTGCGCCCCGAGGATCGACGCCGTGATGGCGATCGACATCGCGGGAAACTGCACGTAGTTCACGACCTGATTCACGGCACCGTACGCCGCGGTGGCGTCGGAGCCGAAGCCGTTGACAAGCCAGAGCAGCACGATTTCCGCGACGGACAGCACGATCATCTGCACGCCCGTCGGAAGCCCGATCCGCATGACCAGCCGCAGCAGGCGGGGATTCAACCGCAACGCGCGCAGCAGCTCCATGTCGGGCGCGAGCGGGTGGTGGCGCCTGCGCATGATCCACGCGAGGAACAGCAGCGCCGCCACGAAGGCGATGATGGAGGCGACAGCGGCGCTCGTCACACCCAGCCGGGGCAGGCCCCACCAGCCCTGGATGAAGGCGGGCGTCATGATGCACGACACCGAGGTCGACAGCAGCAGCGCATAGAGCGGCGTGAGCGTGTCGCCCACGCCGCGCATCAGCTGCGTGAGCAGGATGAAGACGAGCAGGCCGGGCATCGCGAGCATCATCGTTCGCGCATAGCCCACCGCGATCGGCATGATGTCCGGCGGTGTCTTCAACAGGCGCAGCATCGCCTCGGTGAAGGTGCCCCCGAACAGCGCCACTAGCAATCCGAGCAGCAGGCCCAGCGACAGCGCCGTGCCGGCGATGGCTTTCACCTTGTGCGGCTCCTTCGCGCCCCAGGCCTGGCCGATCAGCACGGACGCGCCCGCGCCGACCCCGATCACCAGCGAGATGAAGAAGAACACGATGGGGAAGATGCCGGACGCGGCGGCGAGCGCCTGCGTGCCCAGCAGCTGGCCGACGAACACGCTGTTGATCGTCCCGGAGAGCGACTGCAGGATGTTGGCCACGAGCATGGGGCCGAGGAAAGCCAGGAAACTGCGCCAGAGCGGACGCGGCGCGGGTGCGGGGGAATCATTCACGACGCGAAGCGTACAGGATGCGGCTCTGCAGCGAGGTACATGTCGATACCAGGCTTTGCACTGCCGCTACCCCACCATTGCACGGGCGACACCTGGGCGGCGCACGATGAAGTCCTAGCAAAGTCGAAAGGGAGTTCATCATGAAATCGACCGTCATCGCCAGTACAGTTTTCGCAGCCGCAGCGCTGGGCTTTTCGTCGCTCGCGCTCGCGCAGGACCATGGTCGCGCCGATCGCCACGAGCATCGGGGCCAGGCGCAGCGCCAGTGGCAGCAGCCGCAACACCAGCAGCCGCAGTACCGCCAGCCGCAGTACCAGCAGCGGCAGTACCAGCCCCAGTACCAGCATCCGCAGTACCAGCAGCGCTCCTACGCGCCGCAAGCCCAGTGGCGCGGCCAATGGGCCGGGCACGGGTCCTACCGGCGCGGCGACGTCCTGCCGTGGCAATACCGCCAGCGTGCGTACTACGTGAACGACTGGCGTGAGCGCCAGCTCTACGCGCCGCCGTACGGCTACCAGTGGGTGCGCGACGACGCGGGGGATTACCTGCTCGTGGCGCTGGCCACGGGGATCATCGCCAACCTGCTCATCAACTCGTATTGACGGGGTTGCTCAGAACGGGCCGGGCAGCGCGCGGAAGCCGACCCAGGCGGCACCGATCACCGCGTTGACCGACACGGTCAGCGCGCTCGGGATATAGAAGATCGCCGAGAGCGCGGGCTCCTGCAGCAGCATCTCGATCACGATGCCCAGGCCGTAGAGCAGGGCGCCGCACCACAGCCAGCGGCGCATGTAGGTCAGCAGCCAGTGCGACCGCTCCTTGTTGTACCGCCACGCCGCGGCGCGTTCGAGCATGCTCCCGCGGCTCGCGTCCTTGAACAGCCAGCCGAAGAAGAAGTACCGGTAGAGCAGAGTGCCGAAAGCAAGCTGGTGCATGGCAGCTCCGCGTGGCGCTACAGGCCCGAATCGAGTTGGGAGAAGTCGCTCGCGCCCTGCATTTCGACCACGGGGGTGACCGTGAGCCAGATGAGCGCCTCCTGGCGGGACGAGAACACGCGCAGCCGCATGCCTGCTTCCTGCGCGGCGCTCTCGCTCTTGCGGGTGAGGCGCTCGGGCGGCACGACGGAAGCGATCTTGTCGATGTGCTGCAGGTCGCGCGCGACCAGTTCGCCCAGGAAGATCTGCTCGGCCGGCGCGAGCTCGCCTTCGACGCCGCGCAGGTCCACGAGCACCTTGCGGTCCGACCAGAACGCGGTGTCTTCGCGCAGGCGCTCGATGAGCTCGACGAAGCTCTTGATGTCCGCCGGTCCCTGGACGGCGACCTGGACATACTGCGTGAAGCGGGTGATGGAAACAGCAAATCCCATGGCGCCAGTTTGCCACGGTGGGCGCCGTTCGTGGGGCAACTCGTGCCGACCGGCGCTGTGCGCTAGTTCACGAAGGCCGCGCGGCGGTCGTGGCGCGCGAGGCGTTGCAGCAGGTGGTCCACTTCGGTGCGCGCGGCGGCCGTCAGGACGGCCGCAGGCTTGCGTTGCGCGGCGCTCGACAGCAGGCCGCGGCGCATCATGATGTACTTCCGTACAGCCAGGCCGACGCCCGGCTGCTGCTCGTAGCGCAGCAAGGGAAGGTGCGCGTCGAAGAGGTCGTGCGCTTCCTCGCGCTGCCCGGAGGCGGAAAGCCGTACGACATCGCACAGCATGTCCGGGAAGGCATAGCCCGTGTTGGCGCCGTCCGCCCCGCGCTCCATCTCGTAATCCAGGAACAGGCCGCCGTTGCCGCAGAGGATGGAGATGTGGCGCATCGTGCCTTCGCGTTCCCAGCCGCGCAGGGTGCTGATCTTCTCCAGCCCCGGCCAGTCTTCATGCTTGAGCATCACGCACGAGGGCACCTCCTGGACGATGCGGCGCACGACGGCGGGTGTCATCTGCACCGTGAACGTGAGGGGATAGTCCTGCAGCACGAACGGGACGTCCGCGCCGATCGCTTCGGCCGCCTGCTTGTAGTAGCCGACGATCTGCTCGTCGGTGCGCAAGGTGTTGGGCGGGGCAATCATCACGCCGGCCGCACCCGCGTCCATCACGTCGCGCGTCAGCGCGCGCATGGCTGCGAAGCCGGGCGCCGATACGCCCACGACCACCGGCAGGTTCGACGCGCGCCGGATCATGCGCGTCGCGATGTCCACCGACTCCGCGTGTTCGAGTTTGGGCGCCTCGCCCAGCTGGCCGAGGACCGTGATGCCCGTCGCCCCGCAGGCGAGGTAGAAGTCGGTGAGCTTGTCGATCGACGCGGTGTCGATGGCGCCATCCTCGAGGAAGGGCGTGGGCGCGATGGGCATCACCCCGCGAATGTCGGATGTCAGCTTCATGGGGAAATTTCCTACGCGAAGGCCGGGGAGGCGGGTTCTAGATTCGGGGAATCCTCATCTTAATTGGAGAAATGCCATGCCACGTGGAGACAAATCCGCCTACACCGACAAGCAGAAGCGCCAGGCCGAGCACATCGAGAAAGGCTACGAAAAGCGGGGCGTCGGGGCGAAGGAAGCCGAAGCCCGCGCGTGGGCCACGGTGAACAAGGAAACCGGCGGCGGCAAGAAGAGCGGCTCCGGCCGCGGCAAAGCGATGGACACGAGCCCGTCGAAGAAGGGCGGCAAGGCCGGCGGCCGTGCATCGGCATCGCGTTCGGCGGAAGAGCGTTCCGCCTCCGCGAAGAAAGCCGCCGCCACGCGCAAGCGCAACGCGGCCTCCCGCTGAAGCCGCCTGTCGCGGCGACAAAAAAAATGTGGCGCCCCGGGGCGCCACATTGCATTGGCGCCCGTCCTCAGATACGGCGGCGGCCGCGCACCAGGCCGTAGATGACCAGCAGCACCATCGCGCCGATCACCGAGGCGATCCAGCCGGCGGGCTCGTTGGCGTTGTACAGGCCGAGCGCCGAGCCGGCATAGCGCGCGAGGAAGGCGCCGGCGATGCCGAGCAGCGTGGTCAGGATGAGGCCCATGCGGTCGTCGCCCGGCTTCAGGGCGCGCGCAAGAAGGCCGACGATGAAGCCGACGACGATGGTTCCGATGATGGACATGCTGGTAACTCCCTACAGTTGAAATATGGGGGTCATCGTGGCCGAGGACCCGGCAGGGCCGTGTAGGTAGCCGCTGTCTCCGCGCGTACGAACGCGGCTCATGCGCGATGGGCGTCAGATCTGCGCGCAGAGGGCGATGACGCCCGCGAGGACGAGGAGCAGGCCGGCCTGCTCGAGCCGCGAGAGTTTCTCCTTGAGGAACCTGCGCGAGACGAGGTAGCTGAACACCACCTCGACCATGCCGAGCGCGCGCACGTTCGCCGCCGTCGTGAGCGCGAAGGCCGTGAACCACCCGATGGACGCGAGCGCCCCCGCGAGTCCGGCGATCACCGAGACGCGCCATGCACGCGCCGTGGCCCGCAGGGCGTCGGGCGATTTCACCGCGAGCCAGCCGCCCAGCACCAGCGTCTGCGCGGCCTGCGCCCACAGCACGCCCCATGCGCCGATCAACCAGGGCGATACGCCCGGCAGCTGCAGCGCGGCACCGCGGTAGCCCACCGCGGAAAACGCGAACCCCGCGCCCGAGGCCAGGCCCAGGAGCGCCGCGAGGCCGCCGAACGCGCGCACTTCTCCTGCGGGCGAGGCGCCCGGTTTTTGCGGCAGGGAAAGCATCACGACCCCCGCGGTGGCCAGGCCGATCGCGAGCATCGTCAGCCAGCCGGGCAACTCCGCCAGGAATACCGCGCCGAAGAGGGCGACCTGCAGCGCATCGGTCTTGGAGTACGCGACGCCGATCACGAAGTTGCGCTGCTTCATCGCCGCCAGCATGAACGCGGTGGCCGCGAGCTGGCCCATGGCGCCCAGCATCAGCCAGCCGAAGTAGGCGGCGCCGAAGCGCGGGATCGCCGCGGCCGTCGCCGGCAGCGCATGCAGCACGGCGACCCAGATCGCCGCGAAGGGCAGGCCGTACTGGAAGCGGGCGAGCGTGGCCCCGAGCGTGCCCGCCTGCGCCACCAGCGAGCGCTGGGCGGCATTGCGCGCGGTCTGCGCGAGCGATGCCCACAGGACGATGGGAATCCACGCGTAAGACAGGAACGAAGCGGTGGCGGCCATGCGAGGGGATTGTCCGGGATCGCCACCCGGTCCGCCCCCTTGGATTTACGATGGCGGCCTGAGCCAAAGGAGCACGCCATGCTGGACAAGGTGAAACGCGAGTCGATCTACCAGCCGGAGCAGCCGGGGTTGAAATTCCCGGAGGTGCCGGTGTTCGATACCCCGGCACTGGAGCGCCGGCACCGGCAGGAGCGCCTTGTCGCCGCATGCCGCGCCTTCGCGCTCGAGGGCCTCGACTACGGATTCGCCGGCCATCTCACCGTGCGCGACCCCGAGCGGCCCCACCTGTACTGGACCAACCCGATGGCGGTGCATTTCGCGCAGGTGAACCTCTCCAACCTGATCCTCGTGGACCACGCCGGGAAGGTGGTGGAGGGCGACTACGCTGTGAACCGCGCAGGCTTCGTGCTGCACGCGGCGGTGCACGAGGCGCACCCGGACATCGTCGCCATGTGCCACGCGCACACCGTCTACGGGGTTGCGTTCGCGGCGCTCGGCAAGAAGCTGGAGCCGATCACGCAGGACGCGGCGGTGTTCTACGAGGACCACGTCGTCATCACCGCCGAAGGCGGCAAGGTGGCGGTGGAGGAGGGCGCGGGCCTGAAGATCGCCGACTGGTTCAAGGGCGTCAAGGCGGCGATCCACCAGAACCACGGCCTGCTCACCTGCAGCCGCCACAGCATCGAGGCGGCGGCCTTCTGGTTCATCGCGCTGGAACGCTGCTGCCGCCAGCAATTGATGATCGACGCCACGGGCATCGCGCCCAAGCTCGTGCCGCCCGACAAGGCGCGCTACAGCCGCGAGCACGTGGGCAGCGAATACATCGGGTGGCTGCATTTCCAGCCGATCTGGGGCCGGCTCGTGCAGACGCAGCCGGACATGTTCGACTGATTCGCGGACGATCGACGGGCCCGGAGAACGGGCCTTGCCGTCCTGCGGCTGAGGGCCCCTGGCGGCGTGGTCCTACGCATCGGCGTGTTGCAGCCTTCTAGGATCGTTTCCATCCAATACAAGGGGTTGCAATGTCCGCCGAAAAAGATTCGATGTCGCAGGTCTGGGCCGACCGCTTCGACGACCGTGACGATGAAGAGCTGCAGCGCGAAATGTGGGCGCGCAGCCTGGCCGCGCGCGAGAAGGCGATGGCTCAGCCGTTCAAGAATTTCTCGTTCGACGACCTGAAGCCCTCCACCGAGCGCGAAGGCCCGAGCGTCGCTTCCGAGAAATAAAGCGCGGCCGCGAGGCCGAGATCGCCGGTAAAAGTCGTTAACGCCGCCTCCTGCTCATCCGCGGGCATGCGAAGCAGCGCCGACGGGTGAAGGGTCACCAGCACCCGCAGGCCATCGGCCCGCGCGTGCCAGCCGCCGCGCTCGCTCATGACCGCCACCGGCCGCTGCAATAACGAGCGCGCCGCCGTCGCACCGAGCGCCACGATGGCGCGCGGCTGCACGAGCGCGATCTCCCGCTCCAGCCAGTGCGCGCAAGCCGCGGCTTCCGCCTGCGAGGGCGTCTTGTGGATGCGCCGCTTGCCGCGCACCTCGTATTTGAAGTGTCGTACCGCGTTGGTGAGGAATACCTGCTCCCGCGAAAGACCTGCCTGCGCCAGTGCGCGCATCAGCAATTGCCCGGCAGGTCCCACGAAGGGCCGGCCGCGCAGGTCTTCCTGGTCGCCGGGCTGCTCGCCCACCAGCATCACGCCGCCGCGCTGCGGTCCTTCGCCGGGCACGCCCTGCGTCGCCAGCGCTCCGATGGGGCATTCGCGGCAGCGCTGCACCGCGTCGCGCAGGCCCTCGAGCGTGGTCTCGGGAGCCGCGGGCGCGGGTGTCGGCCGGGCGATCGCCCGGATCGTCCGCCGGGCTTGCGTCGGCGCGCTCTCCACCATCGTGCCGCTGCGCGCGAGCGCCCCGGCGACCAGCGGTGAAATCGATTCCGCCTCCGGCAGGTTGCGCCAGTACTTGCGCGGCATCTCCTTTTGCATCATCGCGATCTTGAGGCGCGCGGGATTGAAGATGCTGCGGTAATACGTGAGCCAGAGTTGCTCGCCCGCGTCGGCCGCCGGTGCATCCGCGCGCCTCGCGCCGGGCTGGAATCGCAATGCCTTCCCGTCCCACGCGACGCAGCGCAGCGGCGTGAGGATCGCCCAGTGCATGTTGGTGAAGCGCCGCATGAACCACGGTGCGTTCGCCTCGACGATGTGGTGCTCGGGCTCGAACCACGCGACGTGCAACACGCCGCCCGGCGCGCCGGCATCGGGCACCTCGCGAAAGCGAAGGAACGCATGCATCTTGTGGATGTCGCGCCGCACCGCCCGTGCCATGTCGCGTGCCCGCATCATGTCGGCGTCGAGCGGGTCGTCGCGCAGCGCGGGCTCGCTCGCGAGCCGCCACAGCAGCCGGTAGAGCAGGGCGAACCGCTGCGGGTCGCGGTGCAGCACCACCGTCTTGCAGAGCTCGAGAAAGGAGGCGGGCACGGCGACGCCCGGCTGCGCGGCCGCCGGCGCAAGGGGGGAATCGTCGCCTGCGAAAAGGTCGCCATCCGCATCCCCGGTGACCCACTGGACATCCTCGGGCGCGACGCCCCGCGACAGCAGGGTCCGGGCCTGCGAGCGAAAGCCCTCGAAATCCGTCTCGCCCGACAGCCTCGCCTGCATGACTAGAACAATGCGGCCTGGGCGGGCAGGGCCTTGGCGGGGACGCTCGCCACCGCGGCGCCGCGCGGGCGGTGGTCCGCGAGCACCACGAAGGGCAGCACCCTGCGCATCGTGACGTGCAGGCGTTTAAGGTCGTCCGCGCGCAGGCGGCGGCCGCGCCGCGCGAGCAGCACACGGTCCACGGCCTTCACGCCCAGGCCCGGAACGCGCAGCAGCATTTCCCGGGGAGCCGTGTTGAGATCCACCGGGAAACGCTCCGGATGCGCGAGCGCCCATGCGTGTTTCGGGTCGACGTCCAGCGAGAGCATGCCGTCGCCCGCCCCCGCGATCTCGCCCGCGTGGAAGCCGTAGAAGCGCATCAGCCAGTCCGCCTGGTACAGCCGGTGCTCGCGCACCAGCGGCGGCGCCTTCAACGGCAGCGAAGACGACGCGTCGGGGATGGGGCTGAAGGCCGAGTAGTACACCCGCTTGAGTCGATAACCGCCGTAGAGCTGCGAACTGGTCGAGAGGATCGCGGCGTCGCTCGCGGCGTCCGCGCCCACGATCATCTGCGTGCTCTGCCCGGCGGCGGCGAAGCTGCGCGGCTTCGCGCGCGTGGGCGCCACGCCTGCCAGCGAGGCCACGGGCTGGCGCGCGTGATCGGCGGCTTCGGCCTTCGCGTCGTCGATGTGCACGCGCAGGCGTGCCATCGACCGCTTGATCGCGGCGCTGTCCTTTTCCGGCGCGAGGGCGGCCAGGCCTTCCTCGGTCGGCAGTTCGATATTGATGGAAAGCCTGTCCGCATAGCGCCCGGCACGCTGCAGCAGTTCGGGGGAGGCGTCGGGGATCGTCTTGAGGTGGATGTAGCCGCGGAAGTCGTGGTCTTCGCGCAGGCACCGCGCGACTTCCACCACCTGCTCCATCGTGTAGTCGGCGCTGCGGATGATGCCGCTGGAGAGGAACAGCCCCTCGATGCAGTTGCGGCGGTAGAAGTCGAGCGTGAGATGCACCACCTCCTCGATGGAGAAGCGCGCGCGGGGCACGTTGCTCGTCACGCGGTTGACGCAGTACAGGCAGTCGTACTGGCAGAAGTTCGTGAGGAGGATCTTGAGCAGCGAGATGCACCGGCCATCGGGTGCGTAGCTGTGGCAGATGCCCATGCCCTCGTTGGAGCCCACGCCCCTGCCGTCGACGGAGTTGCGCTTGACCCCGCCGCTGGAGGCGCAGGACGCGTCGTACTTCGCCGCGTCCGCGAGAATGGCCAACTTCGAATTCAGATCCACTGGATGAATGTACAGCATCCAGGGCATGAAAAAGCCCGCCGAAGCGGGCTTTTACGTGTGAAGCCGGAAGGCTTACTTCTTGGCGGCGTCGGCCTTGGCTTCAGCCTTGTCGCTCTTGGCGTTGGCGCCGGCGACAGCCTTGTCCTTGGTGGCGGTGGCTTGAGCCTTGGCTTCCTTGGCCTTGGCATCGGCAGCGGCCTTTTCAGCCTTCTTCTTGGCGGCGGCTTCCTTCTTGGCGGCAGCAGCTTCGGCCTTGGCCTTCTTCTTGTCGGCCTTGGCTTGGGCCTTGGCGGCCTTTTCGTCAGCCTTGGCGTCGGCCTTGACTTCCTTGCTCACGGCAGCGGAAGCGGCGGGCTTGGCGGCGGAGGCGCCGGCCATGGGGGCGCCGGTGTGCGAAGCCGCGAAGGAGGAAGCGGCGAAGAAGGTAGCGGCCAGGACGGCGAGGAGCTTGTTCATGAGAGTCTTTCCGAGGGATGGTGGATTAAAAAGCTGCCCTATCCCGGGCTGCCCAACCACAACGCCGGATGAGGCGGAAGGGTTGACGCAGCCATCGCGCGGCTCGCGTTTTCCCTTAAAAGCCCGACAATCGCGCGGGGGAGCGCAGCAAGGAGGGGATCACACATGTCAGTCTCGACGGCTGTAATGGGCGCACCCGCCCTGGCGGCGACGGCGCCCGCCGGGCAGGGGGAGCGCCTGCACGCGCTGGACAGCCTGCGCGCCACCGCCATGCTCCTGGGCATCGTGCTCCACGGGGCCGCATCCCTGACCACCATTCCCATCCCATGGCCGGTGCACGACGTGTCGCGCAGCCGGGCCTTCGACGGCATGCTGGGGGCCATCCATGGCTTCCGGATGCAGCTGTTCTTCCTGCTGGCCGGGTTTTTCGCGCACCTTGTCTGGCGTCGCATGGGCACGCGGGCCTTCCTGCGGCAGCGCGCGCTGCGCATCGGCGTCCCCTTCCTGGCCGGGCTGTTCGTGGTGATGCCGCTGGTGATCGCGGTCAGCATGTGGGCCGACGCGCGGACCGCGTCGGGTTTCATGAAGTCCGCACCGGCGAATCCCACGCTGCTGGACTTCCCGACGGGCCCCTTCTGGTTCCTCGAGATCCTGCTCGTGCTCTATGCGGTGGCGATGGGTATCGCCTGGTGGGGCCGGTTCGCCGCGGTCGAGGCATTCCTTCCCGGGCTGGACGCCGCCTTCGACGCGCTCATGCGCACGCCGATCAAGCCGCTGCTGCTGGCGATCCCCACGTTCGCGCTGCTCTGGTTCGGGCCGCGTATCCCGGAGATCGACGAAGCCGGCATGCGGCTCGTCCCGCGATGGATCGCCGTCGCCTACTACGGACTCTTTTTCGCCGCGGGCTGGTGGCTGCACCGCCGCGTCCACCTGATGGAGACGCTCGACCGCTGGCTCGTGCCGTACTTCCTGCTTTCGCTGGGCGCCTGGCTGGCGTTGGGATTGGGGCTGCGCGCGTCGATGCTGCCGGAATACGCCGGGCACCGCCTCGCGGCGAAGGCCCTCGCGCTGGCCGGCGCGTCCATCTATGCCTGGAGCATGACATTCGCGGTGACGGGCCTCTTCCTGCGCGTCGCGTCCGGACACAGGCCCTGGATGCGCTACATGGCCGACGCGTCCTACTGGTGGTACGTGGTGCACCTGCCGCTGGTGATCGCGCTGCAGGCGTGGATGTTCGACTGGCCGGTGAACGGCTGGCTGAAGCTTCTCCTCATCCTGGCCATCGCCTCCGCGGCGCTCGCGTCGAGCTACCACGTCCTCGTGCGGTACACGTGGATCGGCCGCATCCTCAACGGCCCGCGCGAGCGGCCCCGCGCACGAATCGCTAGCTGAGCTTGATGTGCCCTTCCTTCACGTAGCGATCGTATTCGTCGCGCGTGATGGCGGTGGACAGCGCGTCGTCCCCGGCCGTCCAGCCGATGGTGACGCTGTCGTCGGCGACCTCGATGTCCACGGGCCCCGGCGGGATCGGCATGGTCACGCCGTCCCCGGCCCGAAAGCAGACTTCCCCGCGAATGATGGCGTGTTGCATGGCGACTCCTGGTGTGCGCAAGCCTCCATTCCAGCGCTGCCGCCGCCGCCGCGATGTCAGCCAACGTCGCCAATGGGTGCGGGAAGCCGGGCTCGCGCTAGCGCGAGCCGCCCTTGGCGTATTTCGCGACGAGGTCGAGCAATTCCGAAGGAGACACGGGCTTGGTGAGGTGTGCGTCGAAGCCGGCCGCCCTGGATGCCGCGCGATCCGTCGCCTGGCCGTAGCCCGTGAGGGCCACCAGATAGCCGCTGTACAGCGTCGGCGGCGCCTTGAGCAGCCCCGCCAGCTCGTAGCCGCTCATGCCGGGCAGCCCGATGTCGAGGATCGCGAGGTCGGGCCGGAATCCCGCCACGGCCTCGATCGCGGCCTGCGGCGTGTAGGCGACCCGCACCGTGTAGCCGCTCATCTCCAGCAGCGTCGCACAGGTGTCGGCGGCATCCTCGTTGTCGTCGACGACCAGCACGCGACCCTCTCCATGCGCATCCGGGGCCGGCGGTGCCGCGTCGGCGCCCGCTGGCGGCTCGCACAAGGGCAGGCGCACGGTGAGGCATGCGCCGTAGCCGGGGCCGTCGCTGGCCGCGGACACCGTTCCCCCATGCATCTCGACCAGGCTGCGCACGATGGGCAGGCCGAGCCCGAGCCCGCCCTGCGCGCGGTCGGAGCTCTGCGGCGCCTGGTAGAACAGCTCGAAGATCCTGTCGATCTCCTCACCGGAGATCCCGATGCCGCGGTCGCTCACGTCCACCTGCACGCTCCCCTCGAGCACCGCGGCCTCGACGCGGATGCTGCGGCCCGAAGGCGTGAACTTGATCGCGTTCACGAGCAGGTTGTTGAAGACCTGCACCAGCCGCACCTCGTCGCCTGAAACCCACGCGCCCTGCGTGCCCTCGCCCAGCACCAGCGACAGTTCGCGGTCGTGCAGCGAGGGCCGGATCGTCTCCACCACCTGCGTGAGCACCTGCGCGATGCGTACCGGCTGCTTGTGGATCGTGAGGCGCTTGCCCGTGATGCGCGAGATGTCCAGGAGGTCGTCGACCAGCCGTGTCACGTGCACGAGCTGGCGTTCGATGATGTGCCGCTCCTGCTCGGTCGTCCGGTCGCCCTTGATCGCCATGATCTTCACCGCGTTGGAAATCGGCGCGAGCGGGTTGCGCAGCTCGTGGCCGAGGACGCGAGGAACTGGTCCTTGCTGCGGTTCGCGTCTTCCGCCATTCGCAGCGCGTCGGCCGCCTGCGCGGAGAGCTTGTCGCGTTCGAGCCGGGCCCTGTCGCGCTCGACGGCCGCGTCTTTCAGCGCAACCGCCACGTCGTCGAGCTCCACGATCTCCAGCGGAGGCAGCTGCACGGGGTCGCCGCGGCCCAGCGCCGCCGCGCCGGCCTTCAGCGCGTCGATGGGTTCCAGCACGCGGCGCGAAAGCACCCAGGCCAGCAGCGACGAGAGCGCGAGCGAGGCGGCCAGGCCGAGGGCGACGGCGCGCAGGAGCGCGAGCAGGCCTTCATTGGCTTCGTCGACCGAGGTGCCGACGACCACGACCCAGTCCGAGCCGGGCAGGCGCGTGAAACCCGTGTAGTTGTCCGTCCCTTCGCGCGTGAGGGTGCGCCCGACACCCTGGCGCTCCCCGCGATCGAGGAGGGCCTGGAGCGACGGCGTGGGCCGCGGAGACGTGGTCTCGACGGACCGCGCCACGCGGCGGTTGCCCTGGTCGAACACCGACGCGATGGTATTGGGCGGAATCCCCTGGCGCCGGAGCACCGAGGAGATCGCGTCGGCGGGCACCACGGCACTGATCACATAGACCAGCTTGCCGCTGCGCAGCACGGGCACGCGCACGCTGAACGCATTGGCGTGCCCGGCCGGCGATTCGACGATGCGCGAGACGACGGGCTGCAGCGTCTTCAATGCGCGCGCCATGCTCTCCGGCTCGACCGGGGCGGGGCGCGAAGCACCGAAAGGCTCGCTGGTGCGCATCAACACGCGTCCCTCGCCGTCGCTGAGCGTGATCTGGCGCCAGCCGAGCTCGTCCGAGCTGCGGATGGCCGACAGGTAGAAGCCGCGCAAGTCCGCGGTCTCCAGCTCTTCCGAATGCCCGAGATGGTCGAGCAGCACCTCGATGGAGCGCAGTTCCGAGGCGACCGCGGTACCCAGGGCGCGCGACAGCGCGAGCACCGAGCGTTGCGCCTGCTCGCGCCGCTCCTCGACCAGGTGGTCCAGGCCCCAGGCGAGGACCAGCACGAGCGGCACCAGCCCGCTCGCGGCCAGCAGCAACAGCCGCATGCGCAGCGGCCGCGCACGCGATTGCAGGCTGGGTGCGGGTGCATTCATCACAGGCAATGTATAGCAGGGGTGTACTCATCCGCGCCGTGGGCGGGCGCGTGCCGGCTCAGTCCGCTTCGGCGAGGCGCTGCACCGAGCCGGAGGCGACGACCGCATTGCCCACCATGCACTGGAAGCGCGTTCCCACCGGCAGGCGCGGCAGCGCGTGCGCGGGCCGCAGCAACTGGAGCTGCACGTCCCGCGAACCGGCGCCGGACGACAGCAACTGCGCCCAGGGAGTGGCGGCGCGCGCCGTGAACCCCTCCTGCCCGACCACGAGCGTGCACAGCGCGAGACCGGCCGGCAGGGACGCGATCCGCTCCGCCTGTCCGGCTGCGCTCTCCAGCCGCGCGACGAGATTCGCTTCGAACGCCGCCGCTTCCTCGAACGCGACCACGCGCGCCGCGCGCCAGGGCATCCTGCGAACGGCGAAGGCGACGAGATTGCCGATGGCGGGCAGCCACAGCACCAGCATGAGCGTGCCGATGTCGCGGGCGAGGGACGGGTTGGGAGCCGAGTAGCGAATGACCGCGCCGATCGCGGCAAGGCTGAGCAGGACGCCCATCACGATCTGGCGGCGCGGGGAATCGACGTACTTCATGCGTGCCGCATCCTACCGCCGCTGGCGCTGCCGTCGGACGCGCCGGGGCCGGCTCTTCGGCCAGAATGCTTCCATGCTGACCCGAACCCTGCTCGCCGCTTGCATCGCGCTCTCGTGCGCGGCGCCGGCGTTCGCGCAGGCGGCGGATTCCGTGCAGCCTCCGCTGAAACCGGGCAAGCACAGCCACACCCGCAAGCAGGTGGGCAAGGCGTCCTATTACGCGCACAAGTTCGCGGGCCGCAAGATGGCCGACGGCACGCGCATGGACCCGCACAGCGACAACGCCGCGAGCAAGACCCTGCCGCTCGGGACCCGCGCCCGCGTCACGAACCTCGACACCGGCGACAGCGCCGAAGTCACGATCCGCGACCGCGGCCCGCACGTGCGCGGCCGCATCATCGACGTGTCGCCCGCCACCGCGCAGGAGATCGGGCTCACGAAGCAGCGCGGCGTCGCGCGCGTGGAGGTCGTGCCGCTTACTGATTCAGCAGCAGCTGGGCGATGATGCCGGTCGCGATCGCGACGAGCACGTAGACGCCGCCGACCTGCACCCACTGGTGGCCGCGCGGCGGCGCGTTCAGTTCCCCATGACGGTCGCGGCGCGCCCACGCCGTGCCCGCCGCGCATCGCATAGCATGCGTGCATGGCCGATCCGCGCCGGGCTCCCGGTTACCTCCTGCTCTTCGCCGCCGCGCTCGTGGTGGCGGGATGGTTCGCGTATGACCGCTATGTCGCGCCGCATTCCGCCGTGGGCACCAGCGTGCTGGGCTCCGGCATCCCGGTCGTCATGCGCAGCCCGGGCGGCTTGCTGGAGATATCGACCGTCACCGTGTACGAGCGCTTCCGCCGCACCGACACGAAGGACATGCTGGGCATCCCGCTGGGCACTACGGTCTCCATCATCCAGGTGCCCGTCACCTACCGCTATCACATCGAGATGGCGAAGGAGTGGCCCATCTACCTGAATGGCAAGACGGCGCTGGTGCGCGCGGGCGAGGTGCACCCGTCGCTGCCCGTGGCCATCGACACCTCGAAGATGGAGAAGTTCACCCAGAGCGGCTGGGCGCGCTTCAACAAGGACGAAAACCTCGAGTTGCTCGAAAAGTCGATCACCCCGCAATTGCAGCTTCGCGCCGAGCTCCCGGCGGTCCGGCAGCTCGCGATGGACGCGGGCCGCCAGACGGTGCGCGAGTTCGTGACGACCTGGCTGCTCAAGGAGCAGGGCTGGAAGCAGGGCGACGGCGGCAAGGTGATCGTGCTCTTTCCGGGCGAGCCGGTGCCGCGCGCCGGCGCGGACCCGGGCTGAGCCGCGGGCAGCTCCGCAGCGCCGCGGGCGGATTTCAGTTACGCTTCGCGCCCACATGCCCGACGCGATCCTCACCATCGACCAGGTCTCCAAGACCTACGCCACCGGCTTTTCCGCACTCAAGAACGTCAGCCTGCAGATTCGCCGCGGGGAAATCTTCGCGCTGCTCGGGCCCAACGGCGCGGGCAAGACCACGCTCATCAGCATCGTGTGCGGCATCGTCAACGCGTCCTCGGGCAAGATCACCGTGGACGGCCACGACATCCTGGCGGACTACCGCGCGGCGCGATCGCTGATCGGCCTCGTGCCGCAGGAGCTCACCACCGACGCCTTCGAGACGGTGTGGAACACCACCACCTTCAGCCGCGGCCTGTTCGGCAAGCCGAAGAACCCCGCGCACATCGAGAAGGTGCTGCGCGAGCTCTCGCTCTGGGACAAGAAGGACAACCAGATCCGCCAGCTGTCCGGCGGCATGAAGCGCCGGTTGCTGATCGCGAAGGCGCTTTCGCACGAACCGCAGCTGCTGTTCCTCGACGAGCCCACCGCGGGCGTGGACGTGACGCTGCGCCAGGAGATGTGGGCGCTCGTGCACCAGCTGCGCGAATCGGGCGTGACGATCATCCTCACCACGCACTACATCGACGAGGCCGAGCAGATGGCCGACCGCATCGGCGTGATCAACAAGGGCGAGATCATCCTCGTGGAAGACAAGCATGAACTGATGCGCAAGCTCGGCAAGAAGCAACTGACGCTGCAGCTCGCGCATCCGCTGCAGCAGGTGCCCGGCGCGCTCGCGGCGTATCCGCTGCAGCTCGGTGCGAACGGCAACGAGCTCACCTACACCTACGACGCCAAGGGCGACCACGCCGGCATCGCGAAACTGCTGCAGGACCTGGAGGAGGCCGGCGTCGCCTACAAGGACCTCAAGACCAGCCAGAGCTCGCTCGAAGACATCTTCGTGAGCCTGGTGCATGGCGGGGAGCACGCATGAACCTCTACGCCGTCCGCGCGATCTACCGGTTCGAAATGGCGCGCACCTTCCGCACGCTGGTGCAGAGCATCGTCTCGCCGGTGGTCTCCACCTCGCTGTATTTCGTCGTCTTCGGCTCGGCCATCGGCTCGCGCATCCCGGAGGTCGGCGGCGTGAGTTACGGTGCGTTCATCGTGCCGGGGCTGGTGATGCTGTCGCTGCTCACGCAGAGCATCAGCAATGCATCGTTCGGCATCTACTTCCCGAAGTTCACAGGGACCATCTACGAGCTGCTGTCGGCGCCGGTGTCCACGCTGGAACTCGTGATCGCCTACGTCGGCGCCGCCGCGACGAAGTCCGTGATGCTCGGCATCATCATCCTTGCGACCGCCGCGCTCTTCGTGCCGCTCAAGATCATGCACCCCGGCTTCATGTTGCTGTTCCTCGCGCTCACCGCGCTCACCTTCAGCCTGCTCGGGTTCATCATCGGCATCTGGGCGGACGGCTTCGAGAAGCTGCAGTTCATCCCGACGCTCATCATCACGCCGCTCACCTTCCTGGGCGGCAGCTTCTATTCCATCGACATGCTGCCGGCGTTCTGGCAGAAGGTGACGCTCTTCAACCCGGTCGTGTACCTGATCAGCGGCTTTCGCTGGAGCTTCTACGGCGTGTCGGACGTGAGCGTCGGCGTGAGCCTGGTGATGACGCTGGTCTTCATGGGCCTGTGCCTGGCGGGCGTGGCCTGGATCTTCAAGACGGGCTACCGGCTCAAGAGTTGAGCGCGCTGCCCGCCCTTGCGGCGGACGCGAGAAATTTCACCGCGACCTCCGCCATCGGCGAATGGCTGCGCCCCAGCAGGGAAACGATCCCCATTTCGTTGTAGAGCGCAGGCAGCCCGCGCAGCGACAGCGCGTGCAGGCGGCCGGCCTTCACCTCCTCCTGGACGGCGGGATCGGTGGAGGCCAGCACGGTATCGCTTGTCAGCGCGACCCGCTTGAGCAGGTGCACGTCGTCGCATTCGAGCACGACGGGCAAGGCGGCGTCCGTGGCCAGCCCGAGCAATTGGCAAACGACCGCTTTCATCTCGTTGGGCAGCCTGACACTCGCGAGGCCGTACGCGGCCATCGCGGCGGGCTTCAGGTTCCTGCGCGCCAGGAGCGGATGGCCGGTGCGCACGTAGAAGCGGCCGCGCTGCCGTCCGATGCTCTTGATCGCGAGGTCCCCGTCGCGCGGCACGTCCCGGATGTCCGCCACGAAGAAATCGATTTCCTCGACGCGCAGGTGCTCCGCGAGGTACTTCCAGTTGTTCACCTCGACCCGCACCTGCACGGCCGGGTGCTTCGCGCGCAATTCGCGCATCAGCGGCTCGAGCAGCGTCGCCGCGGGGAAGGGGCCGACCCCGAAGGAAATGTTGCCGAGCTGCCTGCCGCGGAACAGGCCGATGTCGCGCTGCAGGCAATGGTTGTCGAACAGCAGCTTGCGCGCACGCTCGACCACGAAGGTGCCGGCAGCCGTGGGCCTCACCTGCAAGGGACCCCGCTCGAACAGGAGCAGGCCGAGCTCCGCTTCCGCCGCCTGCACGCTGCGGCTGAAGGCCGGTTGCGTCACGTGGACGCGCTCGGCGGCGCGGCCGAAATTGCGTTCCTCCTCCAGCGCCACGAGGTGCGACATCCGTCTCAGGTCCATGGGGCCTCCTGCGAAGACAATGCTTTGAAGGCATTGATTATCGGATCAGAATGCATTGGACGCATGATCGTGGCGCTTCGAGAATTTGCGCACGACATGGAGACAACGCGATGAACGCGACGCAAAACCTGATCCTGGTGGCGATCATCCTGGGCTTCGCCGCCGCGGAATTCATCTCGGGGCGATACCGGGACTTCCACGCCACGGCGGACGACGGCAAGCTCGAGCTGTTCATGTTCGTGAGCCTCGTGGCTTTCACCCAACCCTTCATCTTCGCCGTGGTCGGCAAGGCCGGTGAGTTGTGGTTTCCCCAGTGGCGGGGCGCCTGGGCGGGCCTGCCGTGGTGGATGATGGCGGCGATCCTGCTGGTCGGCGACGACATGACGCAGTACTGGTGGCACCGCGTCTCGCATACGCCGATGCTTTGGCCGCTGCACCGCGCCCACCACACCGCGCACTACATGAGCCTGCGCATCACCTACCGCAACAACTTTTTCTACTACCTCATGATGCCGGGGCTGTGGGTGTCCGGCGCGCTCATCTACCTCGGATTCGGCGACGTCTACCTGGCCTACGTGATCGTCAAGCTGACTGTCATCATGGGCGCGCACAGCGCGGTGCGCTGGGACGAGCCGCTCTATCGCATCAAGGCGCTCTCCCCGCTCATGTGGGTCGTGGAGCGCACGATCTCCACGCCGGCGACGCACTGGGCCCACCACGCGCTCACCAACACCGACGGCGTCGGCCACTACACCGGCAATTTCGGCAACCTGCTCTTCTTCTGGGACGTGCTGTTCGGCACCGCGCACATTACCCGCCGGTACCCGGAGAAGGTCGGCCTGCAGGACGACCTGATCTTCGGCAAGGAGCGCTGGTTCACGGAGATGTTCTACCCGCTGCTGCGCTCGCGCCGCGAGCACAGCGCGCTCACACCCGGCGGCAAGATCTACGCCGAGGCCGAAGCCGACGCCGGCGCACCTCCGCACGCCGCGCAACGGGGTTGAAGTCCCGTCACGCGCGCGGCCGCGCCGCGTGGCCGTTGGCGTGATGCATCGCGCCCGTCACGTGCGGCGCGGCGTGCGGCACATGCCCCGAGCGCGCGCGGCGGCGCCCACCGATCTGCGCATGCTCCACGGGCACGGCCTCGCCGCTCACCGGATCGCGCATCGCGGCGCGCGACGGCATGTGGCGCGCCGCCTCCGCCAGCCGCTGCGACTGGTGCAGCAGGTCCTCCACCGCCTCCGGCTGACGATCCATGTGCACCACGCCGACGCCGATCTCGCACTTCACCTGGATGCTGTGGCCGTCCAGTGCGTTCACCTGCATGGGGTGACGCAGGCTGCTGGCCACACGCAGGCCGAGCGTGCGCAGCGCGGCCGGCGAGTGGATGGTTTCGACGAGCGCGACGAAGCAGCGGTCCCAGTAGCGCCCCACGGGATTCATGATGCCCACCTGGCGCTGCAGCCGCTGCGCGATATGCAGGTACACCTCGTTGAGGCCCGCCACGCCGGCCTGCGACACGATGCGCTCGGGCGAGAAGATGATCACCGCCAGCACCGCGCGGTCGCGCCGCGTGAGGCGCCTGCGCTCCTGCGCCCGCACCAGCGCGCGTACGAAGGGCTGGCCGCCGGGCAGCTTGGTGAGGGGGTCGTATTGCGATTGCACGGGCTCGAATCCACGCGAGCGCTGGGCGTGCTGGTTGCGCTTCCACAGCATCATCCCGATAACGGCTACGCACAGGACGGTGAAGAGCGCGACGCCCGCCTGCCAACCGGCGCCGATGCCGGGGATGCCCAGCGCCACCGCATAGAGGCCGCCGACCGCGGGGAGCATCAGCACGCTGCCGATCGCGATGCCCAGGGCGAGCCTGTCCCCGAACAGCCAGGCCCGCACGCTCATCCAGACCACGAGCCCCGTGTTCACCAGCACCACCACGGCGACGGCGGGGAGCTGCTGCGAGGGCTGCAGTGCCAGGAGGGCGAAGAGGCCCGCGGCGGGCGCGAACACCGCGGAGCCGAGCAGGCACATGTCCATCAGGCGGTCCCGTTCGCGCGCCGCGAGCCAGCCGCGTACCCAGTAATTGCCAAGGCACACGCACAGCGGGCCGATGAGGACCTGCGCCACCTGCAGGGACGGGCCGCGGATGGCGGGGAAGATGGCCTGCGGGACGCCGCTCAGGAGCAGGACGAAGGCCAGCGCGGCCAGGTTGTACGCCGCGCCCTGCGCCGCGGCGAGGGTGGCGACCATGGCCAGGTCCACGAGGCAGAGGATCACCACGAGGGCGATCGCCCCGGCCGCCGCGCACCAGATCGCGAGTTCCGTCATGCTCATTCGGCGCTCCCTGTGAAGGCAACCACCTGCTGGCAAAGAACCACGATGACACAAATCCGCCGCGCTTGCCATCGCGGGACCGTGAGGGAATGCCCGAAGCGAAGGATTTGCGGGGCGGATGTCGAATGGAAGGGGCCCCGTTCGTCGTGGAGGAGGCGAGCCACGGGGCGCGCCGCCTCACAGGAGAACCCACCATGCCGATGCTCGACAGCTACCTCTTCTTCAACGGCGACTGCCGGGCCGCGATGACCTTCTACCAGGAGGTGATCGGCGGCCAGATGATGTCCATGATGACCTACGCGCAGTCGCCGGACCCCAACCAGTGCGGCGCGGAGGGCAAGGACAGGATCATGCACGCCCACCTGCTCGTCGACGGCCGGAACCTGATGGCCTCCGACGCGCCGCCTGGCCAGCCGGTGCCGGCGCAAGGCGGCTTCGCGCTGTCGCTGAACTACCCGAGCGCGGGCGAGGCGAAGAAGGCCTTCGACGCCTTCGCGGAAGGCGGCAAGGTCACCATGCCCATGAGCAAGACCTTCTGGATCGAATCCTTCGGCATGGTCACGGACAAGTTCGGCACGCCGTGGATGGTTGGAGGCGGGGAAGCGGCGAAGGGCTGAAGCCTCAGGCCTGTGCGATGCGCGGCGGCTTGCCCGCGCGGATGCGCCTGCGCTTGCCCAGTTGCGCGTGCTCCACCGGCACCACCTGGCCACTGACGGGGTCGCGCGTGGCTGCCCGCGAGGCGCAGCACCGTGCCGCCTCTGCCAGATGCTGCGCGTCGTGCAGCACGTCTTCCACCTGGAGCGGCTCCCGCCCCAGGTGCACCACGCCCACGCCCACCTCCAGCCGCACCGTGACCACCCGGCCGTCCGGCGCGTTCACTTCCATGGGCATGCGCAGGCTGGTCGCCACGCGCAGGCCCAGCGTGCGCATCGCGGCAGGGGAATGGATCGTCTCGGCCAGGCCGACAAAGCAGCGGTCCCAGTAGCGGCCCACGGGGTTCATCACGCCGAGCTGCTGTTGCAGGCACTGCGCCACCTGCAGGTACAGCTCGTTCATGGTGGCGGGCCCCGTTTGCGCCACGATGCGGTCGGTGTCGAACAGGATGACGGCGAGCACCGCACCGTCGCGGCGCGTGATGCGGCGCCGCTCCTGCGCGCGGATGAGCGCGCGCACGAAGGACGCACCGCTCGGCAGCCGGGTGACGGCGTCGAATTGCGAATGCACGGGCCGGTCGCCGCGCATCCTGCGTGCGAGCTGGTGGCGCTTGCGGAACATCATCCCCAGCACGGCCACGCAGGCGACGCTGTTGAAGGCGATCGCGGCCTGCCAGCCGGGGCCGATCCCCGGGATGCCGAGGGCCATGGCGTAGAGGCCGCCCGCGGCGGGCAGCATGAGCAGGGCACCCGCGGCGATTCCCAGCGCCAGCGCATCGCCCATGAGCCACGCACGAACGCTCAGCCAGACGATGAGCCCGGAGTTCACCAGCACGATGACGGCAGCGGCGGGAAGCTGCTGGGGCTGCGGAAGCGCCAGACAGGCGAGCCCCGCGAAGGGAGCGAAGATCGAATAGGCCAGCAGGCTGGAATCCATCAGCCGGTCGCGATGGCGCGCGCCCAGCCAGCCCCGCACCCAGTAGTTGCCCAGGCAGCCGCACAGGGGGCCGATCAGCACCTGCAGCACGGCCAGGGCCTGGCCGCGCAACTCGGGCAGGAGGGCCGGCGGCAAGCCGCTGAGGGAAAGGACGAACACGAGCGTCGCCAGGTTGTAGCCCGCACCCTTGGCCGCCGACCGCGAGCGCACCAGCGCGAAATCGACCAGGCCCACCACCACCACGAGGGCGATGGCGCCCGCGGCGGCGCTCCAGATGGCAAGTTCGAGGGGAAGCATCACGTCTATTCCACAAAAGTTCCAATTGTAGAGTTGGGGCGCGTACTTCGGTAGAGCTTATCTTCTGGTAATGGCCAAGAGGCCGATGTCCTACAGGGCAGGGAAGGCTCGCTCCCTAGCATGGGCACCATGATCCAAAGACAGCTTCTTCCCTTCCCGCCCGCCGCGCGCCGTGGCTCCCCACCCTGGGCGCTGGCCCTGGGCGTCGCCGCGGCGGTGGCGTTGCTGGGCACCGCCGGTCTGGCTACCTGGCGCATCCGCAGCGCCCAGTCGCTCGCGAGAACGAGCGAGCCCTTCCAGGCCTTCCCGCAAGGCGCCTCGCAAAGCCTGCTGATCGTGGGCGACAGCACCGCTGTGGGCACGGGCGCGAGCGGGCCCGCGGCAAGTGTCGCCGGGCTGATCGCATCGGCGCATCCGGGGCTGCGCCTCGTCAACCGCGCGGCCGATGGCGCGAAGTACGAGGACTTCGTGCGCCAGCTGCTGCAGGACAGCGAAACCTTCGACACCGTGCTGGTGCTGGGCGGCGGCAACGACGTGATCCGCTTCACCAGTGAAAGCGCTTTGCGCGTCAGCGTTGCCAAGGTGGCCGCGCTCGCCCGCCTGCGCGGCACGCGGGTGATCCTGATGCCGCCGGGCAACGTGGGCAATGCGCCGTTCTTCTTCCGCCCGCTGGCGTGGCTCATGGCGCGGCGCTCGCGGATGCTGCATGCGGTGGTGCGCGAGCAGGCGCAGCGCCACGGCGCGTCGTATGTGGATCTGTACAAGCCGCGCAGCGCGGACCCGTTCGCGCAGCGGCCACGGGCGATGCACGCGAAGGACGGGCTGCACCCCAGCGACGAGGGCTATCGGCTCTGGCTGGCCGAACTGCAGCAGCAGGCGGGCGCTACCTTGCCGGCTTGACGAACTTCAGCACGAATTCGTCCTTGGGCATGGGCGGCTCCGGCGTGTTCCTGTCGCGCGGGTCCGCCGGATTGCGCATGTAGTCTCCGCGAGCCGCGAGCCGGAAGCCTGCGGCCTCGACTTCGCGCTTGACGAAATCTTCCTCGACCCGGTGCAGCGTCCCCGCTTCGGAGATGCCCGTGCCCGCGCGGCCGGAGTGATCGGCGATCACATACACACCGCCCGGCTTGAGAGCTTTGAACACGGCGCGATTGACGCTCGCGCGGTCCACGCCCATGTGGCCGAAGTCGTGGTAGTTGAACATCAGTGTCACGAGGTCGAGCGCGCCGGCGGAAACCTCGGGCGGCGCCGGGTCTTCGAAGGGCCGCGACACGATGACGATGTTGGCGCCCGCCGGCCTCGCGGCGCGTTCCGCGAGCGTGGGCGCGGGCGGTGTGGTGGATGCGTTGGGCGCAGGAGGTGCCGACGCGCCCTCCGGCTGCGCCGGCGCCGGTGCAGGCGTGGCGCGACGCGGTGGCGACTGCGCGTAGACCTTGCCGCCGGGGCCGACGGCACGCGCGATCAGCTCCGTCGTGTAACCGCGCGCCGCGCTCACGTCCAGCGCGACCCAGCCGGGTTGCACGCCGATGAAGGCGAGCGTTTCGGCGGGCTTGCGGCGGACGTCCGTCACGCGATCCGCCGCCGCGCGGTCGGGCGCGGCGACGAGTGCTGCGAAGCGCTCGGGCGAGGGGGTTTGCGACGGCGTGGATGCGCATCCGGCCAGTGCTGCGAGAAGTGCGAAGAAAACAATGCGCATGGAGAAGGCCCCAAATTGAAGTTCGTGGACAGCTTACCTTGACAGTGCGTCTGCCACCGCCTGAGTCGCCGTGATCAGATCCGAAACGAGCCGCTCGCTGATGTCCAGAAGGCCTTCGTACTCGCCCAGATTTCGCGTCTGATGGCACTTGTCGAGCACTCGCCAGACCTCCGGGCCGAGACCCAGGGTATGAGGCAGCACCTGGAAGACGATGTAGCGATTGGACGCGCGATAGCCCCTTGCGCGAAGGGCGCAAAGGCAGAGCGAATGGGCAGCGTTGTACGCGAGGTCGAACCGGCTCTCGAGCGCGAGAGTCACATTGCGGGCGTCCGCCAAACGAGCCAGTCCGGTGCGTTGCAGACCGTCGCACTCGTGCGCGTCCGGCGGTTCCGCACGCAACTGCTTGCCCGGTCCACTCAGGTTTGAAAGTGCATCAGACACGAAGCGCGTCCTCCGAGCCGACGACCCACATCTTGGGCTGCTTCATCACGCGTGTCGTGAAAGCGCTGGCCTGCTTCATGCGTTTGGCGAGGTCAGCATGTGTATAGAGCGTAGGGTTGATCTTGCGTCCGACGATGTCGGCAGCATTTTCCAGTGCCGAGAAGACATCCGCGTAACCCAGCGCATCGGAAACGATGAGCAAGTCGACGTCACTGCTCTTCGTGTCTTCGTGCTTTGCGATGGATCCAAAGACGAATGCGGCAGAGATGCCGGATGCAAGGGGCGCAAGCGCGACGCGCAGCACGTCGACCAGACCGGAGGTCTTGAGGACCAGTCCCCGCAGTTCGGCGAAGACCGGAGCCTCCCGGTCTGCCTGGTAATGCTTCTGGTTTCCGCGGGTGGTAACGGTCAACAGACCTGCCTGGCTCAAGCCGGCCAGCTCGCGTTGCACTGCTCCGGTGCCGGACTGGACCAAAGCCACCACCTCATTGGAAAAGAAGCTGCGGTCCGGATTGCCGAAAAGAAGGGCGAGCACGCGTTGACGCACGCGTGGAAACAACGCGTCGGCCATGGGCGAATCGATTGGGGCGGGTTTCGAACCCATAATGGGGTCGATTATACCCAAATTGGGTTTGTCGGCCCTGTGCTCCTGTCCGGACGGCTTACTTCGCCATGCAATAGAACAATCCGCCGCCGCCCACGCGCGCCAGCGCCTCGGTGCTGCAGCCGGGCGTGCCGTGCGACGAATTCCATGACGCGTTCTTGACCGGATCGGGATTCGTGCCCGTGCGGTCCACGTGGCCGACGATGGCGGAGCCGTCGGTGCTGCTCGTCCAGGCGCGGCAGGACGCGTCCGCGGCTTGTGCCAGCGTGCCGTCTGGGTTGGAGCCGGTGAGGATGTCGTGCTGGTTGGGCGTGTCGCCGCGCACCTTGATGCGGTTGCCCTTTTCGTCGAGCGCGGTTTCCTTGGTGATGCCGTTGGTGCCGTGCAGCTCGGCATTGTTGAGCGCGATGAGCGCGCCTTTCGCGTTGTACCAGGGGCCGTTGCCGATGCGGTCGCGCGCATTGACCGCCGGCGAGCCGCCGCTGGCGGGCGCGCTCAGGTAGGCGGCCCAGGTCTTGCCGCGGACGCCGGCGCCTTCGGCGAGCATCTTGCAGTGGGCATCCGCCCCGGCGATGCCGCCCAGGTCGCCGCCCTTGCCGGAGCCGACGCTGGTGATGAAGAAGGACATCCCGCTGCCGGACATGCCGGCGCAGGAAGACAGCAGGACGGCGGCGCCGCAGACGGCGGCGAGGCGGGTGAGGGTGCGGCGCATTTTTGCTCCTGGCGATGTGGAACGCGGAGCGTAGAGCAATTCGGCGCGGCGCCGCCTAGAGGAAAACTCGGGGAAGCTTTGGGGAACCTCCGGGTCTGCTTGCGATCCGCTACCGGTACCCCGGGAAGGTCATGGCGAACCTCCTTCGCGTGAGCGGGACGATTTTCGGCCGCCGAATGGCCCGGCGCATCCTCACATTGGAGGATGCGGCCGCGGCGGGCCTGCCTTAGCCTGCGGCGATGCCGGACGACCCTTCCAAACCCAAGCCGCACCCACCCACGCGCGAAGCCGTGCTCGCCGAATGCCGGGAGGCGGCCGAGCGCTGGATCGCGCGGCCCGGCCGCAACCTCGTGCTGCTGTTCGACGGCACGGGCAACATCCTGGGCAACAGCCACGACACGAACGTCGTGAAGCTGATGCGCCTGCTCGCCAAGGACAGCCCGAACGCGCCGCACCGGCCGACGCAAGTCGTTTACTACGATCCCGGCGTGGGCACGACGAACGAATTTCCCGCGGCGAGCATCTCGAGCAAGATCGCGGGCTTCTTCCGGCAGGTGGTCGGCCTCGCCCTGGGCAGCGGCGCGTTCGACAACATCGCACAGGCCTACGAGTACCTGGCCCACACGCACGAAGAAGGTGACCGCATCTACCTCTTCGGCTTCTCGCGCGGCGCATTCACCGCGCGGGCCGTGGGCGGCATGGTGAACATGTACGGCCTGGTGCATGCGCCGGGGCTGCCGCTGATCCGCACGCTGGTGCGCAACTACTTCGCCAAGCCGAGCCGCGACCGCGAATCGTTCACGCAGGACGTGATCGACAACTTCTCGCTGGGCCGCACGCCGCTCGTGCACTTCGTCGGCGTGTGGGACACGGTGGAGACGATCGGCAGCGGCCTGCTCGGCGGCGTGTCGATCAGCAATTCGAAGGACTTCGAGCGAAAGCGCTTTGTGCACGTGCGCCATGCGATGTCGCTGCACGAGACGCGCAGCAAGTACCAGCCGCGCGGCTACACCGCGCCCGAATTCACGCCCGAAGAAGCGGCGGTGCGCAGCTTCGACGAGCGGTGGTTCCGCGGCGTGCACAGCGACGTGGGCGGATCGTACGAGCGCGATGGATTGTCGAACGTGACGCTGGCGTGGATGGTCCAGGAGGCGCGAGCGCAGGGCCTGATCGTCGAGAAGCCGAACCTGCACATCCCCGATGCAGGCGTGGCCATGCACGACCAGACCCTGGACAGCCCCTACTGGGTGTGGACGGGAATGAACTCGCGCGAGCGGGACGCGGCGGCGGTGATCGACGCCAGCGCGCACCCTGTGGCCGGCGCGACACCGGCAGTGCGGTCAGCGGGCGCGTGGATGTGGCTGGCGGGAGGATGGGTGCTGGCGCTGATCGTGGCGATCTTGTTCGCCATGGCGTTCAGCGGGGGAGGCAAGACGGGCTGCGATGCAGCGAGTATTCGCGCGGGGCTGTGCAGGGACTGGGCGATCCTGATTGCGCTCGCGTTGTGGATCGCTTATCCGATGGCATGGGCGCTGCGGCAGATGACGAAGGTGGCGGTGCTGAAGGGCCAGCAACTGCCGTGGATCGCAAGGAAAGTGCATTGGTGGATGATCGGTTTCGTCCTGGCGGATATGGGTGAGAACTTGCTGGCGTGGTGGCGGGTGGAGTGGGTGACGGTGATTGCCTGGGTGTGTGCGGTGAAGCTCGGATTGATGGCCGTCATGGCGTTGGTGTGGGTGATGGGGGTGGCGGCGTCGCTTCGGCGGCCCGGAAATCCTGCCGCTACGCCGCCTGGCGGATAGGCAGCGTCGAGCGGCACTTCGGAAAGTTCGCGCAGCCCCAGAACGACTTGCCATCCTTCCTCGAATCCCGTTCGACCATCTTGATGCCGCAGCTGGCGCAAGTGGGACGCCAGTACTCGCCCTCATACGCCAGTTGCAGGAGTTCTACCTGTTGCACGGGTGTGCGTGTCGCGATCAGCGCCAGTAGTTTCTGCCCGTCGAGCGCGCTGATACCGTTGTCCTTCGCGAAGCGCTGCGCGTCGGCAGTGAAGGTCGAACTCGTCGCGAAGGTGCCACGCTGCAACTTGTGCGACGACATGACGCCGAAAAACTCGCGCATCTCCTTCACGCCCCCCTGTCGGCCGATCCAGTGCTTGCACTGGACAACCGCGGCGGGGCCTTCGGCGTGTTGCGAATACAGCCAGATATCCACGCCGCCGTCCGCGCCGTGGGACTGCGCACGGGTCTCGAACCCGCCCTGGCCGAACAGACTTGAGCAAACCAGTTCGAAGCGACGCCACTCGATATCGTCGAATACGCGTTGACTCCATGCGATAGCCGGCGGGCGTTGTCCGCGGTGTGTGCGAGGGGGTGGGGTTGCTGCCGCTTTGCGCGGAAGCTGCGACACGAAGTCGGTGGAGTCCTTGCCGAAAAACGCGGGCTGGTTGTCGGGGCGCTCGGCGGAGGGAGAGCGCGGACGCATCGCGGCCCAAGCCGCCAAGAGGAAGAAACCCAAAAGTAAGGGATATGGCGCAGCGATTCGGATCCCGTTGGATGCGGCAACTAGAGCCGGGAGCGACGGCATAAGAAAGGAGATGACAAACAGCGCCATCCCTAACGCGAGCATTCCCAGACCAGCGGCCAACGCTCGGTCCGCTGGTCTCCACTTCGAGCTCGACCGGCCCGGTTTGCGCATACTCTTCTCCCCGAACTACCTGGCGATTGAAGCAGGAGGCACTCGAACGTGCAAGGATGGTCACCGAGTACGAGTTCCATCGCCGGTGGCGGCGCTTCCCCAAAGACTAGCGGTTGCGCCAATACGTGGGGCTGCGATGCTGGTGGGCAATCGCAAGGACCACCACATCGTCATCTTGGTTGGAGTAAACGACGCTGTAAGGAAACCGGTTGAGGCGGCAGCGGCGTACATCAGGAGCCAGCGGATGCCACGCCTGGGGGAACTGCGCGATGAGATTGAAAACCTTCATCACTTCGATCAGGAATGCATCACCAAGGCCGGGAGCTTGCTCCGCATACCGGATGACTGCTTCGTCCAGCTCGACCTGAGCTGGCGCGAGTAGCCGGACGTTCATCCCTGGCGGGTGACTTGGTACTTCGCAAGGACTTCCGACAATTCCACCGCTCGGATCTCGCCTCGCCTGTAGGCGCCGAGGCGATCCTGCGCTTCCATTGCCCACTGCGCGTCGAGCGAACTGTCCGGCGCGTCCAGGCTATCGAGAATACGTTCGACCAGGGCAACGCGCTCTGCGGGTGGTAGTTGCAAAGCTGCTTTGCCAAGGTCATCGGATGGATGCGACATGTCAGATTTACGAGTCTCGCCAAAGCCCAATATTAGCGAACAGGGCTGCAGTTGAGTTTATTTACCCCAACTATCTTTCATGCCTGCCACTCGGTTGAAGACTGGCTTGCGCTCACTTGTGCTCACGAGGGTTGAGAAGTGGTCCTTCCGATCCGCCACAAAATATCCGTGCCGCTCGAACTGAAACTTCTCATCCCCCTTCGCTGACGCCAGCGACGGCTCCACATACGCCGTAGCCACCGTCAAGCTGTCCGGGTTCAGTTCCTCATGGAAGTCCTTCTCCGTCGTGTCCGGCTGAGGCACCGCAAACAGCCGGTCATACAACCGGACTTCCGCCTTCAACGCATCCGCAACGGCCACCCAGGTGATCACCCCCTTCACCTTGACCTTGTCGCTGCCCGGCGTGCCGCTCTTCGTATCCGGCACCAGCTCCGCCTGCACTTCGGTCACGCGGCCCTCGGCGTCCTTCGTTGCGCCCTTGCACTCGATCACGTGCCCGTACTTCAGGCGCACGCGATTCCCCGGGTACAAACGGTTGTAGCCCTTGGGCGGCACGTCCTCGTAGTCCGTGCGCTCGATCCACAGTTCCTTGCCGAACTTGAATTCGCGGCGTCCCCGCGCTTCGTCGTGCGGGTGCACAGGCGCCGAGCAGGCATCCAGAAATCCTGCGCCGTGGATCTCGTCCCAGTTGGTGATCACCAGCTTCACCGGGTCCAGCACGGCCATCGCGCGGGCAGCCTTCGGGTCGAGGTCGTCGCGCAGCGCCTGGTCCAGCGTGCTGTAGTCGATCCAGCTGTCGCTCTTGGTCACGCCGATGCGTTCCGCGAAGAGCTGGATGCTCTCGGGCGTGTAGCCGCGCCTCCTCATGCCGACGATGGTGGGCATGCGCGGGTCGTCCCAGCCCGTCACGTGCTTCTCGTCCACCAGCTGCTTGAGCTTGCGCTTGCTGGTGATCACGTAGGTGAGGTTCAGGCGCGCGAATTCGTATTGGCGCGGGTGGGGCTTGTTGATCAGGCCGCCTTCGCTCAGGCGGTCCAGGAGCCAGTCGTAAAAAGGGCGCTGGTCCTCGAATTCCAGCGTGCACAGGCTGTGCGTGATGTTCTCCAGCGCATCCTCGATCGGGTGCGCATAGGTGTACATCGGGTAGATGCACCACTTGTCGCCGGTGTTGTGGTGCGTGGCGCGGCGGATGCGGTAGATCGCGGGGTCCCGCATGTTGATGTTCGGGCTCGCCATGTCGATCTTCGCGCGCAGCACGGCCGCGCCGTCCGCGAGCTTGCCGTCGCGCATGTCGCGAAAGCGCTGCAGGTTCTCGTCGATGCTGCGGCTTCGAAAGGGGCTGTCGGTGCCGGGCCGGCCGAAGTCGCCGCGGTTGTGCCGCATCTCCTCGGCGCTCTGCTCGTCGACATAGGCGAGGCCGGCTTCGATCAGGTACTCGGCCGCGCGGTACATAAAGTCGAAGTAATCGCTCGCGTGGTAGTAGTGGCTGGTGCCGTTGGCGTCCCAGCTGTAGCCGAGCCACTTCACCGCGTCCAGGATGCTGTCGACGTATTCCTGGTCTTCCTTCTCCGGGTTCGTGTCGTCGAAGCGCATGTGGCACACGCCGCCGTAGTCGCGCGCCAGGCCGAAGTTCAGGCAGATGCTCTTCGCGTGGCCCACGTGCAGGTAGCCGTTGGGCTCGGGCGGAAAGCGGGTGCGGATGCGCGCCGGGTCGGGCTCGCCTCGCTGGTGTTCCTGGGCGTCGGCGGGGTGGCCGGCCCACTTGCGCTGGGCGTAGGTGCCTTGTTCGAGGTCGCGTTCGATGACCTGGCGAAGGAAGTTGCTGGGTTTGAGGGGCTCTTTGTCGGGGGCGGCGTGCATATTGAAACCATTTTATGGTGCGCCGCAAGAATGTGACTCCCGTCACATAAAACCTGTGGTTGGGTTACGAGTCGCAACGACTTTGACTGTGCAGTGGTATTCGTGAAGGCTTTCGCCCCGTTTAATCAAGGCATGGGTGCGATTCGGACGCTCCCCCAGACAGATCAACACAGGAGTACAGCATGAAGTTCTACAGCAAAGCAGCCGTCGCGGCGCTCGCCCTGGCCGCAGCCGGCGTGGCCACGGTGGCCGAAGCCCGCAGCAACGTCTATTTCTCGGTCGGCGCGAATGTCGCCCCGGGCGTGTCGCTCGGCGTGTCCAACGCGCCCGTCTATTACGGCGCCCCGGTGGTCTACGCCGCCCCGGCTCCCGTCTATTACGAACCCGCTCCCATCGTCTACAGCGCGCCGGTGTACTACCGTCCGGCCCCTATCGTGTATGTGGGCCCGCGCTACTACGGTCCGCGCCACCACGGCTACTACCGCACGCACGGCGGCCGTCACTGGAACTGATTTTTCCGGCGTTCATCGTTCACCACTGAGTTCTCCAAGCTCGGCCCCCATCGCTGCAAGCGGTGGGGGCTTTTTTTTCGTGGGGGAGCCGATTCGCCCCGCACAAAAAAGAGCCCCCGAGCTTTCGGGCTCGGGGGCAACATGCCAGTCGCGGGACGGAGGGCCGGACCAGCTCACCCCGGAGGAGGAGGGGACTCAGAGGAGTCGGGGTGATTGGCTTGTAGTAGAGCCGCGCCCCGCCCGTTTCCCTGTAGGACGGGGACCACAAAGCATGACGGACATTTTCCGCTGCTACATGGCCTTGAAGAGGTGGGCGTAAAGCCGGCTCACGGGCAGTTTTTCCTTGCGGCCGTGCAGGGCCAGGTGCAGCTTGCCCGCCTCGTCGCGGGTGACGCTGTCGATCGCGTCGGCGCGCACCACGGTGCCGCGATGGACCTGCCAGAAGCGCTTGCTGTCGAGCTGCGGCAGCAACTCCTTGAGGGGCGTGCGGATCAGGTATTCGTGCGCCCCGGTGAGCACCCGCACGTACTTGTCCGCCGCTTCGAAGTACATCACCTCGTCGACCGGCACCATGCGGATGCTCGTGCCGACGCTTACCTGCAGCACCTTGAGCAGTTCCGTCGCGCCGGCGGGCTTGTCGATCGCGCCGAGCAGGTGGCGCAGCTGGCCGAGTGTCGATTCCATGTCGCCGCCCGGCGTGCGCTTGGCCAGTGCATCGCGGACCTTCGTCACGGTCTTTTGCAGGCGCGCGGATTGCACGGGCTTGAGCAGGTAATCCACCGCCTGCGTCTCGAAAGCCTGCACCGCGTACTGGTCATAGGCGGTGATGAAGACGAGGGCGGGGAAGGGCAGGTCGTGCGGCCATTCATCCGCGAGTTCGGCGGCGGCGTCGAGGCCGCTTTGCCCCGGCATGCGGATGTCGAAGAAGAGGACGTCCGGCCGCAGCTCCAGCGACTTCGCGACGGCGGAGATGCCGTCACCGACCGTCGCCACGATCTGCAGCTCGGGGCAGGCGCGTGCAAGCTCGGCTTGCAGCGCCGCCGCGAGCAGCGGTTCGTCTTCGGCGATGAGGGCGGTGGCCATGGCGGTCATGTCAACCTGCCAGCGGAAGTCGAAGCAGCGTGCGCGCGCCGCCGTCGGGGCCCGTGCCGAAGTCCATCTGCGCGTCGGCGCCGTACAGCGTGGCGAGCCTCTCGCGCACCTGGCTCATGCCGAAACCCTGGCCGGGCGGCGGCGACCCTGGCGACGGGCCGACGCCCGTGTCCGTCACTTCGAGAAGCAGCCGCGCGCCTTCACGCCGCGCGCTCACCGCGATGCGCCCGCCGCCGACCTTGGGCTCGAGCCCGTGCTGGATGCTGTTTTCCACGAGGGGCTGCAGCAGCAGCGCGGGCACGGGCAGCGCGGCGAGGTCTTCCGGCAAGTCCAGCGCGTACGCGAGCCGCGGCCCCATGCGGATCGCCATCAGCTCGAGGTAGTCGCGCAGCCGGTCGAATTCGGATTGCAGCGTGTGCGTCGTGCTGCGCGACGCATTCAGCGTCGCGCGCAGGTACGCGATCATGTGGTCCAGCATGCCTTGCGCGCGCACCGGGTCCACGCCGATCAACGCGCGCAGGTTGGCGAGCGTGTTGAACAGCATGTGCGGCTCCAGCTGCGTCTCCAGCAATTTCAGGCGCGCCTCGTTCGCGTGCTTGCGCGCCTCGCCCATCTTCTGCTCGAGGTAGCGGCTCTTGTTGGCGCTGTAGAAGTAATAGCTCCCGGCGACGCCCGCCATGGCGGTGATGAGGATGGAGTTGCGCAGGTCGCTCGCCTTGTCCGGTGGCGGGCCGGGGGGATAGAGATTGAAGCTGCGGCAGATCAGGTCGCCGGTGAAGTTGCCGATGAAGTAGCCCCCGACGATGCCGAGCAGCACGATGCCGATGCCCCAGATGCCCTGCGGCCAGCCGGTCTCGCGGCTCGAAGGGAAGAACTCGCGCCCGAGGTCGATGATCGCCCAGATGGAGGTGCCGATCAGCAGCGAATAGACCATCGGCGGGCCGTAGGGCTTGTCCGGCTGGAAGCCGAACTGCAGGGTGCCGATCGCCAGGCAGAAGGCCAGCACCTGCAGGAAGTGCTGGAGCTTGGTCTGGCCGTCGAGCTTCACGGCATGCGATTCTGTTCGCGCTGCAGGCGCTCGCGTTCCTTCTGCACCATGCGTTCGCGCAGGCTGCTGCCGCCGCCCAGCACGAAGACGGCGATGAAGTGCAGCGCGAGGCCTAGGCCCCAGCCGAGCAGCAGCTTCGGCGACCAGGTCTTGTAGCCGAAGCCCAGGTCCGACGCGAGGAACCAGTACAGGTTGATGAGCGTGAACACCAGCGCGTGCGTGTACCAACCCATCTTGGCCCCTGCACGCTTGCGCGCGAGGGCGTCGACTTCTTCGGGGGTCATGGGTGAGGTCATGTCGAACGATTCTAGGGGACAAGGTGGCGGCTGAAGAAGGCTGCGATCTTCCTGTCGACGGCGGGCATTGCGCTGCGGTCGAAGCCGGGCGGGTCGCCGAGCAGGTCCTGCGCGATCTCGCCCATCACGTCGATCGGGGGCGGGGGCGACAGCAGCGCGCCGTGGCCGCCGTCGGGCAGGTCGGCGATCACCGTGCAGGTTTTGCACACCGCGAGGATGCGGTCGCTGTGGAAGCGCGGATTGAGCCACTTGTCCTTGCGCGCGGTGACGAAGCCGAGCGGGACGGCGGGGCTCGCGAGCGAAGCCGGGTCGAAGTCGGCGGCCGCGGGCACGCCCGCCACGATGGCGCGGATGCGGGGGTCGCGGTGGACGTACCAGGTCGCGTCGTCGTAGCGCTCGCGGATCACGCCCGTCGCGACCGCTTTCTTCACGCCGTCGAGCGCGTCGCCGCGCAGCCGCGCGCTCAGGCCGACGCAGGTCGGGAAGTCTTCGGCGATGTTCGTGACGCAGTGATCGCGATAGGCCGCAGGAGACCAGCGGCCACCCGCCAGGCTGAGCGCCGTGTGCCCGCCCGCGGACATGCCGTACATGCCGACCTTGTCCAGCGACAGCAAAGGCGCGAAACGCGGGTCCCTGGAGACCGCATCGATGGCGCGCGACACTTCGGCGGGGCGCAGCCTCCAGCTGTCCGGTCCGGGGTGCGAGGGGTCGGTGGCGTTGTCGCCCCGGTGCTGGGGCATCGCCACGGTGAAGCCCGCTTCGACGAGCGTGCGCGCGAGGTCCGAGTGCACCCACGGGTTGCCGCCGGAGCCGTGCGAGATCATCACCAGCCGGCCGTTGCCGCGCACCGGCGGCGCGTCCTGCAAGGCCTTGATCGTGAAGGGGCCGCGCTTCAAGGCGGCATCCGTACCGTCGGCCGGATAGAACACGGTGACGGGCCCATCGCCGTTGGCGGCCGGCAACTGCGTGAGGCCCACGCCGGCTTGCGCGCACGCGGCGGCCAGTGCCAGCACGCAGGTGAAGAAGTACTTGCCCATCGCGTTCACCACGGGTCGCGCTGCAGTTGCAGGCGGTTGCGTTCGTGCTGCAGCAGCTTGGCGTGCAAGCCGCCGCCTCCCGTGATGAGGAACACCACGGCACCGTGGATCGCCAGGCCGAGACCCCAGCCCCAGGCGGGATACAGCACCCACCCCTTGCCGCTCGAGGCCGCGAGCATGACGAGCATCAGGTTCACGGCGGCGAACACGAAGGCGTGGATGAAAAAGCCCAACTTCGCGCCGGCGCGGCGGCGCGCCATGCGCTCGAGGTCGGGGGCTTGGGTGTCGATCAGGGTCTTCATGGCGATCTCCAGGGTTGGAAGGGTTCAGGCGTTTCAGGCAGCGGCCGTCATCGGCGAGGCGCGATGCGCCAGCTTCCACAGGCGGGCGGCGCGTCCGGCGAAGAGGCCGTTGAACACGCCGTACAGCGTGGCGACAGGCAGGGCGAAGGAGGCATCGCGCACGAGCTGCGGCTGCATCGCGAGCTCCACGCCCACCCAATACTTGGTGAGGAAGATCCCGGCGATCAGCAGCAAGGGGACGACGCTGCCCGGCAACGCATAGCTGCGTGTCGCGGCGTCGTAGCGCGCGCCGGAATCGCCGAGCGACACCACTGCACCGACGATGGCCGCGGTGACGATCCAGGCGGCGAGCACGCCGGTGAAATGCGGCGAATTGCCGAAGGCCGAGACCATGCCCCAGGCCGAGAAAACCGTCATCGCGACCGGCATGATGGACACGCGGGCCAGGCTTTGCGTGCGGTCACGCAGTTGCGTGACGCCGAGCACCATCAGGCCGGAGAACAAGCCCCAGACCCAGGTGGGCGTTTGCTTGACGATCTGGACGATGGCTTCGGGATGGTTGGCGAGCAGTTGGTAGAGCATGGGGTTCTCCGGGAGGTTGGGAAAGAGGGTTGGATGGGATCAGGCGATGCCCATCCACTGGCCGAGTACGAGGTGGCCGAGGAAGCGGTTGGGCAGCAGGGTGAAGGAGCCCGCGATCACGCATGCGCCGACGTACAGGCGCTGCATGAGGCGGCGGTGCGCGCCGATGTTGCCCTTGGCGAGCTGGTAGAAGCTCGCGAACAGCATGCCGAAGACGACGGGCACGAACAGGTGGATGGGGGAAAAGCCGGCGATGCTGGGCAGCTCGGAGCCGGCGGGGATGAAGATCGCGGAAGTTGCCGCGATGACCATCAGCGTGACCCACGCATAGCCGAAGGCGCGGTGCAGCTTCGGATGCTGGGAGCGGCCGCGGCGCGCCCACAACGCGATGGGGCCGGTCACCACCGCGCCGAGCGCGGCGGCGACGTGGATCGCGATGACGGGGGTGAGTGCGGCCATGTCCTTCTCCTGTGTGGCGGGTCTGTCGATGGGCGGACTTTGCCGCCCGCCGCAGGGCAGGGCCACAGGGATGGGACGAAACGACGCGAAAACGCCGCGAAATGTCGCGGCGCCGGAGTGAAATGCGGGGCGGAATGGGCGGGTGGACGGCGCTAGATCGCGCGGACCCGGTACAGGTTGCCGAGCCAGCTGCGCTTCCTGTCGGGCAATTCGACGCCCAGCAGGCGGCGGGCCTGCGCCAGGAGTGCGGGGTCCGCCGGCTTGCCTTCGGTGATCGCCTGTTCGGCGGCCACCAGGGCCTTGGCGATCAGGGGCCGCACGTTGGCCGGCAGCAGCAGGTCGCCATTGGGTTGTTCCATGCCGCGCGGCACGTCGCCGGGCACGGACTCGAGGCTGAAGATGGTCGATGTGCTTGTCATGGAAGGCTCCCGCTGTAGGCCTTCACTGTGGTCCTCCCGCCGATGGCCCCATGTCGGAGCGCGCCGCGTCGCGATGACGGGCGCTGCATGAGGACGCTGTCAGCGCCATGGGTGCGGCGGCCTGTGCGCATGTAGGAGCTTGCCTACGCGTTTGACTGAACGGCGGCGGCACGGCCGGGCTCGGGAATTTTCTATCGTTGTGCTGACCGGCCGAAGCCGTCGGCCGTTCACCTTTTTTCCTCAACCTACGGAGCTCACCATGGAAGACACGAACCAGTCCCCCCAGAACACCCGTCCACGTGCACCGCGCGGCTTCGCTGCCATGGACCCCAGCCGCCAGCGCGAGATCGCGAGCCTCGGCGGCCGCGCCGCGCACCAGAGCGGGCATGCGCATGAGTTCAGCTCCGCCGAGGCGCGCGCCGCCGGCATCAAGCGTCACCAGAAGAGCAACAAGCCGGCCTGACGCCGCCGGTCAGCCGCCGGGCCCGCCCCGGCGGCGATAATCGCGCACTTCAAAAGCAGAAGGATTGCGCATGGATCTCGTGTTGTTGGCCAAGGCCGCGGTGATGGGTGTGGTCGAAGGCCTCACGGAGTTCCTCCCGATCTCCAGCACCGGTCACCTGATCCTCGCGGGCGCGCTGCTCGGCTTCGACGACGACAAGGCCAAGGTCTTCGACATCGCGATCCAGACCGGCGCCATCCTCGCGGTCATCATCGTCTACTGGCAGAAGATCCGCGACACGCTGGTCGCCCTCCCCACGCAAAAGCGCGCTCAGCAGTTCGCGCTCAACGTGCTCATCGCCTTCGTGCCGGCCGTCGTGCTGGGCCTGCTCTTCGGCAAGGCGATCAAGGAACACCTCTTCACCCCGGCCGTGGTGGCCAGCACCTTCATCATCGGCGGGTTCATCATCCTGTGGGCCGAGCGGCGCTCGCCCGCGACGGTGCGCGTGCAGGAAGTGGACGAGATGACCTGGAAGGACGCGCTCAAGGTCGGGCTCGTGCAGTGCCTCGCGATGATCCCCGGCACGAGCCGCAGCGGCGCGACCATCATCGGCGGCATGCTGCTCGGGCTCTCGCGCAAGGCGGCGACGGATTTCTCGTTCTACCTCGCGATCCCGACGCTGATCGGCGCGGGCGCGTACAGCCTCTACAAGGAGCGCGCGCTGCTCTCGATGGCGGACCTGCCGATGTTCCTCGTCGGCCTGTTCTTCTCGTTCGTCAGTGCGTGGTTCTGCGTGCGCTGGCTGCTGCGCTACATCTCCACGCACAGCTTCACGCCGTTCGCGTGGTACCGCATCGCCTTCGGGATCATCGTGCTCGCGACCGCGTGGAGCGGGCTGGTGCACTGGGCCGCCTGATCGGCTTCCAGCCGCCTTCGGGCTGCGCGAGGCGGTCCGCGACGATGCGCAGCACCTCGCCATGCGTGCCCATGCCGAGGTGGCTGGCATGCACCTCGACGCTCTCGGAGCGCGCGGTGTTCTTCTCGATGCAGCCGCGCCACGACACGATGCCGTCCGACTTGCTGTAGACCGAGGTGGTGGGTACCGGCGGGGTCTGGCGCAGCCGCGCTTCTAGTTGCGGGGTGAGCTGCGAGGTGTCGCGGTTGAGCAGCTTGTAGACCGTGCCAGCGTGCGTGCCGCCACCGAGCGAGGCGAAGGGCGTGCCGAGGGTGACCACCTGGCGCACGCACTCGGGGCAGCGCCGGGACAGCTCACGCGCATAGACGCCGCCGAGGCTCCAACCCACGAGGCTGACGGTGCGCCCGGTTTGCGCGTGCAGCGCACGCACGCGCTGCTCGAGCCCCGCGAGCCAGTCGTCGATGTGGCCTTCGGGGCCGGTGTTCAAGCCGCCGCCCCAGTCGTGGGCCTCGAATCCGGAATCGGCCAGGAAGCGGCGCAGGTGCTGCGTGCTGAGCGCGCCTCCGCCAAGACCGGGATAGACGATGACCGGGTGGCCGTCACCGATGGGCACGGCGCGGGACCCCACCTTGGCGGAGACGAAGTCGAAGAGCGCGCGCAGGGGTTCCGTCGCCAGCAGGGAGAGCGAAGGGGCGGAAAAGGAAGTGAGAGTCTGGGCTTGGGGCATGACTCCAATGTGGCGCCGCCGGGCCCTGGGACCTGTGGGTACGCGCGGAGGCCCCCTGTAGGACAGCCGCGCCAGTGCTGCACTGCAGCAGTGCATTCGCCCCGCTTTCGCGAGCTTTCGATCTAGTGAGGAAAGTCGAATCCGCGCAGCGCGGCTTCGATGGCGGCCGCCGTAGCGATCGGCTTTTCCATCGGGAAGAGGTGGCTGCCGTCCAGCATCATGATCCGGCCACCCGTGACCTTCTGCGTCATCGCGATGCCCACCTGCTTCATCTCCTGCGACGCGAGGCCGCCGATGAACGCCGCGTTGCATTGCAGCGGGTAGCGGCGTAGCAGGCTGTCGAGGTTGTGTGGGAGCGTGTTGTAGATCGAGGTCTCGATCTCGCGGTCGAAGGACAGCATGCGTTCGCCGTCGTCGTCGTGCATGCAGTGGTCGACATAGTCGCGCAGCACTTGCTCGTCCCACGCGGCGAAGGCCTTCTTGCGCTGGAAGTGCTCGAGCGCGGCCTCGCGCGAGGGCCAGCGGTTCTTGCGCTTGCGGCTCACCGCGCCGGGGGAGAGGGACCCCACGAGCGGCGTCTGCTTCATCGCGCGCAGCGCCCGGGCTTTCCAGCCGCCGATCAGCGGCGAATCGAGCAGCAACACGCCGCGTGCGAGTTCAGGGTGGCGCGCGGCGCACATCAGGCTCAGGAAGCCGCCCAGCGAATGGCCGACCAGGAAGGCGGGCTCGCCGTGCTTCTGCACTTCGCGCTCGGCGAAGTCGTGCAACTGTTGCACGAGGTGGCGCCAGTTATCGGTGACGGGGTAGGCCCCGTCGTGGCCGAACTTGTCGACCGCCTTCACCGTGAAGCCGCGCGAACGCAGGCTCTTGAACAGGACGCCGTACGCGGCCGCGGGAAAGCTGTTGCCGTGCGAAAAAACGACGAGGCTCAAATCAGGCGCTCTTCCGGCCGCGTGATCTTCTTCAGCGGCTTGGACCTGCCGCCTTCCGTCTTGAGCGGCGTGTCCGTCTGCGCGTCGTCCCAGACCGGGTCGTCGAGGCTGTCGAAGACTTCGCGCAGCTTCTGGCCCCAGCTGCTGTGCAGCATCCGGTAGTACGGGTTCTGCATGTCGATGGAGATGATCTTGTCGGTCTCGAAGCGGTTGGCCTCGTACACGACGAGGTCCAGCGGCGGGCCGACCGACAGGTTGGACTTCATCGTGGAATCCATGGAGACGAGCGCGCACTTGGCGGCTTCGTCCAGCCGGGTGTCGGGCGTGATCACGCGGTCGAGCACGGGCTTGCCGTACTTGTACTCGCCGATCTGGAAGTAGGGCGTCTCGGGCGTCGCCTCGATGAAGTTGCCGGCGGAATACACCTGGAACAGGCGCATGCCTTCGCCGCGGATCTGCCCGCCGAAGATGAGCGAGACGTTGAACTCCACGCCCGTGTACTTGAGCGCTTCCGCGTCGCGGTCGTACACGTGGCGCACCGCGTTCCCGAGCACGCGCGCGGCGTCGAACATGCTCTTGGCGTTCCAGATGGTGAGCGATTCCTTGTCTTCCGGGTCTTCCTTGAGCTGCTCGACCTGCAGGATCTCGCGCACCGATTGCGAAATGCTGAGGTTGCCCGCGGAGAGCAGCACCATGAAGCGGTCGCCGGGGCGCTCGTAAACGATCATCTTGCGGAAGGTGCTGATGTTGTCCACGCCCGCGTTGGTGCGGGAGTCCGACAGGAACACGAGGCCCGCGTCCAGTTTGATGCCGACGCAATAGGTCATGATTTTTCTCCAAGCTTCTTCAGGGCGTACAGGGCGTCGAGTGCTTCGCGGGGACTCAGCGAATCGGGATGGATCGCCGACAGGGCGGCCTCCACCGCGCTGTGCATGGGCGTGTCGGCTGCCGGTGGGGGCGCGAACAAGTCTACCTGTTCGCGGCTTAAGGTCTGCTGACTCTCGAGCGCAGCGAGCGCATGCCGCGCGTGGTTGACCACGGCAGCGGGCATGCCCGCGAGCTTCGCGACCTGGATGCCGTAGCTGCGGCTCGCGGGGCCGGCCTGGATCTCGTGCAGGAAGACGATGTCGGTCCCCGATTCGGTCGCGCTCACGTGCACGTTCATGGCGGCGTGATGCTTCGCCGGAAACTCCGTGAGCTCGAAATAGTGCGTGGCGAAGAGCGTGTACGCCTGCGTCCTGTCGTGCAGGTGCGCGGCGATGCCGGACGCGAGCGCGAGGCCGTCGAAGGTCGAGGTGCCGCGGCCGATCTCGTCCATGAGCACCAGCGATTGCGGCGTCGCGGCGTGCAGGATCTGCGCGGCTTCCGTCATCTCGAGCATGAAGGTCGACTGCGCATTCGCGAGGTCGTCGGCCGCGCCGATGCGCGTGTGGATCGCATCCATGGGCCCGAGCCGTGCGGCTTGCGCGGGCACGTACGAACCCATCGCCGCGAGCAGGCAGATGAGCGCGACCTGCCGCATGTACGTCGACTTGCCGCCCATGTTCGGGCCGGTGATGACCTGCATGCGCTGCTTCGGGCCGAGGCGCGTGTCGTTGGCGATGAAGCTGCCCGCCGAGGTCTCCGCCAGGCGCGACTCCACCACCGGATGGCGGCCCTGCACGATCTCGATGCCGGGCTCCTTCGAGAATTGCGGGCGGGACCAGTTGAGCGTGAGCGAGCGTTCGGCCAGCGCGCACAGCGCATCGAGCGACGCCACCGCGCGTGCGAGCCGCGTGACGGCCGGCACGAAAGCTTGCAGCTGGTCGAGGAGTTGCTCGTACAGGAATTTTTCGCGCGCGAGCGCGCGGTCCTGCGCGGACAGCGCCTTGTCCTCGAAGGCCTTGAGCTCGGGCGTGATGAAGCGCTCCGCGTTCTTGAGCGTCTGGCGCCGGCGGAAGTCCCCGGGCACCTTGTCGAGCTGCCCCTGCGAGATCTCGATGTAGAAGCCATGCACCTTGTTGAACTGCACGCGCAGGTTCGCGATGCCGGTGCGCGCGCGCTCGCGGGTTTCGAGCTCCAGCAGGAAGCCGTCGCAGTTGTCCTGGATGGCGCGCAGCTCGTCGAGCTCGGCGTCCAGGCCCGTGGCGATCACGCCGCCGTCGCGAACGAGCGCGGCCGGTTCGTCCATGATCGTTCGCGCGAGCAGCGCGGCGCAGCCTTCGGGCGGCGTCATCGAGGCGGCGAGTTCCGCGAGCAATCCCTGCTGTCCGGCCAGCCGCCGCGACAACTGCGCCGCCTTGTCCAGCGAATGACGCAAGCCGACGAGCTCGCGCGGCCGCACCTGCCGCAGCGCGATGCGCGCGGTGATGCGCTCGATGTCCGAACATCCTTTCAGCTCGGCACGCAGGAGGTCGGCCCCACCTTCGCGGAGCGCCGCGATCGCCTCGTGCCGCGCCACCGCATGGCTCCTGTCCCTGCGCGGCTCCAGCATCCAGCACTTCAGCATGCGGCTTCCCATGCCCGTCATGCAGGTGTCGAGCAGCGAGAAGAGCGTCGGCGAATCCTCCCCGCGCAGCGTCTGCACGAGCTCGAGGTTGCGCCGCGTCGTCACCGGCAGGTCGATCAGTTCGTCGTCGCGCTGCACCTGCAGGCTCTGCACGTGCGTGAGCGCGCGACCTTGCGTGTGCTCGGCGTACGCGAGCAACGCGCTCGCCGCCGCATGCGCGAGGACCAGGTCATCGGCGCCCCAGGCCGTGAGCGTCGCGCCGTTCAATTGCTCCAGCAGCTTGCGCAGTCCCAGCCCGGAATCGAACTGGAACTCCGGCCGCTGCGTGAGCGACATCGACATGCCCGCGCGGATCGCCTTGAGGCGCTGTTCGAACTGCGGCGTGACGTCGGCGCTGAACAGCAGCTCGCTCGGTGCGATGCGCGCCACCCAGGACTCGAGTTCGTCGCCGGCGCATTCGGCCAGTTGCAGCGCGCCCTGCGTCACGCTCAGCCAGGCCAGGCCCAGCTTGTGCCGCGAGCCCTGGTGCACGGCCAGCAGCACCGCCTCGGATTTGTCGTTCAGCAGTTCGGTGTCCGTGAGCGTGCCCGGCGTGACGACGCGCACGACCTTGCGCTCCACCGGCCCCTTCGACGTGGCGACGTCGCCGACCTGCTCGCAGATCGCGACCGATTCGCCCTGCTTGATCAGGCGCGCGAGGTAGTTCTCCACCGAGTGGAAGGGCACGCCCGCCATCACGACCGGTTCGCCCGCGGAATTGCCGCGCCGCGTGAGCGTGATGTCCAGCAGGCGCGCGGCCTTCTCGGCGTCGCTGTAGAACATCTCGTAGAAATCGCCCATGCGGTAGAACACGAGCGTGTGCGGGTGCTCCGCCTTGATGGCCAGGTACTGGGCCATCATGGGCGTGTGTGCGGCTATGGCCGTGTCCTTGTCCGTCAACAAGATGGCTCCATTTTCTTATTGTCCCTTCTGGAATCGTCGCTGGCCGCTACGGGCTGCTTTCTATCGAGATGCCTTCTTCCTGGAGCGCGCACCATCTCGCAGTTGGCCCGGGGCCGATGCGGCCGCCGGAGCTCGCTCCAGTTTGGCGCTGCGTCGCGCAGGTAACGCCTGCTTGCGCGCGATGGCCTTGCCCTGCCTGGTCGCGACGGCCGGAACGGAGACGTCCTGCCAGGGCTGGAACTTCGGGAGCGGCACCCTGTCGCCATCGGGCTTGCGGAACGCCAGCTCCAGTTCGTATCCCAATGCCACGGCCACATTGGCGACAGTGGAGATGAAAACCTCGGTCCTCTTTTCCATTTGCGACACGGCGTTCTGGTTGATTCCCATCAAGTCGCCGAGCTCCGTCTGCGTCAGGCCGGCCACCCTGCGGATCGCGGCAAGCGAATCAGCGCCGCGGAGCATCTCCTCGGCCATCTTCTCGGCGCCGGCGTGGATTCGCGCGCGGCGCGCCTGCGGCAGGCTGTCGATGATGTCGTCGATGTTGCGTCCCATGTCGTTCCCCTTGTTCGGTCACTTCCGCTTGCTGGACTTCGCCTGGACCTTCGCTCCGCCTTTGCGCGCGGCTCCAGCGCGCTCCCTTCCATCCCTGATTCGCTTTAGGTGACTGTCGTACCGCTTATCCGCCTTCGCGATCAAGCTCCTGTAGAACCCGTCGGGCGATACGCCCTGTTTGTCCGCGGCGCACAGGATGATGGCTTGCTGGTTCGGATCGAAGGCGAAAGCCGCCCTCCAGATCTGCGAGCCGTCATCCGATTTGTATCTCAGCTCCTTCATGTTCTGGTGCTTCGAAGCCTTCAGCGTGTCCACGTGCGGCCGGCCGACCTGGGGGCCTGCGATGCCGAGTGCCTTGGCGGCGGTCAGCAGCCAATCTTTCTCGTCATCCGTGAACTTCTCGAACTCGGGCTCGAACGCATCATCAAGGCTCACCTTCCATGGGGGCCTCGTCTTCGGCGAACTCAATTATCACTCCAAAATGATATCACGTCAGGATGCTAGAGGCCCCGCAACGTACGGATCCTGCGTCCGCAGCTTCGGCAGCATCTGCGGATATTCCCGCGCCATGAACGCGAGCAAGCCTTCGCGCACCTTGCACCCCAGGTCGAACGCCGTGCCTGCCGCGCCGGACGACACCAGCAGGCGGATCTTCATCGCGCGTTCCGTCGCGTCGACTGCGACCAGCTGCGCCGTGCGGCCGTCCCACTCCGGGGCCTCCTTGACGATGCGTTCCAGCTCCGCGCGCAATGGCGCGAGCGGCGTCGCGAAATCGACGAAGAGGTAGACGGGCTGGTGGATCTGCGCATTGGTGCGCGTCCAGTTCTGGAACGGGTGCTCGATGAACCACTGCAGCGGGACGATCAGCCGCCGCTCGTCCCAGATCTTCAGCACGACATAGGTGCCGGTGATCTCCTCCACGCGGCCCCATTCGCCTTCGACGATCAGCACGTCGTCCAGCCGGATCGGCTGCGCGAGCGCGAGCTGCAGGCCCGCGATCAGGTTGCTGAACACCGGCCGCGCGGCGATGCCGCCGACGATGCCGATCACCCCGGCCGACGCCAGCAGGCTCGCGCCGACCTGCCGCGCGCCCGGAAACGTCATGAGGCCGATCGCCGCGCCGGCGATCAGGATCACCACCATCGCGGTGCGCGAGAGCACCTTCGCCTGCGTCTGGATTCGGCGCGCGTGGAGGTTGTCCGCGATGTCGACGGGATGTCGCGCGATCACGCCCGACGAGATGCCTCCGACGAAGGCGATGGCCAGCCAGGTGAGCGCGGCGATCAAGGCCAGCCCGTTGGCGTGGCGGACGGTGCCGATGTAGGCCAGCGTGTCGGGCGCGGCCTGCCAGACCACCTGCAGCGCCACCAGCGGAATCACGGCGCCCGCCGGGTGCTCGCAGGCGCGGACCATGCTGGAGAGCAGCACCGACATGCGGCTGGCCCGCCGCAGCACGGCACCGCCGGCGCGATGCACGGCGAGACCGAAGACCACCGCCAGCAGCGCCGCCCCCGCGGCCGCGAGCCACGGGCTGTGCGCGAGCACCTCGCTCATCGCTGGGCGTGGCCTTCGTCTTCCTCGCCGGGGGCGTTGTCCAGCGCGGCGCTCGGGGTCATGTCGGGCGCGACGAGCGTGGCCTGCTGGCGCACTTCGGCCTTTTCGCCGGCGGTCGCGAACTTGCTGTACTTGCCGATGATGCCCACGAGCTGGCTGTAGATCTTGGGACTGCCCGCGACGCACTCCTTGTGTTCGAGGAAGTCCGACTCGCCCGTGAAATTGCCGACCAGGCCGCCGGCTTCCTGCACGAGCAGCGAGCCCGCGGCGACGTCCCAGGGGGAGAGGCCGGTTTCGAAGAAGCCGTCGGTGAAGCCCGCGGCGACATAGGCGAGGTCGAGCGCGGCTGCGCCCGGGCGGCGCAGGCCGGCGGTGCGCTGCATCACGTCGGCCATCATGCGCAGGTAGTTGTTGAAGTTGTCGCCGGGGCGGAAGGGAAAGCCGGTGGAGATGAGGCACTGGCGCAGGTCGATGCGCTTGGAGACGCGCAGGCGCCTGTCGTTCATGTAGGCGCCGCGGCCGCGCGTGGCGGTGAAGAGGTCGTTGCGGCTCGGGTCGTAGATCACGGCCTGTTCCATCTTGCCGCGCACCTGGAGCGCAATGCTCACGCAGTAGACCGGGAAGCCGTGGATGAAGTTGGTGGTGCCGTCCAGCGGGTCGATGATCCAGATGTGGTCCGAGCCCTGGTTGCCGTGCTGCTTGCCCGATTCCTCGGCCCAGATCGCGTGCTTGGGGTAGGCGCCGAGCAGCGTCTCGATGATGACGGCTTCGCTCGCGTGATCGACCTCGGTCACGAAGTCGTTGACCTGCTTTTGCGAGATGCGCACGGCTTCGACGTCGAGCGCGGCGCGGTTGATGATGGCGCCGGCGGCGCGGGCGGCCTTGACGGCCACGTTGAGCATGGGGTGCAGGTTGGGAGACGGCATGGATTGTGGGGAAGATCGGCGGGCCGGGCCTCCCGGCGATGCGGAAGGGGGACAGTGGCGCCGATTTTACCCGGCGGGCCATCTCATCCACGGCACGCCGCTTCCCGCCGGCCTGGCGATACTGTATATTTGAACAGTTATTCAGGAGTACGAAGTGAAGGGCTACTACACCGTCAAGCTGGTCGGCGGCGATCTGGCAGGCCGCCTGCGGATCGAGCTCGAGACGCGCTACGCCAGGGCGCTGGAGGGCTTGCTCGGCGGCCCCGAACAGGTGAAGGACGTATGCCTGGCCGCCGCGGCGCACGCGCGGTCGAACGCGCCCGCGGATCCCCGGCTGCGCGCGGCCTGCCTCAGCGCCGAGGCCGTGGCCTGGCATGGGCGAGCGCGGTGCGAAGGCGCGCGCTTCGAGCTGAATGCGTGGGAAGCCGTGGACCTCGCGTGAGGGACGGGGCGGCGCGCTGCCGGAATTCGCCCACACGCGATACCTCGATCAGCCTGCAACCGAGTCCACGCCGCCGCGCCACCCTGAATGCTTCCCCATAACAAGGAGCAACCATGGCAACCAAGACCTCCAGTTCCCGCGGCCGCGCACAGGACCGGCGCCTCGTGGCCGGCGAGCAGAAGCACGAAGTCGCTTATGAAGCGAAGAAGACCGGCGCGTCCGCGGCCGACGTGAAACGTGCCGTCAAGAGCGGCGGCAACTCGCGCAAGAGCGTGGAGAAAAAGCTGTCGAAGTAGGCGGCGCACGGGGCCCGACAATAGGGCCCGTGCAAACCCGCTTCGTCCTCCTCCAGACCAGCCACGCCGGCAATGTCGGCGCGGCTGCACGCGCGCTCAAGGTCATGGGCTTCGACGATCTCGTACTCGTCGCGCCGCGCTGGCCGGACGTGCTCACGCGCGAGGAAACCGTCCAGCGCGCGAGCGGCGCGACGGATGTCCTCGCGAAGGCGCGCATCGTCGCGACGCTCGATGAGGCACTGGACGGCATCACCTACCTGTGCGCGACCGCCATGACACCGCGCGACTTCGGCCCGCCGACGTTCACGCCGCGCGCGCACTTTCCCGCCATCGCCGACGCGGGACACCGTGTGGCCTTCCTGTTCGGCTCCGAGCGGTTCGGCATGAGCAACGAGGACGTCTACCGCTGTCACGCGGCGCTCACGATCCCCACCGACCCCGGCTACGGATCCCTCAATCTCGCCGCAGCAATCCAGGTGATCGCGTACGAGTGGCGCATGGCGCTCGGCGGCTTCGCGGCGGCGCGCGCCGGACAAGCGCAGCCGCGAGCCGATGCGCAGGCCGTCAGCGGCATGCTCGCGCACTGGGAGCGCGCGCTCGTGGACATCGGCTTCCTCGATCCGGCCTCGCCCAAGAAGCTCATGCCGCGCCTGAACCAGATGTTCAACCGCGCGCAACTGACCCCCGAGGAAATCCACATCCTGCGTGGTGTTGCCAAGGCGATGTCGGAAGCGGGCGCGAAGCTAAAACGATAGACTGCGCGGACCAACCACAGCGGCCCCCTCCATGTTCAACCGCCTGCGCTCCGACATCCAGTGCATCCTCGACCGCGACCCCGCCGCCCGCGGGACGTGGGAGGTGATCACGTGTTACCCGGGGTTGCACGCGCTGGTCATGCACCGGCTCGCGCACTGGTTCTGGCTGCACGGGCTGCGATGGCTCGGGCGCTTCACCTCGCAGTTCTCGCGCTGGCTCACCGGCATCGAGATCCATCCGGGGGCGACGATCGCCGAACGCGTGTTCATCGACCACGGCATGGGTGTCGTCATCGGCGAGACCGCGGAGATCGGCGAGGGCTGCACGATCTACCAGGGCGTGACGCTGGGCGGCACGTCCCTCTACAAGGGCACGAAGCGCCACCCGACGCTCGGCAGGAACGTGGTGGTGAGCGCGGGCGCCAAGGTGCTCGGCGGCTTCACCGTGGGCGACGACGCGAAGATCGGCAGCAACGCCGTGGTGATCAAGCCCGTGCCCGCCGGCGCGACGGCGGTGGGCATTCCCGCGCGCATCATCCAGGCCGACGACAGCAAGCGGCGCGAGCAGGTCGCCAACCAGCTGGGCTTCTCCGCCTACGGCATCACCGAGAACGACGACCCGCTGTCGCAAGCGATGAAGGGCCTGATCGACAACGCCTCGACGCACGAGCACCAGATCGCGCTGCTGTGGCAGGCGATCGAGAAGCTGTCCACCATGAAAAAGGGCGAGGACTGCGTGCCCGACGGCGCGGCCATGAAGGAAAGTTTCGAGGCCGACAAGCTCACGCAGCTCGTCGGCAAATAGCCCGCGCTACTCGCGCGCGACGCTGGCGGCCGGCGCGCAGGCGGCCGAGATGATGCGTGCGTTGGGGTTGGGTTCCACCTCGCGGAACTGCATCATGCGCGGCTCCCCCTTCACGTAACTCACGGTGCGCTCGGGCTTTCCCTTCCAGAAGGGGACCTGGTAATAGTCGATGCGCTCGTAGCGCGCCGTGCGCTGCGCGCAGTCGAAGACCACCCGCGCGTCGTACGACCGGTAGGGGACACCGTCCCAGCTCGTGCGGTTGGCCGAGCGGCTCACGCGCACCTGCAGCGTCTTGGCCGCGCTGCGCGGTTCGAGCGGCGCCGGATTCACCTGGATCGTGTTGACGGACGGGTCGGACATGTCCCCGATGATGGTGAGCCACGGGTGCGCGTCCACCGGTGCAAGGGTGGCGCCGGCGGCGGCGAGGAGCAGGGAAATGATCACTGATGAGTCTTCGGGGGGTGGAAAATCATAGCCCGATATGCATGCTGACTGCGGCAGGCTTACAGCGAGTCGGAATCGTCCTACATCGGAAGCTGAGAAACTCGTTCATGCTTGCTGTCGTGCTGGACCCGCGGGCTCCGGCGACGATGTTGCGATGCGGGGCTGGCCCGCGAGTGGATGACCGGATTTGCGCCAACCCCTGATCGATGCCTTGCGGCGTGCCACCTCGGCGCGCCACGCCGAAGTGGAATGCCTGCTGGGGCTCGACGCCCCCTTCGACATGGACACGTACACGCGTGTCGTGAGCGGCTTCGACACCTTTCTTTCCTCCTGGGAGCCCCGCACGTCGCAGGCGCTGCCGGAATTGCTGCGCCCCTGGTTCGCCGCGCGTTGCCGGGGCGACATGGCCCGGCGCGACGCCGCCCGACTGGGCGCCATCGCGCCGCCATCGCCGGCTGTCGAGTTCACGGCGTTGCCGGGCTTGTCCGCGGCGCTGGGCTCGCTCTACGTGATGGAGGGCTCGGCGCTCGGCGGCCAGGTCATCGCACGGCAGGTCGCGCGCCAGCACGGCCTGCACGCGGACAACGGGGCGGCCTACTTCAACGGCTGGGGTGAACGCACCGGCGAGATGTGGCGCGAATTTCGCACGATGCTCGAGCAGCACGACGCCCAGGGCGCGGATCACGAAGCCGCGTGCGCAGGTGCGAACCACACCTTCGACGCGCTCATCCATACATTTCGCCGGGTGCTGCATGCAACAGCTGCTGCCTGACCTCGTCGCCTGCGCCGACGAGCCCATCCGCGTGCCGGGGGCGATCCAGCCGCACGGCTGGATGCTCGTGGTGGACGCCTCGCGCCACCTCGTGGCCTACAGCGGCAACCTGGGCGACGCCGTGCGCGCGCGCGCCGTGCTGGAGCGGCTCGATGGCATCAACCTCGCGCGCCTCGTCGCGTCCGAGCCGCCGGCCGCGATGGGCAGCGTCGACATCGATGGTGTCCCGCACGACGTCCTGGCGCACCGCCTCGAGCAGTACTTCATCCTGGAGCTGGAGCCCGCCGCTCCCGTGACGGGTACGCAGGCGCCGCTCTACGGCCTCGCGCGGACCTTCCTGCCCCGACTGCAGGGAGTCAGCTCCGTCGAGGCGCTGTCGGCGCTGGCGGCCGACGAGATGAAGCGGCTCACCGGCTTCGGCCGCTGCCTCGTCTATCGCTTCGACGCCGAGGGCCATGGCGAGGTGCTTGCGCAGGCGATCGACGAGGGCTACGAGTCGTACGAGGGCCACCACTTTCCCGCCGCCGACATTCCCGCGCAGGCGCGCGAGCTGTATCGCCTCAACCATATCCGCGTGATCCCCGATGCGCGCTACGGACCGGCCGCACTGGTCGGCGTGGTCCCGGGCTTCGACCCGCGCGGCATCGACCTCAGCTGGGCGACGCTGCGCAGCGTCTCGCCGATCCACCTCGAGTACATGGTCAACATGGGCACGCTCGCGTCCATGTCGGTCTCGATCATGGTGCGCGGCAAGCTCTGGGGGCTCATCTCGTGCCACAACCACGGCCCCCTGCCGCTCTCGCAGCCCGTGCGCGCCGCGTGCGAGCACCTGGGCCAGCTCCTGTCCCTGCAGATCGAGGCGAAGGAAGACAACGCTGAAGTGGCGGAGCGGCTCGAGCTGCGCAAGCTCACGCTGGAGATCGTGGCGCACCTCGCCGAAAGCGATGCCACGCTGCAGAAGCTCACGACCACCCAGCTGCTGCGGCTGGCGCAGGCGGGCGGCGCCGCCGTGGTGCTGGACGAGCAGTCCTGGGCGGTGGGCGACACGCCGCCGCACGAGACCATGCGCGCGCTCGCCGACTGGGTGGCTGCGTCGGGGCAGAGCGTGTTCCGCTCGGAGCGCGTCGGCGAGGAGATGCCGGGCGCCGCGGCGTTTCCGGGCCTGCCGGCCGGCCTCCTGGCCATCTCCATTTCGCAGGTGCACCGCCACCTCGTGATGTGGTTCCGGCCGGAACACATCCACACGATCCAGTGGGCGGGCGATCCGCGCAAGGAAGTGCGCGGCACCGATGGCCGCATCCACCCGCGACGCAGCTTCGTGAGCTGGCGCCAGCAGGTGCGCGGCGTGTCCGCGCCGTGGACGCCGGCGCAGCTCATCACGGCCGGCGAATTGCGCCAGGCGCTGATCGGGATCGTGCTGCGCCGCGCGCAGGAAATGGCCGAATTCGCCACCGAGCTCAGCCGCGTCAACAAGGAGCTCGAAGCGTTCTCCTATACCGTCTCGCACGACCTGCGCGCGCCGATGCGCCACATCGCGGGCTATGTCGACCTGGTGCTGGACCTCGAAGGCAAGAACCTGTCCGAGCGCGCGCTGCGCTACCTCGCGCACGTGAAGGAGGCCTCCGCATTCGCGGGGCACCTGGTCGATGCGCTGCTGGATTTCTCCCGCATGGGCCGCGCGGAACTCAAGCGCAAGCCGGTGGACACGCAGACCATGGTCGAGGACCTGGTGCGCGAATTCGAGCGGCACGAATCCGACGGCCGCGCCTCGTGGGAGATCGACGGGCCGCTGCCGAAGTTGCAGGCGGATCCCATCCTGCTGCAGGTCGCCGTGCGCAACCTGCTGGACAACGCCGCCAAATACAGCCGCGGGCGCGACCACCCCGTCATCCGCATCAGCGCCCTGCGCGAGCCCGGAAGCTCCGGCCTGCAGGTCGCGGACAACGGCGTGGGCTTCCAGATGAAATACGCGAACAAGCTGTTCGGTGTTTTCCAGCGCTTGCACCAGGCCGAGGAATTCGAAGGCACGGGCATCGGCCTGGCCACCACGAAACGCATCGTCGAGCGCCATGGCGGCTCGGTGCACGCCGACGGCGAGGTAGGCAAGGGAGCCACGTTCGGCTTCCTGCTTCCCGACGTCCCTTCCCCCCAGCGCCATGACCCCATGAAAGATACGGCCTGATGCTCAAACCGATTTTGCTGGTCGAGGACGACAAGCGCGACCTCGAACTCACCCTCCTTGCGCTCGAGCGCAGCCAGCTCGCCAATGAGGTGGTGATCGTGCGCGACGGCGCCCTGGCGCTGGACTACCTGCGCCGCGAGGGCGACCACGCGGCCCGTGCCGAGGGCAATCCGGCGGTCATCCTGCTGGACCTCAAGCTGCCGAAAGTCAACGGCCTCGAAGTGCTGCAGGCCGTCCGCGCGCACCCGCAGCTGCGCAGCATCCCGGTCGTCATGCTCACCTCCTCGCAGGAAGAGACGGACGTGCTTCGCAGCTACGAGCTCGGCGTGAACGCCTATGTGGTGAAGCCCGTGGAGTTCAAGCAGTTCGTCTCCGCGATCGCCGACCTCGGGGTGTTCTGGGCCGTGCTCAACGAGCCGCCCCCCGGCAGCCTCAAGGCGGCGCGCCGGTATGAGTGAGCGCGCGGTCTCCGACACCCGGGCGCTGAGGGTCCTCCTGCTGGAGGACTCGCGCTTCGACGTCGAGCTGTTGCGCGAGGCCTTGCTGGATTGCTATCCGCGCGCGACGCTGGAGGTCGTCTCCACCGAGGACCGCTTCTCGCTGGCGCTCGCGCACGGCGGCTGGGACGTGATCCTGTCGGACTACGAATTGCCGGGCTTTTCCGGCTCGCAGGCGCTGGAACTGGCGCGCGAGCAGCGGCCGCGCACGCCCTTCATCTTCGTCTCCGGCGTGATCGGCGAGGACAACGCGGTGGAGATGCTCAAGCGCGGCGCCACCGACTACGTGAGCAAGCAGCGCCTCTCGCGCCTGCCCGTGGTGCTCGAGCGCGCCTTGCGCGAGGTGGCCGACCGCGAAGGGCGCGACCGCGCGGAGGCGCGCCTGCGCGAGGCCGATGCGATCTTCGCGCGCGTGGTCGAAAGCCTCACGGACTACGCGGTGATCCTGCTCGACGCGGCGGGCCGTGTCCGTTCCTGGAACCGCGGGGCGCGTGACATCTTTGGCTTCAGCGACGCGCAGGTCATCGGCAACACCGCGGAGCTGCTCTTCACGCCGGAAGACCGCGCGGCCGGAGTCTTCCGCAAGGAGATGGCCGATGCGCTGGCGGACGGCAGCGCCGAATGCAACCGCTGGATGTCGCGCAGCGACGGCCTGCACCTGCGCGCCGAGGGCGTGATGACGCCGCTCTACGACGACGCGCGCCGCCACAACGGCTTTTGCAAGATCGTGCGCGACGTGACGGCCGCCTGGCGCGATGCCGAGGCGCTGCGCGTCGCGAAGGAGCAGGCCGAGCACGCGAACCAGGCGAAGGACCAATTCCTCGCCGTGCTCTCGCACGAGCTGCGCACCCCGCTGTCGCCGATCGTCGCGGCCACGCACCTGCTGGAGCGCACGGCGACGGTGCCGGAGCACCAGCAGCACCTGCTGCCGATGATCCGGCGCAACGTGGCCCTCGAAGCGCGGCTGATCGACGACCTGCTGGACCTCACGGCGATCACCGCGGGGAAGGTCAGCTTGAAGACCACCGCGGTCGACATGCACCAGGTGATCCACCGCGTCGTGGACATGCTGGGCGAGCAGGTGGCGCATGCGCGCCTTGAACTCGTGCTGGAGCTGCGCGCGAGCCAGTGCATGGTCAGTGCCGATGAAGCGCGCATGCAGCAGGTGGTGTGGAACATCCTGCGCAACGCCATCAAGTTCACGCCGCCGGGCGGGCGCGTCGCGCTGCACACGCAATCGGGCGGCGGCCGGTTCACCTTCGAGTGCAGCGACACCGGCGCGGGCATCGCCCCCGAGGCGCTGGACCGGATCTTCACGCCCTTCGAACAGGCGGACCGCGAGCTGTCGCACCGCGTCGGCGGCCTCGGCCTGGGACTCGCGATCGCGCGGGGCCTGGTGACGGAGCATCGCGGCCAGCTCGTCGCGCACAGCGATGGCCCGGGCCGCGGCGCGACTTTCACGCTGATCCTGGATACCCTCGCGGTGCCCGGCGCTGCCGCCCCCGGGGTGGACGCGCCGGCCGCGCCGTCGCCGAGCCGGTCGCTGCGCGTGCTGCTCGTGGAAGACAACATCGACGCGGCCGACACGATGGTGCTGGTGCTGGAAAGCTACGGCTACCGAGTCACACATGCGGCCACGTGCACGCAGGCGCTCGCCACCGCGCGCGACACGGACTTCGACGTGGTGCTGACGGACCTGGGCTTGCCCGACGGCAGCGGCATCGACGTCGGACGCGCGCTGAGCGGCACCGTGCCCGTGGTGGCGCTCAGCGGCTACGGTGCCACGCCCGACCTGCAGCGCTCTGCGATGGCGGGTTTCTCCGGACACCTGGTCAAGCCGGCGGAGCCGGAGGCGATCCACCGTGCGCTGCAGAAGGCGTACGTGGAGCGCGAGGCGCAATCAGGCAAAGCCCGGGCTACTTCGACGGCTTGATGGCCGACTTCGGCCGGAAGGCCTTGCACACGTCCTCGTGTGTTTCCAGGTAGGGACCGCCGATGAGGTCGATGCAGTAGGGCACGGCCGCGAAGATGCCCGCGACCAGCTGCTCGCCGGCCGGCCCCTTCAAGCCTTCCAGCGTTTCCTGGATGGACTTCGGCTGCCCCGGCAGGTTGAGGATGAGGCTCTTGCCGCGGATGACGGCGCACTGGCGCGAGAGGATCGCGGTGGGCACGAAGCGCAGGCTGATCTGGCGCATCTGTTCGCCGAAGCCCGGCATCTCCTTCTCCGCGACGGCGAGCGTCGCTTCCGGCGTCACGTCGCGCGGGGCGGGGCCCGTTCCGCCGGTGGTCAGCACGAGCGAACAGCCTGCATCGACGAGCGACACCAGCTCCGCGCTGATGCGGTCCTTCTCGTCGGGGATGAGGCGGGCGTCGAAAGTGATGGGGTTCTTCAGCGCCCTGGAGAGCCAGTCCTTCAGGGCGGGCAGGCCCTTGTCCTCGTAGACGCCGGTGGAAGCCCGGTCGCTCACCGAGACGATGCCGATGCGGACGGGTTCGAAGTCGCTCATGAGAGATCCGAAGGACGGCCTTCGGCCTGTGGGTCGTCGTCGATGCCGCCGAGGTGGCCCTTCACCAGCTGGAAGATTTCGCGATAGGCGCGGCCGTGGCGTGGCGCGAGCCCCTTCGAGATGGATTCCGCGTCGGGCTGCACGTCCTTGCGTGCCTGGCGGATCAATGCACGCAGTTGCTGCGTGTCGGTGCGCGGGTGCTCGTGCAGCCACTGCTCCAGCGCGTCCTCGTCGGCGATGAGCTTGTCGCGCCATTCCTCCGCCTGGTGCAGCGCCAGCGCATCGCCGGCAGCGCCGCGGCGCTGGTCTTCCAGGGCATCGCGCACCGATTGCAGGACGTCTTCCTCCAGCCCGCGCATCAGCTTGCCGATGAACTGCATCTGGCGGCGCTTGCCTTCGAAGTTCGTGATGCGGCGCGCCTCCGCCAGGGCCTCCACGAGCTTGTCGGGCAGCGCGAGGCGCGACATCAGGTCGGCGCGCAGCGTGAGCAGGGCTTCGCCGAGCTTTTGCAGCTCGGTGCTTTCGCGCTTGAGGTCGGTGCGGCTCGCCTCGGTGGTGCCTTTGAGCTCAGCCTTGAGCTCCAGGTCCAGTTCGCTGCCTTCGGCGACGAACTGGCCACGGACGAAGTAGCCTTTTTTGGGTTTGCGGGACATCGGAGGGACAGGTGGGGGCAAGTATCATAGCCGCGACATGAACAAACAAGACGCACGCCCCGCAGCCGGCTTCAGTTACAGCCGCGCCACCTTCGAACAACTGGTCGATTCCGCCCTGGCCCACGCCAAGAAGCTCGGTGCGACGGACGCCGGCGCGGAGGCGAGCGAAGGCTGCGGCCTCAGCGTGTCGGTGCGCAAGGGCGAGCTCGAGAACGTCGAGCGCAATCGCGACAAGTCGCTCGGCGTCACGGTGTACGTGGGGCACCGCCGCGGCAACGCGAGCACCTCGGACTTTTCCGAAGCGGCCATCCAGCGCACCGTGCAGGCCGCCTACGACATCGCGCGCTTCACCGCAGAAGACCCGGTGGCCGGCCTGCCCGAGGCCGGCGACATCGCGGGACCGGACGAGCAGCCCGACCTGGACCTGTTCCATCCCTGGGCGATCGACAGCGAAGGCGCGGCGCGCGTCGCGCTCGCCTGCGAAGCCGCGGCGATGAACACCGACAAGCGCATCACCAACAGCGAAGGGGCCGGCGTGTCGGCGCAGCAGAGCCACTTCTTCAGCGCGCATTCGCGCGGTTTTCGCGGCGGCTACGCGAGCTCGCGGCATTCGATCTCCGTTGCGCCGATCGCTGGCAAGGGCGATGGCATGCAGCGCGACGCCTGGTACAGCTCGATGCGCGGCGCAGACGCACTCGCGGCGCCGGAAGTCATCGGGCGCTATGCGGCCGAACGCGCGTTGTCCCGCTTGAAGTCGCGCAAGATCACCACGCGCGAGTGCCCGGTGCTCTACGAATCGCCGCTGGCGGCGGGCTTGCTGGGCGGCTTCGTGCAGGCGGTGAGCGGCGGATCGCTGTATCGCCGCAGCACGTTCCTGCTCGACTCGCTGGGCAAGAAGGTCTTCCCCGACCACATCGACGTGCAGGAAGACCCGCACATCCGCCGTGGCAAGGGCAGCGCGGCGTTCGATGAAGAAGGCGTTCGCACCAAGGCGCGCAAGGTGGTGGATGCGGGCGAGGTCCAGGGCTACTTCCTCAGCAGCTATTCGGCGCGCAAGCTGGGCATGAAGACCACGGGCAACGCGGGCGGCTCGCACAACCTCACGCTGACCTCGCGGCTGACCAGGCCCAGCGACGACCTCGACGAGATGCTGCGCAAGCTCGGCACGGGCCTCTTCGTGATCGAGCTGATGGGGCAGGGCGTGAATTACGTGACGGGCGACTACTCGCGCGGCGCGAGCGGCTTCTGGGTCGAGAACGGGAAGATCGCGTATCCGGTCCAGGAAATCACGATCGCCGGGAACATGAAGGACATGTTCATGGGCATCCAGGCGATCGGCGCCGACACGTACAACTACGGCGCGAAGACGGTCGGCTCGGTCTTGATCAACAAGATGAAGGTGGCCGGGAGCTGAGCGCGGCCGGCCCGGGCGTTCAAGACGCCAGCGCTGCCTTCACCGCTGCCGACACCTGCCCCATGTCCGCCTTGCCCGCAAGCTTCGCCTTCACCGCGCCCATGACCTTGCCCATCTCGCCGGGGCCCTTGGCGCCCAGTTCCGCGACGATCGCCTTCACTTCCGCGGCGACCTCGTCGGCCGACAGGCGCGCCGGCAGGTAAGCCTGCAGCACGGCCACTTCGGCCTTTTCCTTGTCGGCGAGGTCCTGGCGGGCGGCCTTCTCGAAGGCTTCGATGCTGTCCTTGCGCTGCTTGAGCATCTTGTCGACGATGCCGATCACGGTGGCGTCGTCCAGCTCGATGCGCTCGTCCACCTCCTTCTGCTTCATGGCGGCCGTGAGCAGCCGGATGGTGCCCAGGCGCTCGGCGTCCTTGGCGCGCATGGCGGCCTTCATGTCGTCGGTGATGCGTTCCTTGAGGGTCATGGGAGTGTCCTTTGTCGGTTTCCGGAAACAAGAAAGCCCGCTTGAGCGTCCCCAGGCGGGCTTTGGAGCCTTGTGGCGGACACGGGGGCCCGCCTCGCGTCAAAAAGCTTAGTAGAGCTTCTTGGGCAGCTGCATGCTGCGAACGCGCTTGTAGTGACGCTTGACGGCGGCAGCCTTCTTGCGCTTGCGCTCGGCCGTGGGCTTCTCGTAGAACTCGCGGGCGCGAAGCTCGGTGAGCAGGCCCAGTTTCTCGATGGTGCGCTTGAAGCGGCGCAGCGCCACGTCAAAAGGTTCGTTTTCTTTAACTCGGATGGTGGTCATCAGCCAATGAATTCCAAAATGTGCGGATAGAGGGTGCTCTGGGAAGATCGGGCCCGAGCGCCGTGTCCGCGGGTTCCCCAACTTATGGTGATCAGGCCGTTGGGGGTTTGCCAGCAAAGCCTGACATTATAGCCTTCCTGCCGCCGGCGGCAACCATGGCCTGGGCGGCGGCGTATCCACTGGCCCACGCCCACTGGAAGTTGTAACCGCCGAGCCAGCCGGTGACGTCCACCACCTCCCCGATGAAGTACAGCCCGGGCTGCTTCGATTCCAGCGTCTGGGAGGACAAATCGCGCGTGTCCACCCCGCCGGCCGTCACCTCGGCCTTGCGGTAGCCCTCGCTGCCCGAGGGCACCAGTGTCCAGTTGGAGAGCCGGTCGGCCAGCGCGGCCAGGGACTTGTCCGAGGCTTCGTTCACCGGGCGTTGCCAGGCGGGGTCCTGCCCGGCCCAGGCGTCGGCCAGCCGGGTGGGCACCAGCGCGGCCAGTTCGTTGGCGACCCGCTTGCGCGAGGTCGCCTTGGCGTGCAGCAGCCGGGCGCCGATGTCCACGTCAGGCATGAGGTCCACACGGATGGGCTGGCCGTCCCGCCAGTAGCTGGAAATCTGCAGCACGGCCGGGCCGCTCAGGCCCCGGTGCGTGAACAGCAGGTCCTCGTGGAACACCATGCGCTGCTTTTTTTCGCCGGTTTCGATGGCCACGGGCAACGCGAGGCCGGCCAGCTGGGAGTAGGGCGCCCAGGCGTCGCCGTCGAAGGTGAGCGGAACGAGCGCCGGCCGGGGCTCCACCATGCGCAGGCCGAACTGCTTCGCCACGCGGTAGCCGAAATCCGTCGCGCCGATCTTGGGGATCGACAGCCCGCCGGTCGCGATCACGAGGTGGCGGGACCGCACCGTCCCCTGGTCGGTATCCACTTCGTAGCGCTCCACGCCCTCCACCGCGCGGATGGCCTTCACGCTGCAAGGCTGCCGGTGCACCACGCCGCCCGCGCCGCACTCGGCCTGCAGCATGCGGATGAAGTCCTCCGAGGAGCGATCGCCGAAGAGCTGCCCCTTGTGCTTCTCGTGGAAAGCGATGCCGTGCTTCTGCACCAGTGCGATGAAGTCCTGCGGCGTGTAGCGCGAGAGCGCGGAGCGGCAGAACTGCGGGTTCTCGCCCAGGAAATGCCTGTGCGGCGCGCGCGGGTCCAGCTCGCGGTTGGTGAAGTTGCAGCGCCCGCCGCCGGAGATACGGATTTTCTCCGCGACTCTTTCCCCGTGATCGAGCAGCAGCACATGGAGGCCCAGCTGGCCCGCGACCCCGGCGCAGAACAGGCCGGCCGCACCCGCGCCGATGACGATGGTGTCGAAGCTGTCCGCGCTGTCTGTCATTCGGCCTTGCTCACTCCATGAACTGCAGCGCGGCAAGGCGCGCGTACACGCCGTTCGCGGCGACCAGCGAATGGTGCGTGCCCTGTTCCACGATGCGCCCGTGATCGAGCACGACGATGCGATCCGCCTTCTGCACCGTCGCGAGCCGGTGCGCGATGACGAGCGTGGTGCGGTCGCGCATCGCCGACTCCAGCGCGGCCTGCACCATGCGCTCGCTCTCCGCGTCCAGTGCGCTCGTGGCCTCGTCCAGCAGCAACAAGGGCGGATTCTTCAGCATCGCGCGCGCGATGGCGATGCGCTGCCGCTGTCCGCCGGACAGCCGCACGCCGCGCTCGCCCAGGAATGTGCCGTAGCCCTCGGGCAAGGCCTCGATGAAGTCGTGCGCGAAGGCCGCCTTCGCCGCGGCCATCACCTCCTCGTCGCTCGCGCCGGGCTTGCCGTAGCGGATGTTTTCCATCGCGCTGCTGGAGAACACCACCGCGTCCTGCGGCACGATGCCGATGCGCTGGCGCAGGTCGTGCAGCGCGAGCGCGTTCGTCGCCACGCCATCGAGCAGGATGCGGCCCTGCAGCGGATCGTAGAAGCGCAGCAGCAACTGGAAGACCGTGCTCTTGCCCGCGCCGCTCGGGCCGACGAGGGCGACCGTCTCGCCCGGCGCCACAGACAGCGAGAAATCCTTGAGCGCGGGCGTCGCGGGGCGCGACGGGTAGTGGAAGGTGAGGTTCTCGATGGCGATCGCGCTGCCGCCGTGCGCGGCCTGCGGCGTGAGCGGGTTCGCGGGCGAGGCCACGGGCGAGCGGCTGTCCAGCAGTTCCATCAGGCGCTCGGTCGCGCCTGCCGCACGCAGCAGGTCGCCGTACACCTCGCCGAGCACGGCCGCCGCACCCGCGAGGATGATCACGTAGACCACCGTCTCGCCCAGGTGGCCCGCCGTGATGCGGCCGGCCATCACCGCCTGCGTGCCCTGGTACAGGCCCCACAGCAGCGCGGCGCTGGTCGCGATGATGATGAAGGCGATGAGCAGCGCGCGGGCCCGCGAGCGGCGCACGGCGGTGCCGAACGCCTCCGAAGTGGAGGCCTCGAAGCGCGAAGCCTCGCGCGATTCCGCGGTGTAGCTCTGCACGACCGGGATCGCATTGAGCACTTCCGCGGCGATCGCGCTCGAATCCGCGATGCGATCCTGGCTCGCGCGCGACAGCCTTCGCACGCGGCGCCCGAACCACACGCTGGGCAGCACCACGATCACGAGGATGCCCAGCACCTGCGTCATCACGTACGGGTTCGTCCACACGAGCATGCCCAGGGCGCCCACGCCCATCACCGCGTTGCGCAGGCCCATGCTGAGGGACGAACCGACCACGGTCTGCACGAGTGTCGTGTCCGTCGTCAGGCGCGACAGCACCTCGCCCGTCTGCGTGGATTCGAAGAATTCCGGGCTCTGTTCGAGCACGTGCCCATACACCGCGTTGCGCAGGTCCGCGGTGACACGCTCGCCGAGCCAGCTCACCATGTAGAAGCGCGCGGCGGAGAAAAAGCCCAGCCCCACCGCGACCGCGAACAGTTCCACGAAGTGCTCGCGCAGCGCCATGAGGGCGGTGCCCTTGTCCTGCGCCGCGAGGCCGCCGTCGATCAGGCTGCGCAGGGCGACGGGGAACACCAGCGTCGCCATCGCGGCGAGCACGAGGAACAGCATCGCCAGGCCGATGCGACCGCGGTAGGGACGCAGGAACGGGAGAAGCCCGGAGAGGGAGCGGGGCGAGGCCTTGGCCGGAGTCGATGGCATGGAAAGCGCGCGTGTCAGAGCAGGGGGCGGACGAGTTCCTGGCCGGGAGGGCCGGACCAGTCGACCTCCCCGACGCTGACGAACAAGGTGCGGCCGTTGCGGTCCAGTCCGACCGTGCTCGGGAAAATGTTGATGCCGAAAGCGCGCGCGGCTGCGCCGTCGCCGTCGCGCAGCACCGGGAGGGCCAGGGGATTCGCGGCGAGAAAGCGCCGGATCGCCGCTTCGCCTTCCTTGAAGTTCACGGCCAGGACTTTCAGGCCGGCGTCGCGGTGCATCGCCGCGAGACGCTCCAGCGACGGCATCTCGCTGCGGCAGGGCTCGCACCAGCTCGCCCAGAAATTGAGCAGCACCGGATGGCCGCGTTCCGCCGCCGGCGTCCATGGCGTACCGTCGACGGAGGCCAGTTGCAGCGCCGGGGTGGGTGTGCGCGGCGGCCAGGGCTTGCGCACGAATCCCTGGGCCCGCAGCGGCCCGGCGGCCAAGGCGCCGGCGAGGGCCGCGAGACAGTCGCGTCGATTCATGAAGGCGGCGCCTTTCGGTCGTGGTGGAAGATTCGAGGTCGCCGAAAGGCGTATTCGGATGTGCCGAAGCAATCCGAAGGTACTTCGGGTAGAGTGCTTTTCATAATAGCAAGCTCGCGGCGTGCCCCTCGCGCCCAAGGAATTCCCCCATGTCCCACCCCGTTTCCCGCCGCCATCTCATCCAGTCCGCAGGCGCCACCGCGCTGGTCGCGGGCCTGCCTGCCGCCTTCGCGCAGGAGGCCGCGCGCCGCTTCGACCCGAAGCCCACCGGCTGGCGCAGGTTCGAAGTCGTCACCACCGTGAAGCTGCGCGGCGACGCCGGCGAGTCGACCCTGTGGCTGCCCGTCCCCTCCCTCGACACACCGTGGCAGCGCACCATGGACAACAGCTGGAGCGGCAACGCGAGCGACATCAGGATGACGTCCGACGGCAGCACCGGCGCGAAGGTCCTGGTCGCGAAGTTCGCGCCGGGCGCCGACCAGACGCTGGTCCTCGTGAGCCGGGTCGAAACGCAGAACCGCGCGGTGGACTGGAGCGCGAAGCCCGTCGCGCCCGCGGACCCTGCGGACCTGAAGCACTGGACGGAGCCGAGCGAGCTCATCTCCACCGACGGCATCGTGCGCAAGGTCGCGACGCAGATCGTGTCGGGCGCGCGCAGCGACCGCGAAAAAGTGCAGCGCATCTACGACTGGGTCGTCATCAGCACCTACCGCGAACCTAAGGTCAAGGGCTGTGGCACCGGCGACATCAAGGCCATGTTGGAGTCCGGCAACCTGAGCGGCAAGTGCGCCGACATCAACGCGCTCTTCGTCGGGCTGTGCCGCGCCGCCGGCATCCCCGCACGGGACATCTACGGCGTGCGCCTCGTGCCCAGCGCCTTCGGCTATCGCGAGCTCGGCGGCAACCCCGCGAGCCTCAAGGGCGCGCAGCACTGCCGCGCCGAGGTGTACCTGAAGGCCAACGGCTGGGTCGCGATGGACCCGGCGGACGTCACTAAGGTCATGCGCCAGGAGACGCCCGAATGGATCAAGGACGCCGGCCATCCCATCGTCGCCCCCGTGCGCAAGGCGCTCTTCGGCGGCTGGGAAGGCAACTGGATGGGCTACAACTCGGCCAGCGACATCAAGCTGCCGGGCGCGAAGCAGGCGAAGCTCGGCTTCTTCATGTACCCGCAGGCCGAGAACGCCGCCGGCGCGCGCGACCCGTACGACCCGGATTCCTTCGCCTACCAGATCACCGCCCGTGAGATCAATGCCTGAGCCTTCGGCTCGCAACACCACACGGCCGCTGGCGATTGCCGGGATTGCCGCGCTGCTGGCGTCCACCTGCTGCGTTGTCCCGCTCGTGTTCGCGCTGGTCGGTGTCTCGGGCGCCTGGATCGCGCACCTGCGCCGGATGGAGCCGTATTCCGGCGCCTTGACGGCCCTGGCCGCCGTCGCACTGATGACGGCCGGCTGGCGCCTCTACGGCGCGCAGCGCCGCGCCGCCGTCGCCTGCGAGGACCCTGCCACTTGCGGTCCCGCCAAGACAGCGGCACGATGGATGTTCTGGGTGCTCGTGGGACTCACGCTGCTGCCCATCGTCGCCCAGTACACGGCCCACTATTTTTATGACTGACCGATCCGAAAGGGGTTTGCCGATGAACCCGATCCGCCTGGCCGCCGCCGCGCTGCTCCTCACCGCCGCCGCGCTCGCGCAGGCCGCGCCGCGCAAGGTCACCTTGACCGTCCCCACCATGGATTGCGACACCTGCCCGATCACCATCCGCGTCGCGCTGATGAAGGTGCCCGGCGTGCAGAAGGCGGTCGTGAGCTACGAGCGCCGCACCGCCATCGTGACCTTCGACGACGCGAAAACCACGCTGGCCGCCCTCACGCGCGCCACCGACGAGGCGGGTTACCCGTCCTTCGAAGCGGAAGCCGCCACGAAGTCGCGCTGAGCCCACACCCTCCTGCCCGATGCCACCCGCTGGATTCCAGCAGGTGGCTTTTTTTTGAGCTCTGCAACCACTGACTCAACAAACACAGCCTTGACAATATTTGACTAGGCAAGTATTATCGGGGCCATGTCATCGCTTCCGACCCCGAAAAAGACACGGCGCACGCCCGAGGTGCCGATGTTCTACCGCCCGGACAACTACAAGCCGGACGAAAGCGTGGGCTACCTCATGCGCCGCATCCTCAACACGGTGTCCGCGGAGGTCGAGCGCGAGCTCGAACCCACCGGCCTCACCAACGCGCAGTGGGTGCCGCTGCTCAAGCTGTACATGGGCTCCGCCTCCACGGTGGCTGAACTCTCCCGCGCTTGCTCCATCGACAACGGCGGCATGACGCGCCTGCTCGACCGGCTCGAAACCAAGGGCCTGGTGCGCCGCACGCGCTCCAGCGAAGACCGCCGCGTGGTGAACCTCGAGCTCACCGACGAAGGCCGCGCCGCGGCGCAGGGCATCCCGGCCATCCTGTGCGGCGTGCAGAACGCCCACATGCGCGGCTTCAGCGTGGAGGAGTGGACGACGCTCAAGTCGCTGCTGCGCCGCATCCTGGACAACGCGAGCGCGATCCAGGCCGAACGAGAAGAAGGAAAGACCCAGTGAACACCCAGAACAACGGCCGGCGCCTGGGCGCGCTGGCGGCAGCGCTATTCCTCGCGGGTTGCGCGAACATGTCCGGCATCGAGCCGCAATCGAAGCTGCGCGATGCCGCGTCGGTCGGCCTGTCCGGCACGGCGATGGCGTCCGCGGTTCCGGCCGCCGAATGGTGGCGCGATTTCGGCGACGAGCAGTTGAACCAGCTCATCGCCCTCGCGCTGAAGGACAACCCCACACTGAAAACGGCGCAGGCGCGGCTCGCGCGTGCGCAGGCGGTGAGCGAAGTGGCGGAATCCTCGAAGCTGCCCCAGCTCAACGGCTCCTTCGACGCGACGCGCCAGAAGTACAGCGCCAACGGCCTGTATCCGCCGCCGATCGCGGGCTCCATCAACAACAGCGGGACGCTGCAGCTCAACGCGAGCTGGGAGCTCGACTTCTTCGGCAAGAACCAGGCGGCGCTCGACGCCGCGCTGGGCACCGCTCGGGCCGCGCAGGCCGATGCCGACGCCGCGCGCGTGCTGCTCGCGAGCAACGTGGCGCGCAGCTACTTCCAGCTCGCGCGGACGAACGACCAGCTCACCGTGGCGAAGCGCACGCTCGCGCAGCGTGAAGAGTCGCTCAAGCTCGTCGGCGACCGCGTGCGCGCGGGCCTGGACACCCAGCTCGAGCAAAAGCAGAGCGAAGGCGCCCTGCCCGAAGCGCGCCAGCAGATCGAGGCGCTGCAGGAGCAGGCCGAACTCGCGCAGCACGCGCTCGCCGCGCTCACGGGGCAGGGCAATCGCCAGCCCGTGGCGGCACCGCCCAGCCTCGCGGCGCTCAAGCCCGTGCCGGCGCCCACCGAGCTTCCGGCCAACCTGCTCGCCCAGCGCGCCGACATCGCGGCTGCGCGCTGGCGTGTCGAAGCCGCGGGCTACGACGTGAAGAACGCGAAGGCGCAGTTCTATCCCAACATCAACCTCATGGCCTTCGTCGGCCTCAACAGCCTGGGCCTCGGCCGCCTGCTGAACGTGGGCAGCGAGCAGTGGGGCGTCGGCCCGGCGGTGCGCCTGCCGATCTTCGAAGGCGGCAAGCTGCGCGCGAACCTGCGCGGCAAGACGGCCGACCTCGACGCCGCGGTGGAAAGCTACAACGGCGCCGTGCTCGACGCGATCCACGACACGGCCGACCAGGTCTCGTCCGCGCGTTCCGTCGCCAGGCAGCAGGCCGAGCAGCGCGATGCGCAGGCCGCCGCCGAGTCCGCCTACCAGATCGCGCTGCAGCGTTACCGCGCGGGCCTGGGCACCTACCTGAACGTGCTCACGGCCGAGACGGCCGTGCTGAACCAGCGCCGCCTCGCGGTGGACCTCGCCGCGCGCGCCCTGGACACGCAGGTCGGATTGATCCGCGCCGTGGGCGGTGGCTGGCAGGCCGACGCCACCGTGCCCATCGCCATGAATGCATCGAAGGCTTCCCAGTAATACCGGAATGAAGAACATGAGCAACGACAACAACACACCCGTCGCCGAACGAGCCGCCCCCGCGGGCAACACACGCCGCCGCAAGGCGCTCACGATCCTGGCCGGCGGCGTGCTCGTCATCGGCGCGGCCTGGGGCGCGTACGAATGGCTGGTCGCGAGCCACTACGAATCCACCGACAACGCCTACGTGCAGGGCAACGTCATCCAGATCACGCCGCAGGTCGGCGGGACGGTGATGGCCATCTATGCCGACGACACCGACTTCGTGAAGGCGGGGCAGCCGCTGGTGAAGCTCGACCCGGCGGACGCGAAGGTCGCGCTCGACCAGGCCGAAGCCGGCCTCGCGCAGACCGTGCGGCAGGTGCGCACGCTGTATGCGAACAACGGTTCGCTGTCGGCGCAGATCAACCTGCGCGAGGCGGACGTGCAGAAGGCGCAGGCCGAAGTGGCGCGCGCCAACGACGACCTGAACCGCCGCCAGTCGCTGGTCGGCAACGGCGCGGTGTCCAAGGAAGAACTGAACCACGCGAGCTCGCAGCTCGCCAATGCGCGCAGCGCGCTGCAGGCCGCGCAGGCCGGCGTCGTCGCCGCGCGCGAGCAGCTCACGAGCAACCAGGCGATGACCGAAGGCACCAGCGTCGAGCAGCACCCGAGCGTGCAGGCCGCCGCGGCGAAAGTCCGCGAGGCATGGCTCGCGCAGCAGCGCGCCGCGATGCCCGCGCCCGTGGACGGCTACGTCGCCAAGCGCACCGTGCAACTGGGCCAGCGCGTGGCCGCCGGCGCGCCGCTGATGTCCATCATCCCGCTCAACCAGGTGTGGGTCGATGCGAACTTCAAGGAGGTGCAGCTGCGCAAGATCCGCCTGGGCCAGCCGGTGAAGCTCACCGCCGACCTGTACGGCAAGAAGATCGAATACCACGGCACGGTCGCCGGCCTCGGCGCGGGCACGGGCGCGGCCTTCGCGTTGCTGCCGGCGCAAAACGCGACCGGCAACTGGATCAAGGTCGTGCAGCGCGTGCCGGTGCGCGTCGCGCTCGACCCGAAGCAGGTTGCCGCCAATCCGCTGCGGGTAGGCCTGTCCATGGATGCGGAAGTGGACGTGAGCAACCAGGACGGCAAGACGCTGGCCGACGCGCCGCGCAGCACGCCGGTCGCGCAGACGGCGGTCTACGACGTCGCGGACGGCAGTGCCGATGCGGAAGTCCGCCGCGTGATCGCCGGCAACTCGGGCCGCGGCCGCACGATGATGGGCGCCGCACCCGCGGCCTCCGCGTCGGTCGCCAAGGCGCCTGCCGCTTCCACCACGCACTGAGCACCGCCATGGCTTCGTCACCGCCGTTGGCGCCGCCGCCGCTGGAAGGCGCCGCGCGCGTCTGGGGCACCATCGCCCTGTCCGCCGCGACCTTCATGAACGTGCTGGATACGTCCATCGCGAACGTGTCCCTGCCCGCCATCGCGGGGGACCTGGGCGTGAGCCCGAACCAGGGCACCTGGGTCATCACCAGCTTCGCGGTGGCCAACGCCATCGCGGTGCCGCTTACCGGCTGGCTGTCGCAGCGCTTCGGGCAGGTGCGCCTGTTCGTGGGCAGCGTCATCCTCTTCGTGATCGCGTCCCTCCTGTGCGGCATCGCGCCGAACATGACGACGCTCATCGCCTTCCGCGCGCTGCAGGGCTTCGTGGCCGGGCCGATGATCCCGCTGTCGCAGTCGCTGCTGCTCGCGAGCTATCCGCGCGCGCTCGCCGGCCTCGCGATGGCGATGTGGGGCATGACGACGCTCGTCGCGCCCGTCACCGGGCCGCTGCTGGGCGGCTGGATCACCGACAACATCTCCTGGGGATGGATCTTCTTCATCAACATCCCCGTCGGCATCATTGCCGCCATGTCCGCATGGGCGATCTACAGGAAGCGCGAAAGCGTCACGCGCAAGGTGCCGATCGACAGCGTGGGCCTCGCGCTGCTCGTGGTGTGGATCGCCGCGCTGCAGATGGTGCTGGACCTCGGCAAGGAGAACGACTGGTTCCACTCGGGGCTCATCGTGGGGCTCGCCATCGTCGCCGTCGTGGGCTTCGCGTTCTTCCTCATCTGGGAGCTCACCGACGAGCATCCGGTGGTGGAACTGCGCCTGTTCGCCCGGCGCAACTTCTGGGCCGGCACCATCGCCACCTCCATCGCCTACGGCCTGTTCTTCGGCAACGTGGTGCTGCTGCCGCTGTGGCTGCAGCAGTTCATGGGCTACACCGCGACGGATGCCGGCATGATCATGGCGCCCGTGGGCCTGCTGGCCATCGTGCTGTCGCCCGTCGTGGGCAAGAGCGTGAGCAAGGTGGACCCGCGCCGCTTCGCGACCGCCGCCTTCATCATCTTCGGCCTCGTGCTGTGGATGCGCTCGCACTTCAACACGCAGGCGGACTTCAAGACCATCCTCATCCCGACGATCATCCAGGGCGTGGCGATGGCGTTCTTCTTCATCCCGCTGATGACGATCACCATGTCAGGCCTCACGCCGGACAAGATGCCCGCGGCCTCGGGCCTCACGAACTTCGTGCGGATCACCGCGGGCGCGATGGGCACGTCGATCTCCACCACGCTGTGGGAAAGCCGCGCGGCGCTGCATCACTCGCAGCTGGCTGAAGCGGTGAACCCGGGCAACCCGACGGCGCAATCGACGATCGCGGCGCTGCGCGCGAGCGGGCTGTCGATGGAGCAGGCGCTGTCGCAGATCAACCGGCTCGTCGACCAGCAGGCCTTCATGCTTGCGGCCAACGACATCTTCTGGCTGTCGGCGGTGCTCTTCCTCGCGCTGATCCCGCTCGTGTGGCTCACGCATCCGCAGAAGTCCGGCGCCGGGGGCGCCGAGGCGGCGGCAGGAGCGCACTAGGCGGTGGACACGCACGGGGCGGGCTATACCTTCAGCCGGCCCGTGTAGCCCGTCATCTCGAGGTAGCCGCGGCCGACGCGCTTTCCGTTGCTGTCGAAGAGGTCCGCGACGCCTTCCCAGTAGATCGCGCCGGTCGATGCGCGGCTGTCCAGCTCCTGGTCGTCCACCAGCGCCTTCACCGTGTAGAAATCCGCGGGCGTGCGCACCATCCAATCGACCGGGTAGCGCGCCTGCGAGCGCGGGCTGTGCCAGCTGCGCTGCGGGCTGAAGATCGCCTCGCCCGGCCTGAAGACATAGGTGCCGCCTTGCGACGAGCGGAACGACCCGCCGTCCCACACCGTGGACCCATCGGCGCGCCGCAGGCGGAATGCGGTGAGCGCGCTGCCGTCATCGAGGTTCATGCCGATCCAGTCCCAGCCCACGGCGTCGCGGTGCAGGAGCTCGTCGCTCCATTCGTGGTCCAGCCAGGCCTTGCCCGTCACGGGCACGCGCGCGCCCTGCAGTGTGACGCCGCCCTGCACGGAAAGCTGCGGCAGGCTGTAGTAGTAGCTCGCCTGCCCGGGCTGCGGGCCTTTGCGCGACAGGCCCTGGTCTCCCTGCAGCAGGACGGGCTGCGTCGTCGTGCACGCCAGGTCCAGCGCGAAGTCGCCCGACACCACGCGGCACCGGATGCCTGCATCGCTTCGCTCCATCGACCAGTCGCGCAACTTCACCGCGAGATCGCCCTGCGCGGAGGCGGCAATGTCGAATCCTTCGCGGGCGATGCGTTGGTCATGCCAGAGCTTGCGACCCCGCACGTCCGTCAACGCCGCGTGCGCGAAGACCAGCTGCTTGGCCGCGAACTTCGATTGCATCGCCTGCGTGGCGTCCACGCGCGAGCGGAAGAAGGTCACCTGGAAGCCGAACTCGCGATCGCCCGAACGCAGCGCGCCCGTCACGTACCACCACTCGGTGCGGAACGCGGGGTGCGCGCCGTGGTCGCGCGGAAACATCAGGTTGGCGGGGGGGAGGGCGTGTGCACGCCCGCTGCCAAGCAAGGCGGCGCCCGGGCCTGCGATCAGGAAGGTTCGCCGGCGCAAGGACGTGTGCGATGCATCGGTGGGCGAGTGGGGCCGCACTACCAGTCCTCCTTCACCGCCAGCACCGCATCGCGCGTCGCCGCCGCGCGGCCCGCGAGCCACGCCGTGACCGTGCCGGCCGCGACCACCGCTACGCATAGTCCCAGCAGGCGAGCCCACGGCACCAGCAGGTCCATCGTCCAGTGGAAGCTCTGCGGGTTCACCACGTGCACCAGCACCACCGACACCGCGAGCCCCAGCGCGAGACCGGCGATGGACCCGATGGTCGTCCATACCGCGCCTTCCGCCGCGACCAGCCCGAGCACCTGCCCGCGCGTGAGGCCGAGGTGCGCGAGCAGCCCGAACTCCTTGCGCCGCGCCAGCACCTGCGCGCTGAAGCTCGCCGCGATGCCGAAGAGGCCGATGACGATCGCCACGGCCTGCAGCCAGTACGTGATGGCGAAGCTGCGGTCGAAGATGCGCAGCGACACGGCTCGCAGCTCCTGCGCCGACGAGAACTCGAGCGCGCCGGCTGCGCTGCCTGCGCTTCCCGCCAGCTCGCGCACGCGCGCTTGTACCTCCCCCGCGTCCGCGCCGGGCGCGAGCCACAGCTGCAGGTCGTTGGCGCGTGCATCGCCCGTGAGCCGCCGGTAGTCGGCACCCTCCATCGCGATCGCGCCGGATTGGCGCACGTAGTCGCGCCACACGCCCGCGACGAAGAAGCTCGCGCGTCCGTCGAAGGCTTTCGCCAGGGGCTCGAACGCTGCGCCGGGCCTGGCGCCATACAAGTCCACCATCGCTTCGCTGACGTAGATGGGCACCTGCCCGGCAGGCGCAGGATGCAGCGTGCCGACCAGCGGCAGTGCTTCGGCGGCGGGGCCGATGGTGCGCGCCAGCAGCGACACCGCGGGCCGGCCCGGGTCGAGCAGCAGCGGCCGGATGCGTTGCGACGTCACGCGGCGCACGCCTTCCACGCGCGACACCTGCTGCACGAGTTCGGGGGTGAACCACGCGCTGTCCGCCGATGCGGAGCCCGTCGCCGTGCGAACGTACAGGTCCGCCGGCAGCACGACGTCGAGCCAGTGCGTCACCGAGTCGCGAAAGCTCGCCACCATCACCGTCAGTGCCACCGCGAGGCTGAGCGACGCCACGACGCCGCTCACCGCGACCGCGGCGCTTTCGCGCACGCGGCGTGCGCGCTCGATGGCGAGCATGGGCAGCACGCGATGCGCCAGCGCCGGCGCGAGCCGGTCATAGAGCAGCGACACCGCCCAGGGCAGGGCGGTGATCCCGCCCACGAGCAGGAGCCCGATGGACAGGTAGGCACCCAGCGGGATGCCGGCGACGGGCGGCAGGAATGCCATGGCGGCGCCGGCCGCGACGGTGACGAGACTCGCGAGGTGGTGGTCCGCTCCGCCCGCGCCGCTGCCGAGCCCCTTGAGCGTCTGCGCGAGCGGCAGTCCGCGCGCGGCGCGTGCCGGCAGCCAGCCGCCCACGCCCGCCGCCGCGATGCCGAGCACGCCGTAGACGATCGCCGCCCCGGGGCTCCAGTGCAGCTGCGGCGCCACGCCCGGAAAATAGCCGCCGCCCAGGTCGCCGCCCAGCCGCGCCAGACCGAAGTCGGCCAGCGCGGTGCCCAACGCGATGCCTGCGAGGCTGCCGATGAGCCCGAGCACCAGCGACTCCACCATCACCACGCCCAGCCGTTCCCGCGAGGTGAGCCCGAGCACGCCCAGCAGTGCGAACTGCTGCGCGCGCCGCGCGACGCTGAGCGACAGCACGGAGTACACGAGGAACGCGCCGGTGAAGAGCGCCACGAGCGCGAGCACGGTGAGGTTGACGCGATAGGCGCGCGAGAGATTGTCCACGCGCTGCGCGGCGTCGCCGGGCTCGGTGGCCGTCACGCTGCCCGGCAACGCGAGCGAACGGAGGAAGCGGCCGTGGTCGGTGCCCGGGCGCAGGCGCAAGTCGATGCGCGTGAGCTGGCCCTGGCGCGCAAACAGGTCCTGCACCGCCGCGATGTCCATCACGGCCAGTGCGCCGCCTCCCGCGCCGACGGTCCCGGCAACCTGCGCGTCCACGAGTTGCACGCCGCTTTGCAGGCGCAGCACGGCAGCGGCATCGCCGAACGCCTGTCGAGCCGCCGGGTTCAGGAAGAGCTGCCGCGGCGCGAACAGCGCCATGCGATCGGCCCCCAGGCTTGGGACAGGCATGAGCGAGGGTGCGATGGTCGCCACGACGAGCGCGTCGACACCGACGACGCGCAGCGGCTTGCGCTCGCCGCCGGGAACGGAGGCGAAGGTCGAGAGTTCGAGAATGGGGCTGGCGGCGGCGACATCCGCGTGCGCGGCCGCCTTGGCGTACAGCGCTTCGTCCAGGCTGGCCTGGACGGGCCGAAGTTCGAGATCCGGCTCGCCGCCCGCCGAGCGGACGGCACTGGAAAATTCACTGAGCGCGGATGCGTTGATGAGGTGCACCGCGAAAGCCAGTGCGACCCCCAGCATGACCGCCAGGACGGCTGCGGCGTTGCGCCACGGGTGGTGGCGCAACTCCTGCCAGGAAAACGTGCGAAGCAGCGCGAGCATGGGCGCGATTGTGCGCGCCCCGCTGCGCCGGGGCTCCAGGCCTCAGGCCGTGGCTTCCATCTCGCCCTTCAGCTCCTCCTTGCGTGCTTCCAGCTCCTCGCGCATCGCGACCAAGTCCAGCTTGCGTGCGGCGCGGGCCTTGGGGAACATCTCGTTCTTCTCTTCCTTCACGTGGTGGTCGATGTATTCGCCGAGCACCTTCACCTTGGCGTCGAACATGTCGTCGGCTTCGCCGGCGGCTTCGATCTGCGCGATCAGGTCCTTGGCGCTGGCGTGCTCGACGTCGGCCTCGTCGATGAGGTCGGTTTCCTTGATCGCGCCGCGCAGGGCGGGGTAGAAGATTTCCTCTTCGATCTGGGCGTGCACCTTCAGCTCGTTGCAGATCTGCTGCGCGAGTTCCATCTTCTTCTGGCCGGCGCTGCGGGCGCGGGAGTTGGTGAGCTCTTCGTAGTCCTTGAACATCTTCTTGACGGCGCGGTGGTCGGCGTCGAGCAGGTCGCAGGCGTCTTTTGCGGAACGGGTTGCCATGTATTTTTCTCCTGGGTGGTTTGGGGGGTGTCACCCATCTTGGCGGCAATTGCGCACCGGTCTTGTAGGAATGCGTCAGGCGCCGCGCGGGAATTTATCCTGCGCCGGGCAGCGCATGCGCTACAGTATTTCCATGCTGTCCCTCCCCACCTACGACGATGTTTCCGCCGCGGCCGCGCGGCTCTCGGGCCACGCGCACCGCACGCCCGTCCTGCGCTCCACCACGGCCGACCAATTGCTGGGCTGCGAGCTGTTCTTCAAGTGCGAGAACTTCCAGCGCATGGGCGCCTTCAAGTTCCGCGGCGGTTTCAATGCGCTCTCGAAATTCGACGCGGCGCAGCGCAAGGCGGGCGTGCTGGCGTTCTCCTCCGGCAACCACGCGCAGGCGATCGCGCTCTCGGCGCGCCTGCTGGGAATCCCCGCGACCATCCTCATGCCGCTCGATGCGCCGCGCGCCAAGATGGACGCGACGCGCGGCTACGGCGCCGAGGTGATCACCTTCGACCGCTACAAGGAAGACCGCGAGGCGCTGAGCCGCAAGCTCGCCACGGAGCGCGGCATGACGCTGATCCCGCCCTTCGACCATCCCGATGTGATGGCAGGCCAGGGCACGGCCGCCAAGGAACTGTTCGAGGACGTGGGCGAGCTCGACGTGCTGCTCGTCCCGCTCGGCGGCGGGGGGCTGCTCAGCGGCTCCGCGCTGTCCACGCGCGCGCTGTCGCCGCGCTGCAAGCTGTACGGCGTGGAGCCCGAGGCGGGCGACGATGGCCGCCAGTCCCTGCGCAAGGGCGAGATCGTGAACATCCCCACGCCGCAGACGCTCGCCGATGGCGCGCAGACGCAGCATCTCGGCCAATACACCTTCGAGGTGATCCGCAAGAACGTCGACGACATCCTGGTCGCCTCCGATACGCAGCTGGTGGAGGCGATGCGCTTTTTCGCCGAGCGCATGAAGATGATCGTGGAGCCGACCGGCTGCCTGGGCTTCGCGGCCGCGCGCCACGCCGGGCTGGACCTGGCGGGCAAGCGCGTCGGCGTGATCCTGAGCGGGGGCAATGTGGACGTGGCGCGCTTCGGCGAGTTGGTGCGCTAGCGCTCCCTACAATCGGGGCATGCCTCCGCACGCCATCCAGCTCCCCCGAAACGCCACGGGCGCCCGCTTTCCCGCCATCTGCGCGCCGCTGGTGGGCCGCACCGCGCAGCGCCTGCTCGACGAAGTCGCCGTCGTCGCCGCCAAGAAGCCGGACATCCTCGAGTGGCGCGTCGATTTCTTCGAGGGCATCGCCGATACCGCCTCGATGGCGGACCTGTGCGGGCGCATCAAGGCGGCCAGCGGCGGTATCCCGCTGCTGGTCACGCGCCGCTCGGCGCGCGAGGGCGGCGAGCGGATCGAGCTGACCGAAGCGCAGGTCATCGCGTTGTACGCCGCGGTCTGCCGCACGGGTCACGTGGACCTGCTCGATTACGAAGCGGGCAATGCGCCGGCCGAAGTCGCCGAAGTGCGCGAGATGACGCGCGCGCATCGCGTCCAGCTGCTGCTCTCGTTCCACGACTTCCAGTCCACGCCGGCCGTGGAGGCAATCGCGGACCGCTTCGCGCGCGCCGCGCAGCTCGGCGCGGACATCGCCAAGGTGGCCGTGATGCCGCGGTCCATGGAGGACGTGCTTCGCTTGCTGGAGGCCACGCAGCGCGCGAGCCGCGAACTGGCGATTCCGGTGGTGAGCATGTCGATGGGCCGCCTGGGCGCGATCACGCGCCTGTGCGGCTGGGCGTTCGGCTCCGCGATGACGTTCGCCATCGGCGAGAGCCCTTCGGCGCCGGGACAGATGGCGATCGAGGACGTCGGCGCGGGCCTGGCCCTGCTGCAGAAGGCGTTGCGGCCCGACGACCTCTAGCGCTTCGCCCGCTAGGCGATGCCGCCGCTCGTCAGGCGCAGCGCGCGGTCCGCGCGTGCGGCGGCGGATTCCGAGTGCGTCACCAGCACCAGCGCCGCCCCGTGTTCGCGCGTCTGCGCGGCCAGCACGTCCATCACCTTCGCTGCGGTGCCCGGATCCAGGTTGCCCGTGGGTTCGTCGGCGAGGAGCAGCGCGGGCCGGTGGATCAACGCACGCGCGATGGCGACGCGCTGCAACTGCCCGCCCGACAGCTCCTGGGGCAAACGCCCGCCCAACCCGTCGAGGCCGACCGCGTGCAGCATCTCCTCGACATGCCGGCCCGCGGGTTGCTGCAGCAGCATCAGCGGCAGGCCGACGTTCTGCGCCACGTCGAGGTGCGGCAGCACGTGGAAAGCCTGGAAGACGAAGCCCACGTGCCGGCGGCGCATGAGCGCGCGTTCGTCGCCTGTGAGGGCCTGCAGGTCCCGGCCGTGGAGGATCACCTGGCCTTCGTTCCAGGTGTCCAGGCCCGCCATGCAATTGAGCAGCGTGGATTTGCCGACCCCCGATTCGCCGACGATGGCGACAAATTCGCCGGGGTCGATGTCGAGCGTCACGTTCGAGAAAACGGTTGCCTCGCCATAGCGCTTGGCGAGGCCGCGCAGGGACACGACCGGGCTGGTGCTCGTCACAGCATCTCCCTCGCGGCCTGCAGGAGCTGCGCGGCGGCATCGGGCGCATCGCACGCGATCACGTGCCGCCGCGGCATGCCGCGCAGCCAGGTGAGCTGCCGTTTGGCAAGCTGGCGCGTCGCGGCGATGCCGCGGTCGCGCAAGGTGCCGGGTGCATGGACGCCGTCCAGCATGTCCCACGCCTGCCGATAGCCCACGCAGCGCATGCTCGGCAAATCGGGCGTGAGGTCGCCGCGCGCGCGCAGGCGTTTCACTTCGTCGATGAAGCCCGCGGCCAGCATCAGGTCGAAGCGCTGCGCGATGCGTTCGTGCAACCACGCGCGATCCCGCGGCTCCAGCGACACCAGCGGCGTCTCCCTGAAGGGCGACGTACCCGTCGCCTCGCCCCGTGTGTGGAAACTCGACAGCGGCCGGCCGGAGAGGCGATACACCTCCAGTGCACGCTGCACCCGCTGCGTGTCCCCGGGCGCCAGGCGCGCGGCCGTCGGCGGGTCCACGCGGGAGAGCTCCGCATGGAGCGAAGCCTGGCCATCGCGTGCGGCCTGCGCGTCCAGGCCTGCGCGAACTTGCGCATCGGCGGGGGGCATGTCGTCGATGCCGTCGAACAGCGCCTTGAAGTACAGCATCGTCCCGCCTACCAGCAGCGCGGGCTTGCCGCGTGCGTTGATCTCGCCGACCAGCCGCGCCGCGTCGGCGGCGAATTCCGCCGCGCTGTAGGCCTGCAGCGGATCGCGGATGTCGATGAGGTGGTGCGGCACCGCCGCGAGTTCGGCCGCCGTCGGCTTGGCGGTGCCGATGTCCATGCCGCGGTAGACCAGCGCGGAATCCACGCTGATGATCTCCGCGCCGTGCTCGCGCGCGATCGCGAGCGCCGCGGCGCTTTTGCCCGATGCGGTGGGGCCGGCGAGGGCGATGACGCGCGGATCAGGCATGGCGCGGATCCCCATGACGTTGCACCAGCGTCCAGGAAACCGCGGCGATGACGGCGCTCCAGAACCAAACGCCCGACGTCAGTGCGAACACGGTGCCGTCCAGCCGCCTGCCCACCCAGCCGCCGACCGCGAAGGCGGCCACCATCATCAGGAAACCGTTGAGCGCCGACGCCGCGCCCGCCGCCTGTGGAAAAGGCGCGATCGCGCCGCTCTGACCGCAGGGCTGGTGCACGCCGTGCGCGAACATGAAGATGCAAAAGGGAAGCGCGATCGCCCAGGTGGTGTGCAACCCCGCAAGTGCCATCGCGCCCATGGCCGTGCCCGCGAGCACGCTCACGCCGCCCGCGATGGCGACGGAGCGCCGCACGCCGAACCGCGGCAGCAGGCGCCGGCACCAGAACGTGCCGGCGATGTACACGGCCGCCATGGAGAACATCACGAGGCCGTATTGCGTGCGCGTGAGGCCCAGCACCTGGATGAACACGAAGGACGAGGAGGCGAGGAAGGTGAAGAGGCCGGCATACGACGCGGTCGACAGGGCGGAATAGGTGAGGAAGGTCGGATGCCGCACGATGGCAAGCCAGGTCGACACGAGCGTCGCGGGCTGCAGCGCGTTCGGGTTGGTGCGCGGCGCCGTTTCCTCGAAGCGCAGGGCCACCACGAGGAACGCCAGGGTGCCGAACAGGGCCGGCGCCGCCAGCGCGAAGCGCCAGCCGATCCAGTCCGACAGCAGCCCGCCCACCGGCGCGCAGGCGCACGCGATGAAGCCCAGTCCGGTGAGGCCCCGCGACATCATGCGGGCGCCGGTCTCCGGCGTGTACAGGTCCCGCACGATGGCGCGGGCGCCCATCACCGCCGCGCCCATCGCAGCGCCCTGGATCGTGCGGCAGGCGATCAGCAGCGACATTGACGGCGCGAGCGCGCAGGCGATGGAGGCGAGGGTGTACGCACCCAGCCCGCACAGGAGCACCGGCCGGCGGCCGAAGCGGTCCGACAGCGGCCCCCAGACGAGCTGCGAGGTGCCGAAGGCGAGCAGCAGCATCGTGAGCGTGAGCTGCGCCTGGGAGACCGGGGCGGCGAGGCTTTGCGTGAGCGCCGGCAGGGCGGGCAGGTACAGGTCGGTCGTGACGGGCTGGATGCCCAGCAGCAACGCAAGCACGACGACGACCAGGCGGGGGGACATCGGGCGAGCGTAGCAGAGGCGAAAGCGGTATAAACCGGCCATGTCCCCCGCCATGATCGCCGCGCTGTGCTTCACGGTCGCCCTGCTGGTGACGACTGCGTACTTCATCCTCGGCTCGATCCCGCTGCTCGTCCTGAAGCACGACACGCCGCTGGACGCCCGCTTCGTGCGCGGCTTCTTCAATGTGTACTACGCCGCGGGGCTGGCCACGGCGAGCGCGACGGCGCTCAGCTACCTCTTCGCCGGGCGCTTCGCCCTGGCCTTCGGCGCGGCCGGGCTGGCGGTGCTGGCCGTGGTGCTGCGCAAGAGCATCATCCCGAAGATGGATGCGCTCGGCGAGCAGATCCAGACCAGCGGCGCGGAAGCCATCGCCGGGTTCCGCAGGACGCATTTCACCGCGATCGCGATCAACATCGCGCAGCTCGTGGTGATCGTGTGGAGCCTCACCGCGGCGCGCCTGTAGCGGCCCGCGTCAGAAGGGCTTCTTCACGACCTTCTCGTGCAGCTGGTTCACCATCATCAGCGCGGCCGAGCCGTAGTAGGGGTGGTACTGAGCGACCATCTCGCCCTTGATGATCACGGGGTCCGTCGCGGTGAGTTTCTTCGCCTCCTCGACGTCCGCCACGGCGAAGATGAAGAGCCCGCGCCAGCCGTCGGCGCCATCGAAGGGCCCCGCGAGCGCGAGCTTGCCTTCCTTCGCGAGCCGGCCCATGTTCGCGAAGTGGCCCTTGAACATCTCGTCGCGCTCCGGCCCGGCCGGTACCCTGTTCGGGCCGGTCTGCAGGATGACGAGCACGTAGCTGCGCATCCCGCGCTCGTCCGCGCCCAGGGACCGGGCGAGCTCCGGGTCGAAGGCGGCCGGGGGCGGGGGCGCGGTTTGGGCCTGGGAAGCGGCGCAGGCGAGCAGCAGGGCGGTTGTGGCGAGGAGTGAGGAAAGGGAAGTCACTTGGGGCACCTCGAGTCGGCGGAAGTCCATGATGCCAGCGGGCGGAAGCGATGACAATGCGGGCTGTTGTGTGTCAATGGAAGGTTCAGATGAAGGAAATGGATGCGTCCAAACCCGTGGCGCAGGACTCGCCCGGCTATACCGTCTCCAGCGACCCCGCGCGCATCGACGCGAAAGCGGCGCACGCCTTTCTCTCCCGCTCGTACTGGGCGCAAAGCATCCCCTACGAGACGGTGGAGCGCGCGCTGTCCAACTCCCTGTGCATCGGCGCCTTCCATGAGGGCACGCAGGTCGGCCTTGCACGCCTCGTCACCGACCGCGCGACCTTCGCCTACCTGGCGGACGTCTACGTCCTGGAGGAGCACCGCGGCCGCGGCGTGAGCAAGATGATGATGCAGGCGATGCGCGACCACCCCGAGCTGCAGGGCCTGCGCCGCATGCTGCTCGCCACCCGCGATGCGCACGGCTTGTACGCGCAGTTCGGCTTCAAGCCGCTGATGGCGCCGGACCGCATGATGGAGATCAACCAGCCGGACATCTACACCCGCGGCGGCAGGGCTAGCGCAGGCTGAACAGCTCCGCGAGCGCCTGCCGGTAATTGGCCTGGCCGACCGACATCGTGCTGAAGTGCGAGCCGCCTTCGACCAGCACGAACTTCTTCCTGCCCTGCGCCGCGTCGAAGAGCTTGCGGCCGAGCGCGTTGTCGATGAGGGTGTCGCTGGCGCCGTGCACCACGAGCAGCGGCGAGCCGATCTTCGCGACCTTCTTCACCGATTCGAAACGCTGCGTGATCAGCGGCCCCACCGGGAGCCAGCCCCACTTCATGCTGCTCGCCACATCCGGGATGGAGGTGAAGGTGCCTTCGACAATGGTGCCCTGCTCATCGTCGACTTTCGAGGCGAGGTCGATCGCGACGGCCCCACCCAGCGAGTGGCCGAAGATGAAGCGCGGACGCTGCGGGTACTTCGCGGCGAGCCAGGCCCAGGCCGCACGGGCATCTTCGTAGGCCATGTCTTCGGACGGCAGTCCGGGTGTGCTTTTGCCGAAGCCGCGATAGTCGATCGCGAGCACGGAGAACCCCAGCTCCTGCATGCGTCGGATGCGCGGCGCGGAGCCTTCCACGTTCCAGCGCGCGCCGTGCAGGTAGAGCATCACGGGCGTGCGGGCGGATTCCTTGTCGGCGGGCAGCCACAGGCCGTGCAGGCGCGCCGGCGCCTTCGTCACTTCGGAGCCGAAGTCGATCCAGACGGGGTCCATGTCGCGCGCGAGTTCGGCGGTCGAGCCCCAGCTGCGGTCGCTGGGCTGGAAGATCCAGGCGCGCTGCTTCTCGTCCAGCGTGGCGCAGCCCATGGTGAGCGCAACGGCGGCCGTCGCGGCCAGGCCGGCGAGGAGGGTTCTGCGTTTCATGACCGGTGACTGAGCCATTGCGCGCCGAAAAGTTCAGCGCCCGCGCATGAACAGGGCATCGAGCTCGCGCACCGTCAATTGCCGCCAGGTCGGCCGGCCGTGGTTGCACTGGTCGGAGCGCTCGGTTTCCTCCATCTGGCGCAGCAGGGCGTTCATCTCCTCGATCGTCAGCTTGCGGTTCGCGCGGACCGCCCCGTGGCAGGCCATGGTGCCGAGCAGCTCGTTCTGCGCGCGCTGGATGACGGTGCTGGCGTCGTGCTGGGAGAGTTCGGCGAGCACGCTGCGCGCGAGTTCCACCGCGTCGCCATCGGCCAGCGAGGTCGGCACCGCGCGCACGGCCAGGGTCTTGGGCGAGAAGGGCGTGATCTCGATGCCGAGCGCGAGCAGGGGCTCGGCGCTCGCCTCCGCCGTCGCAACCTCCTGCGGCGTGGCGGCGAAGGTCGCGGGGATCAGCAGCGGCTGGCTCGCGATGCGGTCCGTGTCCATCTGGCGCTTCAGGCGCTCGTACACGATGCGTTCGTGCGCCGCGTGCATGTCGACGATCACGAGGCCCTGCGTGTTCTCCGCGAGGATGTAGATGCCTTGCAGCTGCGCGATGGCGCGGCCCAAGGGCCAGTCGCCGGGAGGCAGGGGATTTGCCGGCGCGGGCGATGCGGTGGACGGCGAGGGCGCTGCACCGGCGGGCCATGGCGCGGCGGACGCCGTCGAAGGCGCGGAGGGTTGCCACAGAAGCGACAGGTCGCTGACGCGATTGCCGACCGGCGAATCGAAATTCATCCCCGGCTGCGCCCAGCCCATGCCGCTGGGCCGCGATTCCTGCGCGGTGAGCGGTACCGCGGCTTGCGTAGCGAACGGCGATGCCAAGGGCGACCCGGCCGCCTGCTGCGCACGCGGCGCAGCGAGGGCGTTCTCCACCGCGTGCCGCACGGCCTGGTGCACTTCGCGGCTGTCGCGAAAGCGCACTTCGATCTTGGTCGGGTGCACGTTCACGTCCACGCGCGCCGGGTCGATTTCCACGTAGAGCGCGTAGACCGGCTGGCGGTTGCCGTGCAGCACGTCCTCGTAGGCGCTGCGCGCCGCGTGCGTGAGCACCTTGTCGCGTACGTAGCGCCCGTTGACGTACGAGAACTGGTGGTCCGAGCGCGAGCGCGAGGCATCCGGAATGCCCGCGCGGCCGGTGACGCGGATGGGGCCGGCGTGATAGTCGACCGCGACGCTTTCGTCGACCATCTCGGGGCCCAGCACATCGGCCAGGCGCTGCTCGCGCGTCGCGGCACGCCATTGGTCGACCAGCTTGCCTTCGTGCCAGATCGCAAAGCCCACGTCGGGCCGCGCCAGCGCGTGCCGGCGCACCGCCTCGATGCAGTGCGCGAGCTCTGTCGCGTCGGTCTTGAGGAACTTGCGGCGCGCGGGGGTCGCGAAGAACAGCTCCTTCACCTCCACGGTGGTGCCGGTCGCGCGGGCCGCGGGGCGCAATTCGCCGGTACGTCCGTCCAGCATGAAGGCGCTGGCCTGGCCGGCCGTGCGGGACAGCAGGTTCAGTTCCGCGATGGATGAAATCGCGGCCAGCGCCTCGCCGCGAAAGCCCATGGTGCCCACCGATTCGAGGTCGCTCAGCGACGCGATCTTGCTGGTGGCGTGCCGCTTCAGGGCGACGCCGAGTTCGTCGTGCGGGATGCCGACGCCGTCGTCTTCGACCGAGATCAGGCGCACGCCGCCGGCCAGCAGGCGCACCGTGACCTGCGTCGCGCCGGCGTCGAGGGCGTTGTCCACGAGCTCGCGCACCACGGACGCGGGCCGCTCGACGACCTCGCCCGCGGCGATCTGGCTCACCAGCTCATCGGGAAGCTCGCGGATCGGGCGGCGCGGGGCGGGGGACAGCACGGCATTCATGAGTTGCGGCCATTCTAGAGCGGGGCAGGCGGGACGGATAATCGGTCGCCATGGACCTGCTCGCATTCTTCATCGACCTCATCCTCCACATCGATACCCACCTGGAAAACCTCGTCACGACCTATGGCGCGGGGGTGTACGTGATCCTCTTCCTCATCATCTTCGTGGAGACGGGCGTGGTGGTGATGCCCTTCCTTCCCGGGGACTCGCTGCTGTTCGTCGTCGGGGCGATGTGCGGCGTCGGGCTGCTGAGCTACCCGGTCGCCGTCGGCGTGATGTTCGCCGCGGCGGTCCTGGGCAACCAGAGCAACTACACCATCGGCAAGTATTTCGGGCCGCGCGTGTTCCAGTGGGAGGACTCCCGGTTCTTCAACAAGAAGGCCTTCGACCAGGCGCATGCGTTCTACGAGAAGCACGGCGGCTTCACGATCGTCGCGGCGCGCTTCATGCCCTTCCTGCGCACCTTCGCGCCCTTCGTCGCGGGCGTCGCGGACATGACGCGCAGCAAGTTCACGCTGTACGACATCACCGGCGGCGCGCTGTGGGTCGGAGGCATCGTCACCGCGGGCTACCTCTTCGGCGGCATTCCGTGGGTGAAGGAGCACCTGGACAAGATCATCTGGGCGATGATCCTCATCCCCGGGGTGCTGATCCTCTTCGGGGCCTGGAAGGCGCGCCGGAAGGCGGCCGCCGCCTGACCATGCGGCGGAATTGATAAGTAAGCGTATTATTTCGGCAGGAGACGCTGCCATGAACGCACCGCAGACACTTTCGCGCTGGAGCACTCCCGGTTCCAGCCGTGTGCCTTTTTGGGCCTACACCGACGCGCAGCTGTACCAGCGGGAGCTCGAGAAGATTTTCTACGGCGCGCACTGGTGCTATGTGGGACTGGAAGTGGAGATCCCCAACCTTGGCGACTTCAAGCTCGCATGGGTGGGCGAGCGGCAAGTGATCATGGTGCGCGACCGCAAGAAGCCCGCCGGGAAATTGGAATCTGACCCCGATTCCGGAATCCGCGTCGTGGAGAACCGGTGTGCGCACCGGGGCGTGCGCTTCTGCCAGAAGCCGCAGGGCAATGCGCGCAGCTTCGTGTGCCCCTACCACCAGTGGACGTACAAGCTCAATGGCGAACTCGCGGGCTTGCCGTTCAAGGACGGGGTGAAGGACGGCGAGTGCGTGAACGGCGGCATGCCGGCCGACTTCGACATCAAGCAGCACGGGCTCACGCAACTGCGTGTCGCGGTGCTGCACGGACTCGTCTTTGCGACTTTCAGCGACGACACGGAGAGCCTCGCCGAGTATCTCGGCCCGCAGGTCATGCCTTGGCTGGACCGCATCTTCAAGGGCCGGCAGCTCACGCTCCTGGGCTACAACCGCCAGCGCATCCCGGGCAACTGGAAGCTGATGATGGAGAACATCAAGGACCCGTACCACCCGGGGCTGCTCCATACCTGGTTCGTCACCTTCGGCCTGTGGCGCGCCGACCAGAAAAGCCGCATGGTGATGGACGCGCAGGGCCGGCACGCGGTGATGATCTCGCGCCGCAACGAGGGCGGACAGAACGCCGCGGTGACCGAAGGCGTGACCTCGTTCAAGGCGAACATGACGCTGCACGATGCACGACTGCTGGACGTGGTGCCGGAGCCCTGGTGGACGATCGACGACCCGTCGAACCCCGGCAGCGACATCACGCCCACGGTGACGATGATCACGCTGTTCCCGAGCCTCATCATCCAGCAACAGGTGAACTCGTTGTCCACGCGCCATATCGTGCCGCGCGGCGAGGGCGAATTCGACTTCATCTGGACGCATTTCGGCTTTGCCGATGACACGCCCGAAATGACGCGACGCCGCTTGCGCCAGGCGAACCTGTTCGGGCCCGCGGGATTCGTCAGCGCCGACGACGGCGAAGTCATCGAGCTCAGCCAGGACGGCTTCCGTCAATGGGGCGAAGAAGGCGCCACGCTGTGCGAGCTGGGCGGCACGGGCACCGGCCCCACGGAGCACATGGTCACGGAAACGCTGATCCGCAGCATGTACGCTTACTGGAAGAGGGTGATGTCCGTATGAGCAGCGAGCGCCTGCTGCTGCAGCTGGAGATCGACCAGCTCAATGCCGACTACGCGGCGGCGCTGGACGAAAAGCGCTTCGACGACTGGCCGCTCTTCTTCACCGCGGACGGCAAGTACACGGTGCAGGGCAGGGAAAACTTCGATCGCGGCCTGCCGCTCGCGCTCATCGCGCTGGAAAGCCAGGGGATGATGAAGGACCGCGTCTACGGCGTGACGCAGACGATCTACCACGCGCCCTACTACACGCGGCACGTGATCAGCCCGGCACGTGTGCTGGCGCAGGAGGGGAGCCTGGTCACGGCTCAATCCAATTACGCCGTGTTCCGCACGCGGCCGGGCGATTCGAGCGAGGTCTATAACGTCGGGCGCTACATCGACGAGATCGTACGCACGGAAGCCGGCCTGCGTTTCGCAAGCCGGCTCTGTGTCTACGACAGCGAGATGATCCTCAACTCGCTGATCTACCCGATATAGACCTTACCTTTTTGCGGCCTGGTTGCCGACGTAGGCGCCGCCAGCGGCACCCAGGACAGCACCGGTCGTGCCGCCGACGGCACCACCCACCACACCACCCACGACGGCGCCGCCAACGGTGCCGGTGGTCTCACGGTCCATGGTGGCGCAGCCACCCAGGGTCAGCAGGGAAGCGGCGACGGCCGCGGCAAGGATCGATTTCATTTGTACACCTCAAGTATTGAACTGCAGGCGCCTCGTGCGTCCTGCACGCTGCTTGTTGGCCTGTGAGGTCAATGTAGGCAGCGCCTCCAGGCACAGGTGTAGGAGAAAGCTGGAGTGCATCGTCGTCTGCGCGCGCGAGCGAAAGGCGGCTGCCGCCCCGCCGGGCCCGGATGGCTCAGCGGTGTCGCGTCACAGCACGCGGTTGCGCGCGAGCGGCGGGTTCTTCGCGAAGTAACGCTGGATGCCCCGCATGATCGCGTCGGCGAGCTGCTCCTGGTATTCGTCGCTGCGCAGCCGCGCTTCCTCTTCGGGGTTGCTGATGAAGGCGGTTTCCACCAGCACGCTCGGGATGTCGGGGGCCTTCAACACCGCGAAGCTCGCCTGCTCCACGCTGCCCTTGTGCAGCTTGCCGACGCGGCCGATTTCGCCGATGAGGTCGCCACCCAACTTGAGGCTGTCGTTGATCTGCGCGGTGGTGCTCATGTCCAGCATCGCGCGCGCGACGTGCACGTCCTGCGACTTCACGTTGACACCGCCGATCAGGTCCGCCTTGTTCTCCTTGTCCGCCATCCAGCGCGCCGCGCTGCTGGACGCGCCGTTCTGGCTGAGCGCAAACACGCTGGCGCCGCGCGCCGCAGGCGTGAGGAAGGCATCGGCATGGATGCTCACGAACAAGTCCGCCTGCACGCGCCTTGCCTTCTGCACGCGCTGGCCGAGCGGCACGAAGAAGTCCGCGTCGCGCGTCATGTACGCGCGCATCGGGTTGCCGTTCACGATGGATGCATTGATGCGCTCGCGCAGGCGGTGCGCGATCTGCAGCACGATGTCCTTCTCGCGCGTGCCGCTCGGCCCGACCGCGCCCGGGTCTTCGCCGCCGTGCCCCGGGTCCAGCGCGATGATGATCAGGCGGTCGGTCTTCTGCGGCGCGGGGAGCCTGGGTGCCGGTTCCTGCTGCGGCGCCTGCGGTGCGGGCCTGGCCTTCTGCGTCTGCTGCTGCGCGATGAGCTCGCCCAGCGGATCGCTCGCCGGCGTCGGCGGCGCCATGGGCTTGTCCTTCATCCGCTCGTTGATCAGCGCCTCCAGCGGGTCCTGCGCCTTCACCGGGTAGAAGTCGATCACCAGGCGGTGCGCATACGCCGCGATGGGCGGGAGCGTGAACACCTGCGGGATCGCGGTCTGCTTCAGGTCGATGACGAGGCGCACCACGCCCGGCGACTGCTGCCCGGCGCGGATGCCCGCGATGTAGGGGTCGTCCGGCTTCACCTTCGCGACCAGCTCGCGCAGCTCGGGGCTCAGGTCCAGCCCCTCGATGTCCACGGCCAGGCGCGGCGGGTTCACCACCACGACCTGCTTGCTGCTGAGCTGTGCGTCGGATTCGATGGTGACGCGCGTGTAGTCGGGCGCGGGCCACACGCGCACGGCCACGATGCTCGCGCCCCGCGCGATCTGCGCGCCCCCGAGCAGCAGCACCAGCGATCCCTGGCGCAGGATGTCTCGTCGCGTGACCGTCATGCGAGGAGCTCCTTGCCCCGGGGCGTCTGGGCGATGAGCGTCACCTGCCGCGATTCGTCGGCCTGCGTCTCGATGCGCATCACGAGGTCCGCGCGAGGCAGCAGGCCCGCGGCCTTCTCGGGCCATTCCGCGAGCTTGAGGCCCGGGCCCGCGAAGATGTCGCGAAATCCCGCGTCTTCCCACTCCTGCGGGTCGTTGAAGCGAAAGAAGTCGAAGTGCCAGGCCGCGAGGCCCGGCGCCTCGTGCGGCTCGGCCACGGTGTAGGTCGGGCTCTTGATGCGGCCCTGCACGCCGAGCGACTGCAGCAGGTGGCGCACGAAGGTCGTCTTGCCCGCGCCGAGGTCGCCGTGCAGTTCGATGAAGGCGTCGGCGATGGCGGGGTGCGCGGCGAGGCGGGCCGCGTAAAGGCGCGTGTCCTCCTCGGTGCGCCAGAGCAGGGCCTGGACGGCGGTTTCTACAATCGGCGGGTGACGTTCGATGGCGGTCAGATCAAGGGTCCTGGTTTCGTGGCGCAACTGCGCGAATGGGCGGCCGCGCTCGGATTTTCCCAAATCGGCATCGCGGGGGTGGATCTTTCTTCGGCGGAGCCCGGTTTGCTCGCATGGCTCTCCAACGGTTGTCACGGCGACATGGCCTACATGCAAAACCATGGCCTGAAGCGCGCGCGCCCCGCGGACCTGGTGCCGGGCACCGCCAGCGTGATCACCGTGCGCATGGATTACCTGCCGCGCGCCACGTTGGAGGGCTGGCAGGCCCTGGAGTTCCAGCGGCTGGAGCGGCCGCAGGAGGGCGTCGTGTCGCTCTATGCGCGCGGACGGGACTATCACAAGGTGCTGCGCTCGCGCCTGCAGAAACTGAGCGAGCGCATCGCGCAGGAGCTCGGCCCCTTCGGCCACCGCGTCTTCACGGATTCCGCGCCTGTGCTGGAGGCCGAGCTCGCGTCGCGCAGCGGCATCGGCTGGCGCGGCAAGCACACGCTCGTCCTGAGCCGCGAGGCAGGCTCGATGTTCTTCCTCGGCGAGATCTACGTGGACCTCGCCTTGCCGCCCACCGAGGCCGCGAGCGACCATTGCGGCACGTGCCAGGCCTGCATCGACGTGTGCCCGACGCGCGCCATCGTCGCGCCGCGCCGGCTCGATGCGCGGCGCTGCATCTCCTACCTCACCATCGAGCACTTCGGCGCCATCCCGCTGGAGCTGCGTCCGCTGATCGGCAACCGCATCTACGGCTGCGACGACTGCCAGCTGGTGTGCCCCTGGAACAAGTTCGCGCAGCGCAACGCCCTGCCGGACTTCGACGAGCGCGAAGGGCTGACGGGCCAGCAGCTCTCCCGTCTCTTCGCGTGGACGGAAGCGGAATTCCTCGCGCACACCGAAGGCAGCCCGATCCGCCGCATCGGGCATGAGCGCTGGCTGCGCAACGTCGCGGTGGCCCTGGGCAATGCCTTGCGAGACTCCGGGGACGCGGGCACGCGCGCGGCGCTGCAGGCGCGGGCGAACGATGCGAGGGCACTCGTTCGGGAACATGTGGCCTGGGCGCTGCAGGCGTGAGCCGGGGGCGCCAGGTATTCTTCCTGAGAGTTTTCTGACGGCAGGATGCGTACCAAAGGCTTCCGGGTATTTCTCAAGGGAAAACCCCTGAGTACCAAAGTGGGCTCGTTCCTAGAATTGCGGGCGGATTTACCCATTCACTGGCCCACAAAGAGGAGCGCATCCATGGATCGTCGATCAGTCATCAAAAATGCCGGCATCGCCGGCATCCTTGCGGCGGGTGTCGCCCCTGCGGTACACGCGCAGGCCGCGGTGCGCTGGCGCATCGCGTCGAGCTTCCCCAAGTCGCTGGACACGATCTACGGCGCGGCCGAAGTGTTCGCGAAGCAGGTGCGTGCCATGTCGGGCGGCAAGTTCGAAGTCTCCGTGCACGCGGCCGGCGAGCTCATGCCCGCTTTCGGCGTGGTGGACGGCGTGCAGCAGGGCTCCATCGAAGGCGCGCACACCGCGCCCTACTACTTCTTCGGCAAGGACGAATGCTTCGCCCTCGGCTGCGCGATTCCCTTCGGCCTGAACAGCCGCCAGATGACCGCGTGGATGGTGGAGGGCAACGGCCTGAAGCTGATGCGCGAGTTCTACGCCAAGTACAACATCGTCAACTTCCCGGGCGGCAACACGGGTGCGCAGATGGGCGGCTGGTTCCGCAAGGAGATCAAGTCGGTCAAGGACATCAAGGGCCTGAAGATGCGCATCGGCGGCTTCGGCGGCAAGGTGCTCGAGCGCATCGGCGGCGTGCCGCAGAACATTCCCGGCGGCGACATCTATCCCGCGCTGGAAAAGGGCACGATCGACGCGGCCGAGTGGGTCGGCCCATACGACGACCAGAAGCTGGGCTTCAACAAGGTCGCCCCGTTCTACTACTACCCCGGCTGGTGGGAGGGCGGCCCGGAGCTGGACTTCTTCTTCAACACCACGGCCTACAACGCGCTGTCGGCCGAGAACAAGGCGATCGTCGACTCCGCATGCGCGTCCGCGCACGTTTACATGCAGGCGCGCTACGACGCCGTGAACCCCGGCGCGCTGCGCCAGCTCGTGGCCAACGGCACGAAGCTGCGCCCCTTCCCGCAGGACATGATGTCGGCCGCGTTCAAGGAGGCCATGGGCCTGTACGAAGAGCTCAACGCCAAGAACGAGAGCTGGAAGAAGATCTACGCGGACTACTCCAAGTTCCGCGGTGAGCAGAACCTCTGGTTCCGCTTCACCGAAATGGGCTTCGACCGCTTCATGCAAGGCCAGAAGCTGTAAGAACCAAAGGCCGCATGCGCGGCCCCGCTGGAGAAGAAAGGCCCCGCAAGGGGCCTTTTTGCTGCGCGGTCGAAAGCCCGCTGCAAGCAAAGGTCTCGCGCGCGCGGCATCATGCGCCGCACCCATACAAGGAGACTCTTCCATGGATCGTCGTTCCATCCTCAAGAATGCGGGCATCGCCGGCGTGCTGGCCGCGGGCATCGCCCCGGCCGTGCATGCGCAGGCCGCCGTGCGCTGGCGTCTGGCTTCCAGCTTTCCCAAGTCGCTGGACACGCTGTTCGGCGGCGCCGAAACCTTCGCGAAGGCCGTGCGCGCGATGTCCGGCGGCAAGTTCGAGATTTCCACGCACGCCGCCGGTGAGTTGATGCCGGCGTTCGGCGTGGTCGATGCCGTGCAGCAGGGCTCGGTGGAGATGGCGCACACCGCGCCGTACTACTTCTTCGGCAAGGACGAGGCCTTCGCGCTCGGCACCGCCATTCCCTTCGGCCTCAACAGCCGCCAGATGACGGCGTGGATGGTGGAAGGCAACGGCCTGAAGCTGATGCGCGAGTTCTACGCCAGGTACAACATCATCAACTTCGCGGCGGGCAACACCGGCGCGCAGATGGGCGGCTGGTTCAGGAAGCCGATCAAGAGCGTGCAGGATCTGAAGGGCCTGAAGTTCCGCATCGCCGGCCTCGCGGGCAAGATCATGGAGCGCATGGGCGCCGTGCCGCAGAACATCCCCGGCGGCGACATCTACCCGTCGCTGGAGAAGGGCACCATCGATGCGGCCGAGTGGGTCGGGCCGTACGACGACCAGAAGCTCGGCTTCGTGAAGGTCGCGCCGTACTATTACTACCCGGGCTTCTGGGAAGGCTCCGCGCAGCTGGACTTCTTCATCAACCAGAAGGCCTTCGACGCGCTGTCGGCGGAGAACAAGGCGATCGTCGAATCCGCCGCCGCGCTGGCCCACGTGGAAGTGCAGGCGAAGTACGACGCACGCAACCCCGGCGCGCTGCGCCAGCTCGTGGCCTCCGGCGCGAAGCTGACGGCTTTCCCGCAGGACATGATGAACCAGGCCTTCAAGGTCGCGGGCACGATCTACGAAGAAACATCGGCGAAGAACGAGAGCTTCCGCAAGATCTACGCGGACATGTCGAAATTCCGCGCCGAGCAGAACCTCTGGTTCCGCTTCACCGAGATGAGCTTCGACCGCTTCATGCAGTCGCAAAAACTTTAACTTCAAAAATGCTGCGCATTTTTGAAGTTGTCTGATCAGATTGAAAAAGCCGGGCAAGCCCGGCTTTTTCAATGGTGTCCGCGCTGCATGTTATTTCGCGCGGACGGTCCCCTGCGGGGTATCACTCTTTCACCGACCCCGTCATCCCCGACACGTAGTACTCGACGAAAAACGAGTAGATGAACGCCACCGGCAGCGAGCCGAAGAGGGCGCCCGCCATAAGCGAGCCCCAGTGGTACACGTCGCCTTCCACGAGCTCCGTCACCACGCCCACGGGCAGTGTCTTGATCTCGCTGGACGACACGAAGGTCAGCGCGTAGATGAACTCGTTCCACGACAGGGTGAAGGCGAAGATGCCGGCGGAGATCAGGCCCGGCACCGCGAGCGGCAGGATGATCTTCACGAGGATCTGCCAGCGCGTCGCGCCGTCGATCAATGCGCACTCCTCCAGCTCGAAGGGGATCGAGCGGAAGTAGCCCATCAGCAGCCAGGTACAGAACGGGATGAGGAAGGTCGGGTAGGTGAGGATCAGCGCGAGCCGCGTGTCGAAGAGGCCGAGCTGGAACACCACCGACGCGAGCGGGATGAAGAGGATCGAGGGCGGCACCAGGTATGCGAGGAAGATCGCGAGGCCCACCTGCTTGGCGCCCGAGAAGCGCAGGCGCTCGATCGCATACGCCGCGAACACGGACGCCGCGAGCGAGAAGAAGGTGGCCACGACCGAGACCAGCACCGTGTTCCACATCCACTGCGGGTACGACGTGTCGAAGAGGAGCTTCCGCACGTGGTCCAGCGTGGGCGCCATCACCCAGAACGGGTTGCCGTCCCGCGAGAGCAATTCGTTGTTCGGCTTGAAGGCGGTGATCGCCATCCAGTAGAACGGGAACAGCAGCACGAACACGAAGATCGCGAGCGGCAGGTACACCACGACCGCCTTGCGCATCGGCGAGTCGAGGTAGTTCATTCCCGCCGTGTCGACGGTGTCTTCCTTGGCGCTCATTGAATCTCCCGTAGGGCCGCCCCAAGGGAGATTCGCACCCCCTCGGGGGGCAGCGCAGACACGAAGTGGCAAGCGTGGGGGCTGATCATTTGTCGGCTCCTCCTTGTTGCCAGGCGCGTCGCTGGAGCCCGAAGTAGCTGAACATGATGGCGGCCAGCAGGAAGGGCACCATCGCGATCGAGATCGCCGCGCCTTCGCCGAGCGCGCCGCCGGAGATCGCGCGCTGGAAGGAGAGCGTCGCCATCAGGTGCGTCGCGTTCAGCGGGCCGCCGCGCGTGATCACGTAGATCAGCTGGAAGTCGGTGAAGGTGAAGAGCACGGAGAAGGTCATCACCACCGCGATGATGGGCGTGAGCAGGGGCAGCGTCACGTGGCGGAACTGCTGCCACGGCGTCGCCCCGTCGATGGCGGAGGCTTCGTAATAGGACGGCGAGATCGTCTGCAGGCCCGCGAGCAGCGTGATCGCCACGAAGGGCACGCCGCGCCAGATGTTGGCGACGATCACCGAGATGCGCGCATTCCAGGGCACGCCCAGGAAGTCGATGTACTGGTGGATCAGCCCCATCTTCATCAGCACCCAGCTGATGATGGAGAACTGGGCGTCGTAGATCCACCAGAAGGCGATGGCCGACAGGGCCGTCGGCACGATGTACGGCAGCAGGATCACCGCGCGGAAGAAGGTCTTGAAGCGGATGTTCTTGTTCAGCAGCACCGCGAGCCAGAGCCCCAGCAGGAACTTGAAGATGCTGGCGACGACCGTGTAGAAGAGCGTGTTGAAGAGGGCAAGCTGCGTCACCGCGTCCTGCGCGATGAAGGAGTAGTTCTCCAGCCCGATCCACTCGCCGGGGCGGCCGATCTTGGCGTCGGTGAAACCGAGCCAGATGCCCAGGCCGAGCGGATAGGTGAGGAAAAGCAGCAGCAACACGGCTGCGGGCAGCAGGAACAGCAGCCCGAGCGCGTTGCGGCTGTTTTGCAGCCGTTCAAGCATGGAAGCCTTAGACCTTGTAGTAGCGCTCGGCGCGCTTCTGTGCGCGCTCCATCGCTTCCTTCGGCGTCTTGGAGCCGCTGATCGCCTCGGCCACCATGTTCACCACGATGAAGTCGGCGCCCGCGCCCGCCGAGGCGTAGCCCAGCTTGCCGGCATAGCCCGCGGGACGCAGGTTCTTCACGGCGTCGCGGTAAGGCAGGTTCTTCGGGTCGGACGTCCAGATCGAGCTCTTTTCGTAGGCCGCCAGCGGCGCGGCCACGTAACCGCCCGCGCCGGTGAGCCACGGGTCGAACTGCTCCCACTCCATCATGAAGCGCAGGAACTCCTTGGCGGCCTGCGGGTACTTCGTGTACTTCATGACCATCTGGTTGAAGAACAGGTGCGACTCGGTCGGCTGGCCGACCGGACCGACCGGGAAGGACGCGTGCTGGATGTCGGCGGCCATCTCCTTGACCTTCGGGTCGGTGGAGTTCTTCGCGGCGTAGTAGATCGAGATGCCGTTGTTGGTGGCGCTGATCTGGCCATCGAGGAACGCCTTGTTGTTGTTCGGGTCCAGCCACGACAGCGTGCCGGGGATGAACGTCGCGTAGAGCTGCTTGCCGTATTCCAGCGCCTTCAGCGTCTCGGGGCTGTCGATCACGACCTTGTTGTTCGCATCGACCAGCTTGCCGCCGAAGGCCCAGATCAGCCAGTTGCACCACAGGCCGTCGCCGGTCGCGTTGCCCAGCGCCAGGCCGATCGGCGTGCCCTTGGCGTGGAGGGCCTGCGCCATCTTCAGGAAGTCGTCGGTGGTCTTTGGGAAGGCGTCGAAGCCCGCGGCCTTCAGCTGGCTCTGGCGATACACCATCATCGAGCCGGCCGAGCCGAGGCCCAGGCCGATCCACTTCTTGCCGTCGGGCTTCAGGTACGCGTGCACCGCCGGGTACCAGCCGCCGTACTTCTTGCCGAGGTATTCGGCGAGGTCCGTGACGTCGAGCAGCTTGTCCGGATAGAGGTTGGCGTCGTCGTTGGTGGACAGGATGATGTCGGGGCCTGCGCCGGTGTTGGCGGCGACGGCCGCCTTCGGGCGCACGTCTTCCCAGCCTTCGTTGTCCACGCGCACTTCGATGCCGGTCTTGGCGGTGAAGGCGGCCACGTTCTTCATGTACTGGTCGATGTCGCCCTGCACGAAGCGGCTCCAGCGCAGCACGCGCAGCTTGGCGCCCTTCTCCGGCTTGAAGGCGATGGTCTGGGCCTGCGCGGCCGGTGCGAACACCGAGGCGCCCGTGCCCAGCGTGGTCGCGGCGGCGACGCTCGCGGATCCTTCGAGGAATTTGCGGCGGTTGAACTGGCTCATGGCTTGTCTCCTTTGATGTGGTCAGCCGGGAAGGCGAGGGACGGGAACTCGGGGGGCGGCGCGGCTCATGCGGCAAGCCGCCGGCCGCTCTGCGCATCGAACAGGTGCGAGCGCTGTGCATCGGGCAGCAGGTGGATCGTGCTGCCGGGCGCGAAGTCGTAGCGCTCGCGGAAGACGGCGGACAGGTCGGTGCCGTGGTGGCGGCAGGCGACGAAAGTGTCCATGCCGGTGGGCTCCATCACGACGACGTCGGCCGGGATGCCGCCGCTGTCGGCGAGCACCAGGTGCTCGGGGCGCGTGCCGAAGACGATGGGCTGGCCGTCGCTGCCGCCCGCGGCGTTCGCCGGGGCGTCCAGGCGCGTGCCGTCCGCGAGTTCGACAAAGGACGCGCCGCTCGCGCGACGCAGCGTGCCGGGCAGGAAATTCATGGCCGGCGAGCCGATGAAGCCCGCGACGAACTGGTTGGCCGGGTGGTCGTAGAGCTCGAGCGGGCTACCCGTCTGCTCGATGCGGCCGTCGCGCATCACCACGATCTGGTCGCCCATGGTCATGGCCTCGATCTGGTCGTGCGTCACGTAGATGGACGTCGTCTTCAGGCGTTGGTGCAATTCCTTGATCTCGCTGCGCATCGCGACGCGCAGCTTGGCGTCGAGGTTGGACAGCGGCTCGTCGAAGAGGAACACCTGCGGGTCGCGCACGATCGCGCGGCCCATCGCCACGCGCTGGCGCTGGCCGCCGGAGAGCTGGCGCGGGTAGCGGTCGAGCAGGGCGCCGAGCGCGAGGATCTCGGCGGCGCGCGCCACCTTCGCGTCGATCGTCGCCTGGTCCTGCTTGGCCATGCGCAGGGCGAACGACATGTTGTCCCGCACCGTCATGTGCGGATAGAGCGCGTAGTTCTGGAACACCATCGCGATGTCGCGCGCCTTGGGCAGGAGGTCGTTGACGACCTTGTCCCCGATGCGGATCTCGCCCGCGGTCACCTGTTCCAGCCCGGCGATCATGCGCAGCAGGGTGGACTTCCCGCAGCCCGAGGGGCCCACGAGGACGGTGAAGGAGCCGTCGGGAATGGCGATGTCGACGCCGTGGAGGATGGGGACTTCGCCGAAGTTCTTCTTGACCGAGTGGATCGTGACGCTGGCCATGTGGCTCGTAATTCCCGGGGTAGGCACGGCTGGCGAGGTGCCGTCCGGTGCGGGTGCAGTGTCGCGATTGGTCAGGCCACTTTCCATCGGGTCAAACCACTACAACTTCTTCTTGCGGAATACGTCAGCGAATGTTTACACATGTTTCAAGTTGCTCTAGACTGCCCGGACACGCGTTTGGTTCTTCAACATCCGCCTCAGGGGGTCATGTGAGTCTCACCATTTCCTACAATCACTTCGTCGGCGACGAATTCGACAACGAGCTCCATGGCACCGGGGGCAACGACAGCATCGAGGGCCTGGGGGGTAACGACACCCTGCTGGGTGATTGGGGCAACGACACCCTCGATGGAGGCGACGGCATCGACACCGCCGTCTACGTGGCGGCGACCGCCGGCGTCACGGTCAACCTCGTGACGGGCGTCTCGCGCGGTGGCGACGGCAACGATTCGCTCATCGCCATCGAAAACCTGTGGGGCTCCTATTACAACGACACCCTGATCGGCGACGCGGGCGCCAACCTCCTGAAGGGTTTGTCCGGCAGCGACTCGATCCTCGGCGGCGACGGCAACGACACGCTGTGGGGCGGCTCCGGAAACGAAAGCGACACCCTCAACGGCGGCGCCGGCTTCGATGCGGTGTCGTATTCAGGTTACTACCAGCTCAATGTCAATCTCGCCACGGGCCAGGTGACCGGCGGCGCCGGCAACGACACGCTCATCAGCATCGAGGTTGTCACCGCCGGCGCATCCGACGACACCCTGACGGGCAACAACAACGCCAACATCCTGGACGGCGGATGGGGCAACGACTCCCTGGACGGCGCGGGCGGCAACGACACCCTCTACGGAGGCAAGGGCCAGGACACGGCGCACGGCGGAAACGGGAACGACGCGATCTATACCGGCAAGGGCAACGACGTCCTGGACGGCGGCGCCGGCAGCGACACCATGAGCGGGGGCACCGGCAGCGATCTCTACTACGTGAACATGACGAGCGATGTGGTGATGGAGTCGTCCAGCAGCAGCGGCGGATTCGACGTCGTCGTCTCCACCGTCTCCTACATCCTGCCCGACTATGTCGAGGAACTCGACCTGTCCGGAACGGCGCTCAGCGCGACTGGCAATGGCTGGGGCAACGTGCTGGTGGGGACCGAATCGGCCAACCGGCTCTACGGCCTCGGCGGCGACGACAGCCTGGTCGGCGCAGGCGGCAACGACACGCTCGCCGGCGGCGAAGGCAACGACACGCTGGACGGAGGCGCGGACTCGGACGCAATGACCGGCGGCACGGGCGATGACACCTACCGCGTCGACAGCCTGGGCGACACCGTCACCGAAGCGGCAGGTGGCGGAACCGACACCGTCGAGGCCTGGATTTCCATCGACCTGCTCGGGCGCAACCTGGAGAACATCGTGTTGCGCGGCTACGGCTCATTGAACGCCACCGGCAATGCCACGGGCAATTACATCACCGGCAACGAGGGCAACAACGCCATCGACGGAGGCGCGGGCGCCGACACCATGGTTGGGGGGACCGGCGACGATTCCTACTTCGTCGATTCGAAGAGCGACGTCGTGCTGGAGTACTCGGGTGGAGGCGGGGACGCGGTGTGGTCTTCGATCTCCTACACGCTCCCGGATTACGTGGAGAACCTGGTGCTGCAAGGCGCGGCGACGGTGGGAACGGGCAATGCCTGGAACAACACGCTCATGGGCAACGCGCTGGACAACCGGCTGTACGGCAACGATGGCGACGACCAGCTCGAGGGAAGCGACGGCAACGACCTGCTCGTCGCCGGCGCGGGCAACGACATCCTGTGGGGCGACGGCGGGGCGGACACCCTGAACGGCGGCACCGGCGACGACTACTACCACATCGACGAATCCGACACGCTCATCGAAGGTACCGGCGGCGGCACGGACACGGTGGAGGCTTATTTCAGTTTCACGCTGGCCAACAACTTCGAAACCCTGATCCTGACCGGCTCGGCCAACATCGATGGGACAGGCAACACCATGGCAAATAGCCTGGTGGGCAATGACGGCAACAACGTCCTGAGCGCAGGCGCCGGCACCGACTTCCTGAACGGCGGCGGCGGCGACGACACGCTGACCGGCGGAACCGGCGTGGATCGCTTCTGGTTCGGCCCCGGATCGGGCGACGACACCATCACCGACTTCCAGACCATCGATCGCATCAGCCTGTACACCAACTTTTTCGACAATGGGGCAGGGGTGCTGGCGGCCACCACCGACGTCGGCGGCAATGCGGTGATCGACCTGGGCGACGGCAATTCGGTCACCCTTGTCGGGGTTCTGAAGGCTTCGCTGACCGCCGGGTCGTTCGAGGTCCAGGCGATTCCGCTCGGCTCAATCACCTGAACTGTCACGAACTGCGCGTCGCGCGCAGCCCCGTTAGGGCTGCCGGAACGCGCGCAGTTCCGCCACCATCCGAGCGAGCTCGTCGATCATCCGCGGGTCCGCCGCGTGGAACACGCCCAGCTTGCCCGAGAGCGTGCGGGTCAGCAGCCGCGGCGCCACCAGCCATTCGAGCCCCCGCACGCGAATGAGCTGGGCGGACGCCAGTTCGCGCAGCTCCACCTTCTTCTCCCACACCCATGTCTGGCGCAGCTGCTGCGCATCGAGCGTGGTCACGCTGCGGACGACGTGCCACGCGGTGTAGAGCACCATCGCGAGCGCGGCGAGGAACCAGGTGAAGATGGAGACGGTGCCGCCGGGGGTCCTTCCGCCCAGCCAGAGCCGCACGAACCAGGCTGCGAGGCCCAGCACCAGCACCGCCGCCAGCAGCTTGAAGTACGGCGAAAAAGCAGGCCCCTGCATCGAGGGGCCCTGCGACGGGACGAAGCGAAAGGGCGGCGGCCCCAGCGCCTCGGTGGGCGACTCGTTCACGTCACTTCTTGAACAGCTCGTCGATCTTCTTCTGCTCGTCGGCGGCGGCCTTGTCGGAGGCCGTGTCGGCCGCGGCCGACTCGCTCGCGGTGGGCATCGCGCCGCTCGCGGCGGGCAGGCCCGGCGCCGGCGTGTTGCCCGGCATCGTCGCCTCACCGGACACGGGCTCATCCACCGGCATTTCGATCTTCACCTTGTCGATGTCGACCTTCTCGGCCTTCTCCAGGAACATGGTGACGGTCTGCGGAACGAAGATCACGATCGCGACCAGCAGCACCTGCATCAGCACCCACGGGATGGCGCCGAGGTAGATGTCGTTGGACAGCACGGGTTTCTCGATGCGCCGCTCCTTGTAGAGCGTGTCGGCGATGCCGCGCAGGTAGAAGAGCGCGAAGCCGAAGGGCGGGTGCATGAAGGAGGTCTGCATGTTCACGCACAGCAGCACGCCGAACCACACGAGGTCGATGCCCATCTTGTCGGCGACGGGGCCGAGCATGGGCAGGATGATGAAGGCGATCTCGAAGAAGTCCAGGAAGAACGCCAGGAAGAAGATGAAGACGTTCACGACGATCAGGAAGCCGACCTGTCCGCCCGGCAGGCCCGTCAGCATGTGCTCGACCCACTTGGCGCCGTCCACGCCCTGGAACACCATGGAGAACACGCGCGAGCCGATCAGGATGAAGACCACCATCGCCGTGAGGCGCATGGTGCCCACCATGGCCTGCCAGCACAGGTCCCAGGTGAGCCTGCGGTGGATGGCGGCGAGTACCAGCGCGCCTACGCAACCCATGGCGCCGGCCTCGGTCGGCGTGGCGATGGCGGAGTCCATGAAGGGCAGGCCGCCCATGGAGCCCAGCACCGCGAAGATCAGCACGGCCGAGGGAATGATGCCGCGCAGGCACTGCATCCAGAGCTGGAAGCCGGTCTTGGTGCGCGCGGACTTCGGCACGCCGGGCACGTGGTGGGGCTTCACGATGCCGAGCGCGAAGGTGTAGAGCGCGAAGATCAGCACCTGCAGGATCGACGGGCCCCAGGCGCCCTTGTACATGTCGCCCACCGAGCGGCCGAGCTGGTCGGCCATCACCACCAGCACGAGCGAGGGCGGCACGAGCTGCGTGATGGTGCCCGAGGCCGCGAGCACGCCGGTGGTGTAGCGCATGTTGTAGCCGTAGCGGATCATCACCGGCATGGAGATGAGCGCCATCGCGATCACCTGGCCGGCCACGGTGCCCGTGATGGCGCCCAGGATGAAGCCCACGATGATCACGGAATAGCCGAGGCCCCCGCGCACCGGGCCGAAGAGCTGGCCCATGGAGTCGAGCATGTCCTCGGCGAGGCCGCACTTCTCCAGGATCGCGCCCATGAAGGTGAAGAAGGGGATGGCGAGCAGCAGGTCGTTGGACAGGATGCCGAACACGTTGAGCGGCAGGTTCGCCATGAAGCTCGCGGGGAACCAGCCCATCTCGATCGCGAAGAAGCCCGAGGCCAGGCCCAGCGCGGCCAGCGAGAACGCGACCGGGAAGCCGATCAGCATGATGAACACGAGCGCGCCGAACATGAATGGCGCAAAGTTTTCCATTTGCATGGTGTGAGTCCCGCTAATTAGTTATTCGTTGTGCACACGCAGTGGCAAGCGTGGGGGCCAGATTTCACTGGACGGGCTTTTCGTAGTGGGTGTCCATCTGATAAGTGCCTTGGAGGTAGCAGACACGCTTGACGATCTCCGACAGGCCCTGCAGCACGATCAGGCCGAAGCCGAGCGGCAGCATCAGCATCGCGGGCCAGCGGATCAGGCCGCCCGCGTTGCTCGACATCTCGTGCGTGAGGTACATCTTCACGAGCAGCGGCCAGGCGAGGTAGGCCATGAGCGACATCACCGGCAGCAGGAAGAAGATGAGCCCGAAGAGGTCCACGTACACGGGCCAGTTGCCCTTCAGCTTGCCGTAGATGAGGTCGACGCGCACGTGTTCGTTCAGCCGCAGCACCGCGGGCGCGCCGAGCATCACGATGCCCGCGAAGAGGTACCACTGGATCTCGAGCCAGCCGTTGGAGCTGATGTCCAGGAGGTAGCGCACGAAGGCGTTGCCCGCGGAGATGAGCGCGGTGAGGAGCACCGCGAGCGAGGCGACGCGCCCCAGCCTTTCGCTGATCCAGTCGACGCCGAAGGAAAGTTTGAGCAGGGCGGACACGGCTTGTCTCCGGTGGGTGGTTGTCGGGCTGTGCGGAGCTTACGCGCATCGGCACATAAGCCCTAAATACTAGCTCCGTGCCACTGAAGAAACGCTGACACTTCCTTTTCGGGTTTTCCCGTAGCGAATACGCACTAATGGATGCGCGCGAGGGGAGGCGGGTGAATAATGAGGCATGCCCTCCCTGACCCCCGAGCGCGTGACGGCCTCGATCGATGCGACAGACATGCGGCGCGCCGGCCGCGAGCTGCTGTCGCTGGCGCTCATGGATGCGCGCAACCACAGCCTGCACCTGCTGTCGCACTTCCAGCCCGGCGACGAAGCCGCGCAGGCCGGCGCGCCCCGCCGGCACGAGATCGAGCGGCCCTGGTGGATCGCGGGACACCTCGCCTGGCTCGCCGAATACTGGATCGGGCGCAATCCGCAGCGCTACCTGGGTCCCGCATGCCCGACCGATTCCGTGCGGCTCGCCTCGATCGAGCCGATGGCCGACCGATGGTTCAACCCGGCGGTGGTTCCGGCCTCCGCGCGCTGGGGCATGGAACTGCCCGGGCACGAGGCGATCAAGGCTTACCTGCTGGAGACGCTGGAGAGCACGCTGGAGCTCCTGGACAAGACCTCCGACGACGACGATGCGCTGCACTTTTTCCGCGCGGCGCTCTTCCACGAGGACCTGCGCGGCGAGCAGCTGCTCATGGTGGCGCAGGCGCTGGGCGTGCCGGTGAAGCTCGACATCCCCGGCGGCATGCAGCAGCGCGACCCCCTGCTCGTCCCCTCGGCCCGCTGGATGCTGGGCTCCCAGCCCGGGGGCTTCGTGTTCGACGTGGAGAAGTGGGCGCACGAAGTGGAGGTGCCCGAATTCGAGATCGACGCGCAGCCGGTGAGCTGGGGGCAGTACGTGGAGTTCGTCGACGACGGCGGCTACGACCGGCCCGAATTCTGGCTCCCGCGCGGCTGGGAATGGCTGGAGCGCGAGGCCGGCGCGGAAGGCCGCCGCGGCCCGAGGCACGTGGAGCAGATCGGCTCGGCGAGCGGCGCGGTGATGCAGACGCACTTCGGCCGCGCGGCCCGCATGGCCGCGACCCAGAGCGCGATGCACCTGAGCTGGTGGGAGGCCGATGCCTGGGCGCGATGGGCCGGACGGCGACTGCCCACCGAGGTCGAATGGGAGATGGCCGCGCACGTGGCCGCGCGCCGCGGGTTCCGCTGGGGCGACGTGCGCGAGTGGACGGCGAGCACGCTGCGGCCCTGGCCGGGCTTCACGACCGACGCCTGGACGATCCACACCGACTTCGAGGCGCACTGGTACTTCGGCCGTGCGCGCGTGCAGCGCGGCGCGTCCTTCGCGACGCGCGCGCGGATGAAGCACCCGAAATTCCGCAGCTACGCGCTGCCGGAGCGCGACGGCGCCTTCGTGGGCTTTCGCACCTGCGCGCTGTGAGCGCGGGCGGGTTTCGGCGCCATGTCCCACCAGGGCAGCTGACGGCGCAGCGACAACACCTCGCCCGACTGTGAAGGCTCGTAGCCCGGCACGGCGGCGAGCTCGCGCTTCCACGCAGGCGTGCGAAGCAGGGCGCGCAACGCCGCGACGGGCGGCTGCTCCAGCGCCGATTTGAGGCACACGAGGAAGTAGTCCTCCCGCACCAGCGGCACGAACCCGAGTCCGCGCGAGCGCGCCGCCGCCTCGATCCCCAGGCCCGCGTCCACCGCGCCGGAGGCGACGGCCTGCGCCACGGCTTCGTGCGAAGGCTCGGAGCGCCCGTAGCCCTCGATGGCGCCGGCGGCGATGCCGTCCCGGGCGAGCAGCTCGTCCAGCAGCACGCGCGTGCCGGTGCCGAGCGCGCGGTTGACGAAGCGCGCCCCCTTGGCCCGGATGTCGTCCAGGGAGGCGAGCGCCATCGGGTTGCCCGGCGCCACGATGAGCCCCTGCGTGCGCTGCGCGAAGCCGATCAGCTTGTGCAGGCCGGGCTGCAGCAGCGGCTGGTAGGCGCGGCGCGCGAGTTCGCCGCCGCCGGGCAGCCGCGGGGTGTGGAAGCCCGCCATCACGCAGCGGCCCTCGTTGAGCGCGGCGATCGCGTCCACGCTGCCGCAAAAGCGCACGTCCAGGTGCAGGCGCGCGAATCGCGCCGCATGCTCGCGCAGCAGCGGCAACGCGTCGTCGTGGCTCGCGAAGAGGGTCAGCACCTGCGCGGCGTCGTCGAAGGCGACGGCGAAGGCGCGCTCCAGGTCCGCGTGCAGCGCCTCCACCTGCGGCGCGAGCCGCGCCTGCGCCTGGCGCTCGGCCCACAGCAGCTTGTCGCCGAATCCGGAAAGGACGGCGGGCTGCCCCTTCTCCCAGATGACGAGCGGCCTGCCGAGCTCGGCCTCCCAGCGCTTGAGTTCGCCCCACACATGCCGGTAGGAAAACCCGAGCGCCTTCGCCGCGGCGGAGATCGACCCGTGGTCGCGCACCGCATGCAGGAGGTCCATGAGCGGATTGCGGATGCGGGCCCCGCCCTCGCGGCGCGTGGCGAGGCTGTAGGAGATCTCGACGGTGCGCATGGCCGGGAGTATGCGCGACCCCGCTATGCACCCGGCTTCATAGCTCGCGAATCCCGATGCGCCCGTTGGCATGCACACGTACCATCCGGTCCAGGCATGAACACGTTTTCCGACAGCATCGCCACCGCGATGGGTCTCATCGCGGGCGCGGACCCCGACCTCTTTTCCATCGTCCTGCGCTCCCTGGCCGTGAGCGCGGCGGCCTGCGCCATCGCGTGCGGCGTCGGCCTGCTCCTGGGCGCATGGCTCGCGGTGGCGCGGTTCCCGGGGCGCGGCGCGCTGCTCACCGTGCTCAACACGACGCTCGCACTGCCGTCCGTGGTCGTGGGACTGGTGGTCTACCTGCTGCTGTCGCGCTCGGGGCCGCTCGGGTTCCTCGGCTGGCTGTTTTCCTTCAAGGCGATGGTGCTCGCGCAGACCGTGCTCGTGCTGCCCGTGGTCACCGCACTCACGCGGCAGGTGGTGGAAGACGTGGACCGCGCGCAGGGCGAGCAGCTCCGCTCGATGGGCGCGGGCACGATGCTGCGCGGCATCCTGCTCGCGTGGGACGAGCGGTACGCGCTGCTCACGGTGACGATCGCGTCCTTCGGCCGCGCCATCTCGGAAGTCGGCGCCGTGATGATCGTCGGCGGCAACATTGACGGCTTCACGCGGGTGATGACGACCGCGATCGCGCTCGAGACGAGCAAGGGCGACCTGCCGCTCGCGCTCGCGCTGGGCATCGTGCTGCTGGCGGTGGTGCTGGCGCTCAACGCGCTGATCGCGCTGCTGCGCCGCTGGCGCGTGGGGCACGGCGGCAGGCCCGCGGTGCTCGAAGGCGCCCCCGTATGAGCCTCATCCAGCTCGAGGCGGTGGACCTGCACTTCGGCAGCGTGCAGGCGCTGCACGGCATCGACCTGCGCGTGGCGCGCGGCGAGCGCCTCGCGCTCATCGGCGCCAACGGCAGCGGCAAGAGCACGCTGCTGCGCCTCCTGCACGGCCTGCTCGCGCCCACGCGCGGCTCGGTGCTGCACGACAGCGGCACGCCCCAGGCCATGCTGTTCCAGCGGCCCTACATGCTGCGCACCACCGCCGTGAACAACGTCGCGCTGGGGTTGTGGATTCGCGGCACGCCGTGGAAGAAGGCGCGGGAGGCCGCCTTGCTCGCGCTCGGCCGGGTCGGGCTGTTCGAGGTGGCGCTGCGCGGCGCGCGCGAACTGTCGGGCGGGCAGCAGCAGCGCCTCGCGCTCGCGCGCGCCTGGGCACTGAAGCCGGGCGTCCTGTTCCTCGACGAGCCGACTTCCAGCCTCGATCCGCATGCCAAGCGCGAGGTCGAGGCGCTGATGGCGGATTTCGCGCAGGGCGGCATGACGCTCGTGTTCGCGAGCCACAACCTGGGCCAGGTCAAGCGCCTGGCCACGCGCGTGGTGTACCTGGAGCAGGGCCGCATCCTCGCGGACCTGCCGGTGCAGGATTTTTTCGATCGCACGCGCCTGCGCGAGAGCTCCCGCGCGGCCGATCTGTTCCTCAAGGGAGAGCTGGCGTGAAGTACCCCCTGGCCTGGATGGCCGCAGCCCTGTGGTTCGCCGCCGCGGCGCGCGCGGAGACGATCACCGTGGCGTCCACCACGTCCACCGAACAGTCGGGCCTGTTCGGGCACCTGATTCCCGAGGCGAAGAAGGCGACCGGCCTGGACATCAAGGTGGTCTCCGTCGGAACCGGGCAGGCCATCGACATCGCGAGGCGCGGCGATGCGGACGTGCTCTTCGTGCACGACCAGGCGGCGGAGGAGAAGTTCGTCGCGGAGGGAGGCTCGCGCAAGCGCTACCCGGTCATGTATAACGATTTCGTCGTGGTCGGCCCGAAACCCGACCCGGCCGGCGTGCGCGGCAGGGACATCCTCGCGGCGCTGAAGAAGATCGCCGCCGCCAACGCGCCCTTCATCTCCCGCGGCGACAAGAGCGGCACCCATGCCGCCGAGCTGCGCTACTGGTCGCAGGCGGGAGCGGCCGGCAAGGGCGCGGGCTACCGGGAATGCGGCTGCGGCATGGGGCCGGCCCTGAACATCGGAAGTTCCTCGAACGCCTATGTGCTCACGGACCGCGGCACCTGGCTGAGCTTCGGCAATCGCGGCGACCTCGCGGTGCTCGTCGAAGGCGACAAGCGGCTCTTCAACCAGTACGGCGTGATGGTGGTGAATCCCGCGAAGTACCCGAAACTGAACGCGGCCGGGGCGCAGAAGTTCGTCGACTGGATCACCTCGCCGGCGGGGCAGGGCGTGATCGCGAACTACCGCATCGGCGGCGAGCAGCTGTTCTTCCCGAACGCCGCGAAACTCACTGCACCAGCGCCACCGACTTGACCTGCGCCCACACGGGCATGCCCGTGGCGAGGCCCAGCGAATCGGCCGCGCGCGCGGTGATCCGCGCGAGCAGCGTCGTCTCGCCGCACGCGAGGCGCACGAGCAGCTGCGAAGGATGTGCATCCGCCGCGATGTGCTGTACGGTGCAGGGCAGCAGGTTCTGGATCGACGTGCCCTCCGGCTCCCGTGTCGCAATGCTCACGTCGCGCGCGAGCACGCGAAGGCGGGCGCGCTGGCCGGCGGCGACGCCGTCGTCGCGCAGCCAGAGGCTGCCGCCCGGGAAGTCGACGCGCGCCAGGTGCCAGCGCCCGTCCCGCAGGGCGAGCGTGCCGTCGATCAGCGCGCCCGGGTCGTCGCCCCACAGCGCCGCGTCGTCGGTGCGCGCCAGCACGCGCGCCGCGGGGCCCGTGGAAGCGACACGTCCGCGCTCCAGCACGACGAGCGTGTCCGCGAGCCGCGCGACCTCGTCGGCCGAGTGCGTGACGTAGACCATCGGCAGCGCGAGCTCGTCGCGCAGGCGCTCCAGCCACGGAAGGATGTCCTGCTTGCGCGCGATGTCGATCGATGCCAGCGGCTCGTCCAGCAGGAGCACGCGCGGCTGCGCGGCGAGGGCGCGCGCGATCGCGACGCGCTGGCGCTCGCCGCCCGAGAGTTCGTGCGTGGGCCGCGCGAGCAGGTCGCCGATGCCCAGGAGCTCGATCGCCGCGGCGAGCGCGATCCGGCGCTCCGCGGCGCCCGCGCGTTGCGCGCCGTAGTCGAGGTTGCCGCGCACATCGAGGTGGTCGAAGAGGCTCGCCTCCTGGAACACATAGCCCAGCGGGCGCTTCCACGTGGGCACGAAGACCCCTTGCGCGTCGTCCTGCCAGACCGCATCGGCGATGCGAACGGTGCCGGCGGCGCGCTCCAGCCCGGCGATGCACCGCAGCAGGCTGGTCTTGCCGGACCCGGACGGGCCGAACACGCAGGTGATGCCGTGCGCCGGCAGCGCGCAATCCACGTCGAGGCGGAACGTCTTTCGCGCGAGCGCGAGGCGCAGCAGCATGTCCTGCGCGCTCATCCGAGCACCCGCAGGCTGCGCCGGCTCGTGAGGGACAGCGCCAGCAGCACCGCGAACGAGAACAGCACCATGCCGCCCGCGAGCCAGTGCGCCTGCGTGTACTCCAGCGCCTCGACGTGCCCGTAGATCTGCGTGGACACGACGCGCGTCTGCTGCGGGATGTTGCCGCCGATCATGAGCACGACGCCGAATTCGCCGACCGTGTGCGCAAAGCTGAGGATCGCGGCGGTCACGAACCCGGGCCGTGCGAGCGGGACGGCCACGGAAAGGAAGGCATCCAGGGGACGCGCACGCAGGGTCGCCGCCACTTCCATCGGCCGGCGGCCCACGGCCTCGAAGGCATGCTGCAGCGGCTGCACGGCAAAGGGCAGCGAATAGATCACCGAGCCCACGAGGAGGCCGGCGAAGGTGAAGGGCAGGGTGCCCAGGCCGAGCATCTGCGTGGCCTGCCCCACGGGTCCGTGGGGGCCCATGGTGACCAGGAGGTAGAAGCCCAAAACCGTGGGCGGCAGCACGAGCGGCAAGGCCACGACGGCGGCGACGGGCGCGCGCCAGCCCGACGCGGTTCGCGCGAGCCACCACGCGAGCGGCGTCGCGAGCAGCAGCAGGAGGGCGGTGGTGAGGGTCGCCAGCTTCAGCGTCAGCCAGATCGCATCGAAGTCGGCGGCGCTGAAGGCGGGCATGCGGATCAGAGCTCGTAGCCGAAGCTGCGGATGATCGCGCGGGCCTTGTCGCCGCGCAAGTACGCGGCCAGCGCCGAGGCGGCCGCACTGCCCTTGCCCGCGGCGAGGATGACGGCATCCTGGCGGATCGGCGCGTGCAGCGAGGAGGGTACGACCCAGGCCGAGCCCCGCGCGATGCGCCCGTCCACCATCACCTGCGAAAGGGCGACGAAGCCGAGTGGCGCGTTGCCCGTCGCCACGAACTGCAGGGCCTGCGCGATGTTTTCGCCCTGCACGAAGCGCGGCTGCAGGCGCGCCAGCACCTGCAGCCGGGCCATCGCTTCGACCGCGGCGGCGCCATAGGGCGCGAGTTTCGGGTTGGCCAGTGCGATGCGCTCGAAGCCGCCCCGGGCGAGCACCTCGCCCTTGCCGTCCACCAGGCCGGGTTGCGCGCTCCACAGCGCGAGCCGGCCGGTGGCGTAGGCGAAGCGCGTGCCGGCGGCGGCGAGGCCTTCCTGCTCCAGCCGCGCGGGCGTTTCGTCGTCGGCGGCGAGCAGCATCTGGAACGGCGCGCCGTTGCGGATCTGCGCGTAGAAGGCGCCCGTGGCCCCGAAGGCCGGCGCGACGGTGTGGCCGGTGTCCGCCGCGAACGCGGCCGCGATCTTCTGCATGGGCGCGGTGAAGTTGGAGGCCACGGCGACGCTCACCTGGCCGGCAGCCGCGGCGGCGTGCACCAGCAGCCAGGCCAGGCACGGGAGGACACGCCGGAGGGCCGCGACGCGCATGGACGGGTCAGCGGCTCGCGAGCTTGCGGTAGATCGTCGCCCGGCTGATGCCCAGCACCTGCGCCGCCTGCTGCACGTTGCCGCGTGCCTGCGCAACGGCCTCGCGGATCATCGCGATCTCCGCCTCCCGCAGGGGCACGCGCGGCGCGGCGGCGGCGGTTTCCCGGCCGGGCAGCAGCGCGAGCGCCTGCAGCCGCAGGCCCGACCAGAGCGGCACCTCGGTGGGGCGCTCGCCGGCGCTCCCGCGCGCCTGGTCGAAGAGGATTTCCCAGGGCTGGGCGAAGAGCTCGGTGCAGTGCACCGGCGCGCCGCCCGGGGCAAGGGGCGGCGCCATCTGGCGGGCCACGTGGTTGCTGCCGGTGATCCAGCCGTCCGCGTCCAGGCAGAGCAGGCCGTCGTCGTCGCCGCCCAGGGAGCGGCCGGGCCAGTTCAAGCGCAGCAGCAGGCGGTGCGGCCGGGCCAGGGTGAGCGCGTTCTCGATGGTGCGCGCGGACTGCGCGACCAGGTGCTTGAGCTCGGGCCGCTCGGCCGCATCGATGCCGGTCAGGTCCAGCATGCCGACGCAACGGCCGTCCGGCCCGAACAGCGGCGCGCCCGCGCAGCTGTAGGCGGAGGTGTCGTTGAAGAAGTGTTCGCCGCGGTGCAGCCACACGGGCTGCAGTTCGCCCAGCGCGGCGCCGATGGCCGTCGTGCCCACGGCGCGTTCGGACAGGTCCACGCCGACGCGCGTGATGAGGTCGGCCCGGCGGTCGCTGCGGTCGATCGGGCCGTGCGCGTCGATCACGATGCCCTGGTGGTCGGTGAGGATGGCGAAGTAGCGGGTGCTGGCGAGGGCCCGGGCGAGGCGGTCGAGCACCGGGCGGGCGGCCTGCAGGAGGGGCTGGTTGGCATCGAGCACGCGCCTGCGCGCCTGAGCCGCCACCATGTCGAAGCCCAGCCGTTCGTCGGGGCGGTGGCCGGCCGCGAGGCAGCGCCGCCACGAGCGCGCGATCCACGATTCCACCGCCGATTCCCGTGCCGGCGGGCCGCCGCCGAGGACGGCCCGGCGCGCACCTTCGATCAGGGCCAGCCGGCCCTGGGATGTGGGGGTCACCGCGCGCTCCATGCCCTCATTGTGTGCGATCCCGCGCGATCCCGCAGAGCTGCACCGCGCTAATCCTGCTGAAAGCATTCGACATCCAGTCGCGGCATACTCTGTGGTTCCCGAAATCCGTCGTCACGCCGCGCCCACCCCGCCCGGCGGCGCCGATCCCGTTCCCACAAGGATTGCAATGCCCGCCTTGCGCCAGCGTTTCGCGTCAAGACCTCTTTCCCTGATCTCCCTCCTCGCCGCCACGCTGCTGGCGGCTTGCGGCCCCGGCGGCAACGCCCAGCCCGCAGGCGGCCCCGGCGGCGGGATGCCGCCACCGGAAGTCGGTGTCGTCACCGTCGCCCCCGGCGAGGTGGGCCTCGTCACCGAACTGCCCGGCCGCCTGGAGCCTTCGCGCGTCGCCCAGGTGCGCGCGCGCGCCGCCGGCATCGTGCAAAGGCGCCTATTCACCGAAGGCTCGGACGTCCGCGCCGGCCAGCCGCTCTTTTCCATCGACGCCGCGCCCTATGCCGCGCAGCTGGCGAGCGCGCAGGCCACCATGGCGCGCGCCCAGGCCAATCTCGGGCAGGCCACGGCGCTCGCGGAACGCTACAAGCCGCTGGTGGAAGCCAACGCGATCAGCAAGCAGGACTACGCGAACGCCGTGGCGGCGCAGCAGCAGGCGCAGGCCGATGTCGCGGCCGGCAAGGCCGCGGTGCAGACCGCGCAGATCAACGTGGGATACGCCTCCGTCACGGCGCCGATCTCCGGACGCATCGGCCGCGCCCTCGTGACCGAAGGCGCGCTCGTCGGCCAGGGCGAGGCGACGCCGCTCGCGGTGATCCAGCAGATCAACCCGATGTACGTCAACTTCACGCAGTCCGCCGCCGAAGTGCTCAAGATGCGCAAGGCGCTGGCGGAGGGCAAGCTCAGGCGTGCCGCGGGCGCGGAAGGCGCGTTGGTGCGCGTGGTGCTGGAAGACGGCAGCGAACACCCGAACCCGGGTCGCCTGCTCTTCTCCGACCTCACGGTGGACGCGACCAGCGGGCAGATCACGCTGCGCGCGGAAGTGCCCAACCCGAACGGGACGCTGCTGCCGGGCCTGTACGTGCGCGTGCGGCTGGAGCAGGCCAAGGCCGGCAATGCCGTGCTGCTGCCGCAGCAGGCGGTCACCCGTGCGACCCAGGGCGACACGGTCATGGTCGTCGACAAGGAAGGCAAGGTCGCCCCGCGCACCATCAAGGTGAGCGGCGAGCAGAACGGCCAGTGGGTCGTCACCGACGGCCTGAAGGCCGGCGAGCAGGTGATGGTCGACGGCTTCCAGAAGCTGCGCCCGGGCTCCCCGGTCAAGCCCGTGCCGTGGTCCGCCACGCCGCCAGGCGGCGCGCCCTCCGCATCGCCCGCATCCCGTCCCGCATCCGCGAAGTCCTGAAGGCAGCAGCATGGCCAAGTTTTTCATCGACCGGCCGGTCTTCGCCTGGGTGATCGCGCTCTTCGTGCTGGTGCTCGGCGCTGTGGCGGTCGTCAAGCTGCCGGTCGCGCAGTACCCCTCGGTCGCGCCGCCCAGCATCGTCATCCAGGCGGTGTACCCCGGCGCCTCCGCGCAGACGCTGGAAGACAGCGTCCTGTCCATCATCGAGCAGGAGATGAACGGCTCGCCCGGCCTCATCTACATGGAGTCGGTGGCGCAGGCCAACGGCAGCGGCTCGATCACGCTCAGCTTCGAGTCGGGCACGAACCCCGACCTCGCGCAGGTGGACGTGCAGAACCGACTTTCGCGCGCCGGCCCGCGGCTGCCCGCGGCGGTGACGCAGCAAGGCGTGCGCGTGGACAAGTCGCGCTCGAATTTCCTGCTCTTCACGATCCTCTCCTCGGACGACCCCGCGTGGGACCCGGTGGCGCTCGGCGACTACGCGTCGCGCGCGGTGCTGCCGGAAATCCAGCGCATTCCCGGCGTCGGCCAGGCGCAGCTCTTCGGCACGGAACGCGCGATGCGCATCTGGATCGACCAGGCCAAGCTGGAGAGCTTCAACCTGTCGAGTGCCGAAGTGAATGCCGCGATCCGCGCGCAGAACGCGCAGGTGTCCGCGGGCGCCATCGGCGACATGCCCAACGTGCCGGGGCAGGGCACATTCGCCACGGTCGTCGTCAACGGGCAGCTCACCACGGTGGAACAGTTCGGCAACATCGTGCTGCGCGCGAACACGGACGGTTCGGCCGTGCGCCTGCGCGACGTCGCGCGGCTGGAGCTCGGCGCGCAGGGCTACGCGGTCTCCGCGCGCCTGAACGGCAAGCCGTCCACCGGCATCGGCGTGCAGCTCGCGCCCAGCGGCAATGCGCTGGCCACCGCCACCGCGATCCGCAAGCGCATGGAGGAGCTCTCGAAGTTCTTCCCGCAGGGCATGAAGTGGGCGATCCCCTACGACAGCTCGCGCTTCGTCAACATCTCCATCAAGCAGGTGGTGGAGACGCTGGTCGAGGCGATGGTGCTGGTGTTCCTCGTGATGTACCTCTTCCTGCAGAACCTTCGCTACACCGCGATCCCCGCCATCGTGGTGCCGGTGTCGCTGCTGGGCACCTTCGCCGTGCTGCTCGCGCTCGGCTTCTCCATCAACGTGCTCACGATGTTCGGCATGGTGCTGGTGATCGGCATCGTCGTGGACGACGCGATCGTCGTGGTGGAGAACGTCGAACGGATCATGAGCGAGGAGGGCCTGCCGCCGCGCGAAGCGACCGTGAAGGCGATGAGCCAGATCCAGGGCGCGATCGTCGGGGTGACGGTGGTGCTGGTGTCGGTGTTCGTGCCGCTCGCGTTCTTCGGCGGCGCGGTGGGCAACATCTACAAGCAGTTCTCCGCGGTGATGCTCGCGTCGATCTGCTTTTCCGCGTTCATGGCGCTGTCGCTCACGCCCGCGCTGTGCGCGACGCTCCTCAAGCCCATGGAGGCGGGCCACCACCTGGAAAAGCGCGGCTTCTTCGGGCGCTTCAACCGCGGCTTCTCGCGCACGGCCAAGGGCTACGAAGGCTTCGTCGCGCGCATCCTGCGCCGCACCGGCCGCGCCTTGATCGTGTACCTCGCCGTGATCGCGGCGGTGGCGGTGCTGTTCATGCGCCTGCCCACGTCCTTCCTGCCGAGCGAGGACCAGGGCTACATGCTCGTGAACGTGCAACTGCCGCCGGGCGCCACGATCGAGCGCACGACCAAGGTCATGGAAGGCGTGGAGAACTTCATCCTCAAGCAGCCGGAAGTGCAGAGCATGGTGGGCGTGCTGGGCTTCTCGTTCTCGGGCCAGGGGCAGAACGCGGGCCTCGCCTTCGTGACGCTCAAGGACTGGTCCGAGCGCAAGGGCGCGGAGCATTCGGCATCCGCGATCGCCGGGCGCGCGTTCGGCGCGCTGTCGGGCATCCGCGATGCGTTCATCTTCGCGCTCAGCCCGCCGGCCATTCCGGAGCTGGGTACCGCGACAGGCTTCAACTTCCGCCTGCAGGACCGCGGCGGCAACGGGCACGAAGCGCTGGTCGCCGCGCGCAACCAGTTGCTCGGGCTCGCGGGGCAAAGCAAGATCGTCGCAGGCGTCCGGCCGGACGGCCTGGAGGATGCGCCGCAGTTGCAGGTCGACATCGACCGCGACAAGGCCAACGCCCTGGGCGTGACCTTCGATTCCATCAACAGTGCCATGTCGACGGCGCTCGGCTCGTCCTACATCAACGACTTCCCGAACCGCGGGCGCCTGCAGCGCGTGGTCGTGCAGGCCGACGCGACGGGCCGCATGCAGCCGGGCGACCTGCTGCGCATCACCGCAACCAACAACAAGGGCGTTGCCGTGCCGCTGTCCGCGTTCGCGACAACGCGCTGGGTGACGGGCCCGATGCAGACGGTGCGCTACAACGGCTACCCGTCGATGCGCATCTCCGGCGACGCCGCGCCGGGCAAGAGCACGGGCGATGCGATGGACGAGATGGAGCGGCTCGCGGCGCAGCTGCCCGCCGGCTTCGCCTACGAATGGACGGGCCAGTCGCGCGAGGAAAAGCTCTCGGGCGCGCAGGCCACCATCCTGCTGGGCTTCTCGCTGCTGGCGGTGTTCCTGTGCCTGGCGGCGCTGTACGAGAGCTGGTCGATCCCGATGTCGGTGATCCTGGTGGTGCCGCTGGGCATCGTCGGCGCGCTGCTGGGCGCCACGCTGCGCGACTTCCCGAACGACGTGTACTTCAAGGTCGGCCTGATCACGATCATCGGCCTGTCCGCGAAGAACGCGGTGCTGATCATCGAGTACGCGAAGGACCTGCAGGCGCAGGGCAAGAGCCTCGTGGAGGCGGCGCTGATGGCCTGCCACCTGCGGTTCCGCCCCATCATCATGACCTCGCTGGCCTTCATTCTTGGAGTATTGCCGCTGGTCGTCGCGAGCGGCGCGGGCTCGGCCAGCCAGCGCGCGATCGGCACCGGCGTGATGGGCGGCATGATCACCGCGACCAGCCTCGCGGTGCTCTTCGTGCCCGTCTTCTTCGTCGTCGTGCGCGGCTTCTTCAAGGACAGCGAGCGCCAGCGCAAGCTGTATGCGCACGAGCTGGAACACGAGTTGCCCCCGGGCGCGAAGGCGGGGGACCAGGTATGAACGCCCGCCTCTTGAAGACATCGCTGTCCGTCGTCGCGGCGGCCTCACTGTTGGCCGCCTGCTCGATGGCGCCCAAGTACGAGCGCCCCGTGGCGCCGGTGGCGGGCGCCTTCGCCTACCCGGGCGCCACCTCGGGTACCGCGGCTGCCGACCTCGACTGGCAGAACTTCTTCGCCGATGCGCGGCTGAAGGAGCTGATCGCCTCGGCGCTGCGCAACAACCGCGACCTGCGCATCGCGGTGCTGAACATCGAAGCGGCGCGCGCGCAGTACGACATCCGCCGCGCCGACCGCGTGCCCAATGTCGGCCTGTCGGTGGCGGGTTCGCGCACGCCGGGCGCCAATGGTTCGACGTCCTCGGTGTACACGGCGGGCCTCGCCGCGACAGCATGGGAGATCGACCTTTTCGGCCGCATCGCGAGCCTGAGCGACGCCGCGCTGGCGCAGTACTTCGCGAGCGAAGAAGGCCGCAAGGCGGCACAGACCTCGCTCATCGCGAGTGTCGCGACGACCTGGCTGTCGCTGATCGCCGACGAGGAATTGCTGGAGCTGACGCGCCAGACGCTCATCACGCGCGAGGATTCGCTGCGTCTCACCAAGCTGCGCTTCGACAACGGCGCGGCGTCCGAGCTGGACTTCCGCCAGGCGCAGTCGCTCTATGAAGGCGCGCGTGTGGCGAACGCACAAACGCAGCGCCAGCGCGCGATCGACCTCGACACCCTGGCGCTGCTGGTGGGCGAGCCGGTCGCACCGGACTTCCGCGCAGGTGTGACGAGCGAATCCATCGCGTTGCCGGACCTGCCGGCTGCGACGCCATCCGACGTCCTCGTGCGTCGCCCGGACGTGCGTCAGGCCGAGCAGCAGTTGATCGCGGCCAACGCCAACATCGGCGCCGCACGCGCCGCGTTCTTCCCGCGCATTTCCCTCACGGCGGGCATCGGCACCGCGAGCACGGAACTGTCGGGCCTTTTCAAGGGGGGCTCCTGGGGCTTCACCGTCGCGCCTTCGCTGTTGCTGCCGATCTTCGATGCGGGCCGCAACGCGGCGGGCTTGCGCTCGGCCAACGTGGCGCGCGACATCGCGTTGGCGCAATACGAAAAGGCGATCCAGTCGGCCTTCCGCGAAGTGTCGGACGCGCTCGCGGGCCGCGCCCTGCTCGGCGAGCAGCTGCAGGCGCAGCGCAACGTGGTGGAAGCGGAGTCGGTGCGGATGCGGCTGTCGAAGCTGCGTTACGACAACGGCGTGTCGAGCTACCTCGACCTGCTGGATGCGCAGCGCTCGCTCTTCGCGGCGCAGCAGGCGCTGATCCAGACGCGGGCGGCGCAGTTGCAGAACCAAGTGCAGCTGTACAAGGCGCTGGGCGGCGGGTGGGTGGAGCCTTCGGGGAGGTGACGGGCTTGCCTGCGGCTTCCTGAGTCAAGGACGCAGAATTCGCAGAGGTTACGCAGAAGGAAGCCAGAAAAAATCCAGCAGGAATTTCTTTGGATTTCTTCCGCGAAATTCTGCGTCACTTCCGCGAATTCTGCGTCCCTGGATTCAAAGCCGACTCAATCGTCACCTACAGGCCGAGGCAACGGCTCCCCCGCCCCGGTGCGCTCCGTGATGAGCCCGTAATGCTCCGGCCGCCGGTGCTTCGCGAAGTTGAACACGTGCTGGCGGAAGAGCTCCCCGATCCCCAGATCCGCCACCGTCGCGATCACCTCGTCCGCTTCGGTCAGCGTGCGCGCCACGATCTCCCCCGTCGGCGCGACGATCACCGAATTGCCGATCATGTGGAAGCCGTCCTCGCGTCCGCACTTCGCGGCGGCCGCGACCCACAGCCCGTTCTGGTACGCATTCGCCTGCAGCGAAATCAAGTGCGTGCTGGTGCGCAGGTGCGCCGGCTCGTCCCAGTGGATGTTGTGCGACGGCGTGTTGTAGCCCAGCACCACGATCTCCGCGCTTTGCAGCGCCATCACGCGGTAGGTCTCGGGCCAGCGCCTGTCGTTGCAGATGCACATGCCCATCTTGACGCCCGTCGTGTCCCACACGCCGAAGCCGAGGTTGCCGACCTCGAAGAATTTCTTTTCCAGGTGCTGGAAAGGCGCGTCGGGCTTGTGGTCGCTGTGGCCGGGAAGGTGCACCTTGCGGTACTTGCCCACGATGTTGGCGGACGGGTCGACGAGGATCGCCGTGTTGAAGCGGCGGCCCTTGGGCGTGAGTTCCGCATAGCCCAGGTAGAAGCCGATGCCGAGTTTCTTCGCTTCGTCGAAGAGCGGCTGCGTCGCGGGGCCGGGCATGGTCTTTTCGAAGAAACGGTCCACTGCTTCGGCTTCTTCCATCCAGTAGCGCGGAAAGAAGGTGGTGAGCGCGAGCTCGGGGAAGACGACGAAGTCCGCCTGGCGCGCCTTCGCCTCGCGCATCATCGCCAGCAGCCGCTGCACCACGGACTCTCGCGAATCGGCGAGGTGAATGGGCCCCAGCTGGGCGACGGCGAGTCCGATTTTGCGGGTACTGCTCATGAATTTTTCCTGTGCGATGCGAGAGAGAAGATCGACCGCATCCATTGTGCGCGCTCGCTGGGCGCGCGCCGCTCCAGCACCGGGGCGGGCGCGCCGCGCGGAATGAATCGTCCTGCGCCGCTGCCGGCGTGAAGCGCGCCGTTCTCCACCACGACGCGGCCGCGATTGATCACCACGCCAGGCCAGCCCGTCACCTCGCGTCCCTCATAGGGCGTGTAGCCGGCGGCATCGTGCAGCATCGAATACGTGACGCGGCGCGTGCGGTCCGCGTCCCAGATCACGAGGTCCGCGTCGCTGCCCGGCTGGATCGCGCCCTTGCGCGGGTACATGCCGTAGGTCTTCGCGTGGTTCGTGGACGTGAGCGCGACGAATTGCCGCATGTCGATGCGGCCCTTGCGCACGCCTTCGGAATACAGCAGCGGCATGCGCAACTCGAGCCCGGGCAAGCCGTTGGCGACCTGCTTGAACGTGGTGGCGTCCCCATGCGGCAGCTTGCCGCTCGCGTCGTAGCGATAGGGGGCGTGGTCGGAGGAGTACAGCTTGAGGACGCCACGCCGGATGGCGTCCCACAGGGCTTCCTGGGACGCGGCATCGCGCGGCGGCGGGCTGCAGCAGTACTTCGCGCCTTCCGTGCCCGGCAGGTCGAGGTCGTCCGCGGTGAGCAGCAGGTAGTGCGGGCAGGTTTCGCCGAGCACGGGCGCGCCGAGCATCTGCGCGGAGGCGATCGCGGAGGCGGCGCCCGCGGTGGACACGTGGACGATCAGCACCGGCGCGTCGCACACGGACGCGAGCTGGATCGCGCGATGCGCGGCCTCGATTTCCGCAGCGGGCGCGTGCGCCACCGCGTGGAACTTCGGGGCAACGTGGCCCGCGGCGATGAGGTGCCGCGCGATCCACGAGATCACGTCGTTGTTCTCCGCGTGCACCATCGTCAGCGCGCCTTCCCGCGCGGCCACGGCGAAGACGTCGAGCAGCTGCGCGTCGTCGAGTTTCAGCCTGTCGTAGGTCATGAAGACCTTGAACGAGGTGATGCCCTCGCGGATCAACGCGGGCAGGTCCTCGCCCAGCGTCTGCGCATCGGTCTCCGACAGGATGAGGTGCGGGCTGTAGTCGATGACGGCTTGCCGCGCGGCGCTCGCGAGGTAGTCGCGCGTGACCGTGCGCAGCGAATCGCCACGGTGCTGCGCCGCGAACGGCATCACCGTGGTGGTGCCGCCGAACGCGGCGGACTGCGTCGCGGTGAGCCAGTTGTCCGCGCACATCACGCCCATGCTGGAGAGCTGCTCGATGTGGCAGTGGCTGTCGATGCCGCCGGGGATGACGAAGCCGCCTTGCGCGTCGATGTCGATCCTTCCGGGGGCGAGTCCTTGGCCGACCTGCGCGATCGTCTCGCCGCGCACGCCGATGTCGCCGGTGACTTCGCTGTCGGCGGTGACGATGCGCGCGTTGCGCACGGTGAGGTCGAAGTCGCTCATGTCCCCACTCTACCGCCTCGCGCCAGTTGCCTATTTGTCCTTGCCCATCACCACGTCCGGCAGGATGGTGACGATCTGCGGAAAGACCGTGATGAGCACGATGCACAGCACCAGGCAGCCGAAGAAGGGCAGGGCGGCGCGCGCGATGGTGTTGCTGTCCTTGCCGGTCATGTTCTGCAGCACGAAGAGGTTGAAGCCCACGGGCGGCGTGACCTCCGCGATTTCCACGAGCAGCACGATGAAGATGCCGAACCAGATGAGGTCGAACCCGGCCTTCTGGATCATCGGCAGCACCACCGCGCTCGTGAGCACGATCATGCTGATCCCGTCCAGCGCCGTGCCCAGGATCAGGTACACGACGGTGAGGACGGTGATCAGCATGTAGGGGGACAGGTGCATGGCGTCGACCCACTGCGCGAGTTCGCGCGGGATGCCGGTGAAGGCCATGGTCTTGGTGAGGAAGGACGCCCCCGCCAGGATGAACATGATCATGCAGCTGGTGCGCGTGGTGCCCATCAGGCCCTCGCAGAAGGTCTTCCAGGTGAGCGACTTGCTCCACCACGCGAGGCCCAGCGAACCGGCGACGCCGTAGGCCGCGCATTCGGTGGCGGTGGCGTAGCCCGCGATCAGCACCCAGACGATGAAGATGATGAGCGCCGCGCAGGGGATGAGGTTGCCCGAGAGGCGGATCTTCTCCATGAAGGTGGTCGGCGGGTCGGCCGGCGGCACTTGGTCGGGGTTGCGCAGGCTCCACCAGATGATGTAGCCCGAGAAAAGCGCCATGAGCAGGAAGCCCGGCAGGAAGCCGGCGAGGAAGATGCGGATGATCGATGCGTCCGCCGCCACGGCGTACACCACCATGGTGATCGAGGGCGGGATCAGGATGCCGAGCGTGCCGGCGGTCGCGAGCGAGCCGAGCGTGATCTTCTCGCTGTAGCCGCGCTTGAGGAGTTCGGGCAGGGCGACCTTGGAGATCGTCGCGCAGGTCGCGGCCGACGAGCCGGACACCGAACCGAAGATGCCGCAGCCCAGGATGGTCGTGTGCATCAGCCGGCCGGGCACCTTGTTGAGCCACGGGCGCAGGCCTTCGAACATCTCCTCGGACAGCTTGCTGCGAAACAGGATCTCGCCCATCCAGATGAAGAGCGGCAGCGCGGCGAGCTCCCAGGAGGCATTCGACTCCCAGAAGGAAGAGAAGAGGTTGTTGCCCGTCGCGGTGGTCGTGAAGAACGCCTGGCCGACCCAGCCGCAGATCGCGAGCGTCATCGCGATCCACACGCCGCCCGAGAGCAGCACCATCATGATCAGCAGCAACAGGCCGCCGACGAGCAGGATATCCATGGAAATTCTTCTTCTTGTGGGAGGTGGCTACACGTCGGAGGAGAAGTCGCCCTTGGCGTGGCGCTCCTCGACCGCCGCCACGTAGGTGGGTGTGGCGCCCCGGATGACGATGACCAGTTCGTCCACCACCGCCACCAGCAGCAGGATGGAGCCGAGCGCGAAGCTCGCCTGCGGGATCCAGATCGGGATCGGCAGCAGCCCCTGCGCCACCTCGTGGAAGCGCCAGCTGTCGTAGGTGAACTTGTTGGCCCAGAAGGCCAGGTAGCCGACCGACAGGGCCGCGATCGCCAGGCAGATGATCTCCATCACGCGGCGCACCGGCGGCGACATCTTCTCCAGCAGCAGCGTCACCCGCACGAAGTCGCCGTGCTTGAAGGCATGCGCCATCGCGAAGAAGGACGCGGCGGCGCAGGACCACGCCACCACGTCGTTGGCCGCGCCCGTGCGCACCCCGAATTCGCGCAGGATGCTCTGCGCGATCATCACGATGCAGATGAAGGCGATGAAGGCGGCGCCGACCGCGCCGGAGGCCAGGTAGAGCCGGTCGAGGAAGCGGCGCATGCTCCCGCGCTTACTTGCGGAAGTTGGTGATGACGGCGGTGCCGTCCGGGCCGGCCTTGGCTTCCCACTCCGTCAGCATCACGGCGCCCACCTTCTTCAGGTCGGCCATCAGCTGCGGCGAGGGCTTCATGATCTTCATGCCCTTTTCCTGCAGCGCGTTCACGTACCACTGGTTTTTTTCCTCGCTGAGCTTCCAGCCGCGGGTTTCCGCGTCGGCGGCGGCCTTGAGGACGGCGTCCTGCGTGGGCTTGTCCAGCGCATTGAAGGCGGCGGTGTTCACGATGACCGCGTTCTTCGGCAGCCAGGCCTGCGTGTCGTACCACATCTTGATGCTCTCGTAGGTCTTCGAGTCGTAGCCGGTGGAGCCCGAGCTCATGTAGCTGTTGACCACGCCGGTGGCGAGCGCCTGCGAGAGTTCGGCGGCCTGGATGGTGACGGGCACCGCGCCGACCAGTTCCGCGATCTTGGCCGTGGCCGGGCTGTAGGCGCGCCACTTCAGGCCCTTCATGTCGCCGACGTTGTTCAGTTCCTTGTTGGTGTAGATGCCCTGGGGCGGCCACGCCACCGTGTAGAGCAGCTTCATGCCTTGGGCGCCGAGCAGCTTGTCGAGTACGGGCTTTTGCGCCGCGGCGAGCTTCTTCGCGTCGCCGTACCCGGTGGCCAGGAAGGGGATGCCGTCGGCGCCGTAGATCGGGTTTTCGTTTTCGAAGTTGACGAGAAGCACCTCGCCGATCGGGGCCTGCCCGCCCTGCACGGCGCGCTTGATCTCGTTGGCCTTGAAGAGCGACGCGTTGGCGTGCACGGTGATCTTGAGCTTGCCACCGGAAGCCTTGTCCACGTCGCTCGCGAACTGCACGAGGTTTTCGGTATGGAAATTCGTCGCGGGGTAGGCGGCGGGCAGGTCCCACTTGGTCTGGGCGAAGGCGGAGCCGGACGCGATCAGCGCGGCGGCGATCAGGGCGGGTTTGAAATTCATGGTCGCTCCGTGAGAATGCGGGGGATGGACGAGTTGTCGAGAGCAGCCAGCATAAATGCAAGTATTGCGCCAGCATCTCGGGTGTTTCCCCCGGACCCCGCCCGGCGCCTGGGCATCCTGATGCTGTCCACGCGCTTTCCCCGCCCGCCGGGCGACGTGGGCCACCCGGGCAGCTGGCGCGGCGACACCGAGTTCCGGGTGGTGGAGGGCGCGGGGCCACGAGACGCCGTGCGCGATGCCGCGGGCCTGCGGGAAGGGCCGGTGCTGGCGGCGTTCAGTGCGGCGGCACGCGAGCTCGAGGCGAACGGGGTGGGTGCGATCACCACGAGCTGCGGATTTCTGGTGCTGCTGCAGGAGGCCCTGCAGGACGCCGTGAAGGTGCCCGTGGTGACGTCCAGCCTGCTGCTCCTCCCGGCCCTGCTCGCGCGCGAGCCGCAGGTGGGCGTGCTCACCATCGACGCCCGGCACCTGGGCGATGCCCACCTGCGGCAGGCGGGCGTGCCGCCGGGCCAGCTGGCGGACGTGATGGTCGAGGGCGTCGACCCGGGAGGCGAGTTCGCCCGCGCGATCCTCGGCAACGACGCGGCGATGGACCTCGCCCGTGCCGGGCGGGACGTCGTCGCGGCGGCGCGGGCGTTGCGCGGCAGGGCGCCGCGGCTGCGCACTGTCGTGCTCGAATGCACCAACATGCCGCCTTACGCGCAAGCCATCCGTGACGCGACGGGATTCGAAGTGCTGAGCCTGGCCGACGTCCCGGCACTGAAATCCTGGGCCGCTGAACCTATGATTCGCGGATGAAGGACAAAGCACCCCCCGCATCGCGCTGGCAGTTCTGGATCGACCGCGGCGGCACATTCACCGACGTGGTCGGCAAGCGCCCCGATGGAAGTCTCGTCACCCACAAGCTCCTCTCGGAGAATCCAGAGCAATACAGGGACGCGGCCGTCGCGGGCATCCGCCACCTGCTGGGGCTGAAACCCGGAGAGCCCGTCACGCCCGAGGTGGTGGAGTGCGTGAAGATGGGCACCACCGTCGCCACGAACGCACTGCTGGAGCGCAAGGGCGAGCCCACGCTGCTCGTGACGACGCGCGGGTTCCGCGACGCGCTGCGCATCGCCTACCAGAACCGGCCGCGCCTTTTCGACCGGCACATCGTGTTGCCGGAGCTGCTGTACAGCCAGGTGATCGAGGCGCACGAGCGCGTCGGTGCGCGCGGCGAGATGCTGGAGCCGCTGGATGAAGCACACCTGCGCGTGCAGCTGCAGGCCGCATTCGCGGCGGGCTTGCGCAGCGCCGCCGTGGTGTTCATGCACGGGTACCGCTACACGGAGCACGAGGCTGCGGCGGCCCGCATCGCAAAGGAGGTGGGCTTCGCGCAGGTGAGCACCTCGCACCAGACCAGCCCCATGATGAAGTTCGTGAGCCGTGGCGACACGACGGTGGTGGACGCCTACCTGTCGCCGATCCTTCGCCGCTACGTGGAACAGGTGGCCGGCGAAATGCCCGGCGTGCAGCTCTTTTTCATGCAGTCCTCGGGCGGCCTCACCGACGCACATGCCTTCCAGGGCAAGGACGCGATCCTCTCGGGCCCCGCGGGCGGCATCGTCGGCATGGCGCGCACCGCGCAACTCGGCGGCCATGCGAAGGTGATCGGCTTCGACATGGGCGGAACGTCTACGGACGTGTCGCACTTCGCGGGCGAGTTCGAGCGCGAGTTCGAGACGCAGGTGGCCGGCGTGCGCATGCGCGCGCCGATGATGAGCATCCACACCGTGGCGGCCGGTGGCGGGTCGATCCTCGAATTCGACGGCTCGCGCTTTCGCGTGGGACCGCGGAGCGCGGGCGCGAACCCGGGCCCGGCGAGTTATCGCCGCGGCGGGCCGCTCGCCGTGACGGATGCGAACGTGATGGTGGGCAAGATCCAGCCGCGCTACTTCCCGAAGGTGTTCGGCCCCAAGGCGGATGAAGCCTTGAGCTACGAGGCCGTCGAGACCCGCTTCAAGGAGCTGGCCGCGCGCACCGGCCGCGGCGCGGAGGTGGTGGCCGAAGGTTTCATCGACATCGCCGTGCAGCAGATGGCCAATGCGATCAAGAAGATTTCGGTGGCGCGCGGGTACGACGTCACGCGCTACACCCTGCAGTGCTTCGGCGGCGCGGGCGGCCAGCACGCGTGCCTGGTCGCGGATGCGCTCGGAATGACGCGCGTGTTCGTGCATCCACTCGCAGGCGTCTTGTCCGCGTACGGCATGGGCCTTGCCGACCAGAACGTGATCCGCGAACAGGCGGTGGAACTCCCGCTCGTGCCCGATTCCCTGTCGCAAGTGGCGCAGAAGCTCGATGCGCTGGCGGAGACCGCACGCGGGGAGTTGCAGCAGCAGCAGGTGAATGCCGGGACAGTGACGGTGCACAAGCGCGTGCACGTGCGCTACCAGGGCAGCGATTCGGCGCTGGTCGTTCCCTTCGGCGATCTCGCCACGATCGTCGCGGGCTTCGAGTCGGCGTACCGCCAGCGCTTCGCCTTCCTCATGCAGGGCAAGGCGATGATCGTCGAGGCGGTGTCGGTGGAGGCCGTGGTCGCGGGCGATGCGCCGGGCGAGCCTCGTCATGCCATGCACCCGGTGCGGGAGGTTCCCACGCGCGAAACCGTGCGCATGTTCTCCGGCGGCCGCTGGCATGACGCCGCGCTCGTGGTTCGCGAAGACCTGCGGTCCGGGGACGTCATCGCGGGGCCGGCGATCATCGCGGAGCAGAACGCGACGACGGTGGTCGAGCCGGGCTGGGAGGCGAAGCTCACCGAGCTCGATCACCTCGTACTGGATCGCAAGGAGGCGCGCGCCGTGAAGTTCGCCGCCGGCACCACGGTGGACCCGGTGCTGCTCGAGGTCTTCAACAACCTCTTCATGAACATCGCCGAGCAGATGGGGCTGCAGCTGCAGAACACGGCGTACTCCGTGAACATCAAGGAGCGGCTGGATTTCTCCTGCGCGCTGTTCGATGCGCAAGGCAACCTCATCGCCAACGCACCGCACATGCCTGTGCACCTGGGCTCCATGGGCGAGAGCATCAAGACCGTCATCCGCGAGAACGAGGGCGCGATGTCGCCGGGCGACGTGTACGTGCTCAACGACCCCTACCACGGCGGCACGCACCTGCCCGACGTCACCGTCATCACCCCCGTCTATCTGGGGTCGGATTCCAGTTCCGGCTCCAGTTCCGGCCGCCCGATCTTCTATGTCGGCTCGCGCGGCCACCACGCGGACATCGGCGGCACGACGCCGGGCTCGATGCCGCCTTTCTCGACGCGCATCGAGGAGGAGGGCGTGCAGATCGACAACGTGAAGCTCGTCGACCGGGGGACTTTGCGCGAGCAGGAGATGCTTGCGCTGCTGCGAAGCGGCCAGTACCCGAGCCGCAACCCCGAGCAGAACATGGCGGACCTGAAGGCGCAGATCGCCGCGAACGAGAAGGGCGTGCAGGAGCTGCGCAAGATGGCCGACCAGTTCGGGCTGGACGTCGTGCAGGCGTACATGCGGCACGTGCAGGACAACGCGGAGGAGTCCGTGCGCCGGGTGATCACGCGCCTGAAGGATGGTGCATTCACGCTGCCGCTGGACAACGGCGCGCAGATCCAGGTGGCGATCCGCGTCGATGCGGCGAACCGCAGCGCGGAGATCGACTTCACCGGCACGTCCCCGCAGCAGACCAACAACTTCAACGCGCCGACCGCCGTGTGCATGGCGGCCGTGCTGTACGTCTTCCGCACGCTGGTGGACGACGACATTCCCCTGAACGCAGGTTGCCTGAAGCCGCTGAAGGTCATCATCCCGGCGGGATCCATGCTCAACCCGAATCCGCCGGCGTCGGTGGTGGCGGGCAACGTCGAGACGTCCACCTGCATCACGAACACGCTTTATGGCGCTCTCGGCGTGATGGCGGCGAGCCAGTGCACGATGAACAATTTCACCTTCGGCAACGCGCGCCACCAGTACTACGAGACGATCTCCGGCGGCAGCGGCGCGGGCGAGGGATTCAACGGGACCAGCGTGGTGCAGACGCACATGACGAATTCGCGGCTCACCGACCCGGAAGTGCTGGAGTTCCGCTTTCCGGTGCGGCTCGAAAGCTACGAGATCCGGCGGGGATCGGGCGGTGCGGGCCAGTGGAAGGGCGGCGATGGCGGCGTGCGCCGCGTGCGCTTCCTGGAAGACATGACCGCCAGCATCCTGTCCAATGGCCGCAAGCACGGCGCCTTCGGCATGGCCGGGGGTGAAGCGGGGGCGGTGGGGATCAACCGGGTCGTGCGAACGAGTGGCGCGGTGGAGCCGCTGGAACACATCGGATCGGCGCAGATGGAGCCGGGCGACATCTTCGAGATCCACACGCCCGGCGGCGGGGGTTACGGGCGCGGCTGATCGCCCGCGCGAAATCCATGCAATAAAAAAACCCGCCGAGGCGGGTTTTTTTTGTCCGCTGGCGAGTTGCTTACTTCTTCGCGCTGGCGGCGCTGGCAGCAGGCTTGGCAGCGCTCGCGGCGGGCTTGGCCGCGTCGGCCTTTTGGGCCTTTGCTTCTGCCTTGGCCTCCGCCTTGGCCTTCTTGTCGGCTTCCTTCTTCGCCTTGGCTTGCGCCTTCGCATCGGCCTTGGCGTCTTTCTTCTCTTCCTTCATCGCCGCGGAGGCTGCGGCCTTCTTCTCCTCGGCCTTGGCGGCGGGCTTGTCGTCCTTCTTCGCGGTGGGCGAAGCGGCCACACCCTTGAAGGTGGCGCCATTGACCGTCAGGCCCTCGGCGGAGAATTTCGCCGCGTTGTTCTCTCCCACGCCCTTCACGCGGTCGATGAAGTCCTGCCAGTCCTTGAAGGCGCCCTTCTTGCGCTCGTCCAGGATCTTGGTGGAGATGCCCGGGCCGATGCCCTTGATGCCGTCCAGCTCGGCGGCGGAGGCCTTGTTCACGTCGGTGGCTGCAAAGGCGGCGAAGGCGTAGAGCATGGCCAGCACGGCCAGGATTTTCTTGAGCATGAGGAACTCCTCGGGGTGAATGGATGAGCGGGCAAAGGACCCGGACGCCCCTCTAACGCCCTGCGGCGCGGGAGGTTGACCGGGTCAGCCTGCGCTCAGCGGGCGAGCGAGGCCATATAGCTGGCGACACCCGTGGCTACATCGGCGAACGCGTGGTCGCAGCCGGCGGCGCGCAAGGCCGTGAGGTCGGCCTGCGTGAAGCACTGGTACTTGCCGCGCAGCGCATCGGGGAATTGCACGTATTCAATCAATCCCTTCGCGGCCGCGCCTGCGGCGTCGAGCGGCTGGGCCGGCGACGCCAGTGCGTTGACGACCGCCACCGCCACGTCGTTGAAGGGCTGCGCGCGACCGGTGCCGAGGTTGAAGATGCCGGACTTGTCCGGATGGTCGAAGAACCACAGGTTCACCGCGACCACGTCGTCGACGAAGACGAAGTCCCGCATCTGCTCGCCGGGGCCGTAACCCCCGTACTCACCGAAGAGCTTCACCTTGCCCTCGGCCCTGAACTGGTTGAACTGGTGGAAGGCCACGCTCGCCATCCGGCCCTTGTGCTGCTCGCGCGGGCCGTAGACGTTGAAGTACCGGAAGCCCGCGACCTGGCGCTGGGTCTTCCTGAAATCCTCGCCGCACTCGCGCCGCATGCGCTGGTCGAACAGGAGCTTGGAGTAGCCGTAGACGTTGAGCGGGAGCTCGAACTCCGGCGATTCCCGGAACGTCTCGGAGCCGCCGTAGGTCGCCGCCGACGACGCGTAGAGCAGGCGCGTGCCGCGTTCCCGGCATGCGTTGAACAAGCCCACCGACAAGGTGTAGTTGTTGTCCATCATGTACTTGCCGTCGGTCTCCATCGTGTCGCTGCACGCGCCCTCGTGGAAGACGGCTTCGACCTTGCCGAAGTAGCCTTCGGCGAAGAGGTCGTAGAAGAGGTCGGCATCGGCGTAATCGGCGATGCGCAGGTCCGCGAGGTTGCGGAACTTGTCGCCCTGCGTCAGGTCGTCCACGGCGATGATGTCGTCGATCCCGCGCGCGTTGAGCCCCTTGACGATGTTGCTGCCGATGAAGCCCGCGGCTCCGGTGACGACGACACGGGTCATTCGTTTGCCCCCACGCCCGATAAAACCGGGCTGCCCCCCGAGGGGGTGCTCGCTTGCTTGAAGCGGTTCTGCGCTGCGCTCATGAGAAGAGCTCCTCGTAGGAAACGGTGGCGGTGCCGAACTTGCCCACCACGATGCCGCCGGCCTTGTTGGCGAGCGGCATGGCGTCGCGCGGCGCCATGCCCGTCGCGACCAGGGCGGCGAAGGTGGCGATCACGGTGTCGCCCGCGCCCGTCACGTCGAACACTTCGCGCGCCTGCGCCTGCACATGCGAGTCGCCGGTGGCGTCGAACAGGGTCATCCCGTCTTCGCCGAGCGTGACGAGCACGGCGTCCAGCCGCAGCGTGGCGCGCAGGGCCTGCGCCTTCTCGCGCAACTCGTCGTCGCTCCGCCACGAGCCGACGACCTGCTGCAGCTCCAGCCGGTTGGGCGTGATGAGCGAGGCGCCCGCGTAGCGCGAATAGTCGGAGCCCTTCGGGTCGACCAGCACGGACTTTCCCGCGGCGCGCGCGGCGGCGATCATCGAGGGGATGTGGGCGAGGCCGCCCTTGCCGTAGTCGGAGAAGAGCACGGCGTCGTGCACCGGCGCGAGCCGCGCGAACTCCTCCGTCTGCGAGGCGAGGGCTTCGTGGTCGGGTTCGTTCTCGAAGTCCATGCGCAGGAGCTGCTGGTGGCGGCCGATCACGCGAAGCTTCACCGTGGTGCGCAAGCCCGGGTCCCGTTTGAGGTGTGCGGCGATGCCGGTGTCGCGCAGCAGCTGCTCGAGCCGGTGGCCCGGTTCGTCGTCGCCGACCACGCCGAGGAAGCTCGCCTGCGCCCCCAGCGTCGCCACGTTGTACGCGACGTTCGCGGCGGCGCCGATGCGCTCCTCCTCGCGCGTCACCTTCACCACCGGCACGGGCGCCTCGGGCGAGATGCGGTCGACCGCGCCGTGCCAATAGCGGTCGAGCATGGCGTCGCCGACCACGAGCACGCGCGCCTTGGCGAGTTGCTGCTTGCTGGGATTCATAGTTCCTCGACCCGACGCGCGGGATAGCTGTCCCAGGCCTGGCAGCCCGGGCATTGCCAGAAATGTTGCTTCGCCTCGAAGCCGCACGCGGCGCAGCGGTAGCGGGTGAGCGGCTTGACCGCGTGGTCCAGCGCGCCCTGAACCAGCGGGTGGAACTGCTCGTGCTCCAGCTTTTCCTGCGCGAGCCACTTGCTGGCGGCCACGAGCGAAGGTTCGCGCTCCAGGTGCTTCACGTAGAGGGCGCGCGCCGCATCGGTGTCCGGCTCCAGCGCCACGATGGCCTCGAGGACGTCCAGCGAAGGAGAGGCACGGTAGTTCTTCTGCAGGAGCTCCAGGGCCTGCGCCTGGCTGCCGGAGGCGATGGCGGCGTCGGTGAGGGGCTTGGCGATCAGCGGCACGGCCGGCGGGGCTTCCTCGATCGCGCGGGTCAAGGTCTTGAAGGCCGCCTGTGCATCGCCCGCGCGACGCTGCAGGGCCGCGAGGTCGATGGCGGGACGCGGGGAGCCGGGTGCGGCCTGCATGGCCTCGCGCAGCAGCTGTTCGGCCCGTTCCGGCGGCGCGGCCGCAGCCTGCTCGCACAGGTAGTGGGCCTGGCGCCCGCTGAAATTGCCCTGCCCGGATGCGTCGAGCTTGTGGGCGATCTCGGAAGCCTGGGGCCAGTCGCGCGAGCGCTCGTAGATGGCCAGCAGGGCGAGCAGCGCCTGACCCTCGTACGCCGTGCCTTCGAGCTTGCGCAGCGCTTCCTCGGCGCGATCCAGCAGGCCGGCCTTGAGGAAGTCGAGCGCCAGCGCGTGCTGCGCCCGATGACGTTCGGCGCGGCTCAGGTCCGCGCGTGACAACAGGTGTTCGTGAACGCGCACCGCGCGCTCGTACTCGCCGCGCCGGCGAAACAGGTTGCCCAGGGCGAAGTGCAGTTCGGTGGTGTCCGGGTCCTTCTGGACGGCCTCGATGAACGCGTCGATCGCCTGGTCCTGCTGTTCGTTGAGCAGGAAGTTCAGGCCGCGGAAGTACGCCTTGGGCGCCTGGCGGTTCTCGATGCGCAGCTGGCGCAGGTCCAGGCGCGACGCCAGCCAGCCCAGCACGAAAGCGATGGGCAGGCCCCACAAGACCCAGCTCAGGTCAAAGTCCATGTTGCGTGGTGCTGGATTCGAGCATGGAAGGGGTGGCGAGTGCGCGACGCGCCGCGACACGATGCTTCCACCAGCGCGGCACCATGCCCAGGGCGCCGATGGCCAGGCCCAGGGCGAAGGACGCCAGCACCACGAGCACCAGCGGCGCGCGCCACGCCGTGCCGAAGAAGAAGTGGACGGTCGTGTCCTGCTGGTTGTTCAGCGCGAAGGCGAACAGCGTAAAAAAAATGGCTGCCTTGAGCAGCCACATGAGGTATTTCAATCGTGCCCCTCAGTGGAGAAGCCGATTCTAGGGGCTTGCATGGCCCCCGGCGAGCTCAGGTTTTTTTGCCTTCGAGCTGCGCGGTGCGTTCGTCGACCGCTTCGCGAAGGGCCTTTCCCGGCTTGAAGTGGGGGACGCGCTTTTCAGGAATATGCACGCTCTCGCCGCTGCGTGGGTTGCGGCCCATGCGCGGCGGGCGGCGGTTGATCGAGAAGCTGCCGAAGCCCCGGATCTCGATCCGGTGGCCCCGCACCAGCGCTTCGCTCATCGCGTCAAGAATGGTCTTGACGGCATATTCGGCGTCGCGGTGCGTGAGCTGGCCGAAACGGGCGGCCAGTTCTTCGACGAGATCACTTCGGGTCATACGGCGAGGGCGCAACGACGCGAGCAGGACCGAAGTCCCGCCCGCGCATGTGCCGCCTTACTCCTTCGGGTTGTCCAGCTTGGCACGCAGCAGCGCGCCCAGGCTGGTCGTGCCGGCGTTCTCGCGCGAGGACTGCTGGCTCAGGTTGGCCATCGCGCCCTGCTCGTCGGCCATGTCCTTGGACTTGACGGACAGCTGGATGTTGCGCGTCTTGCGATCGATGTTCACGATCACGGCCGACACTTCGTCGCCTTCCTTGAGCACGTTGCGGGCATCTTCCACGCGGTCGCGGGAGATTTCCGAGGCGCGCAGGTAGCCGATGATGTCTTCGCCCAGGTCGATCTCGGCGCCCTTCGGGTCCACCGTCTTGACCTTGCCGCTGACGACCGAGCCCTTGTCGTGCACCGAGGTGAACGTCGCGAACGGGTCGCCGTCCAGCTGCTTGATGCCCAGGGAGATGCGCTCGCGGTCCACGTCCACGGCCAGCACGATCGCGTCGACTTCCTGGCCCTTCTTGTAGTTGCGCACCGCCTGCTCGCCCGGCTCGTTCCACGAGAGGTCGGACAGGTGCACCAGGCCGTCGATACCGGCAGCCAGGCCCACGAACACGCCGAAGTCGGTGATCGACTTGATCGGGCCCTTGACGCGGTCGCCGCGCTTGGTGTTCTGCGCGAATTCCTGCCACGGGTTGGCCTTGCACTGCTTCATGCCCAGGCTGATGCGGCGCTTGTCTTCGTCGATCTCCAGGACCATGACTTCGACTTCGTCGCCCAGGGAGACGATCTTGGAAGGCGCGACGTTCTTGTTGGTCCAGTCCATCTCGGACACGTGCACCAGGCCTTCGATGCCGGGCTCGAGTTCCACGAACGCGCCGTAGTCGGCGATGTTGGTGATCTTGCCGAACATGCGCGTGCCCTGCGGGTAGCGGCGGTTGACGCCCATCCACGGGTCGTCGCCCATCTGCTTGAGGCCCAGCGAGACGCGGTTCTTTTCCGTGTCGAACTTGAGGATCTTGGCGGTGATTTCCTGGCCGGCCTGGACGACTTCGCTCGGGTGGCGGACACGGCGCCAGGCCATGTCGGTGATGTGCAGCAGGCCGTCGATGCCGCCGAGGTCCACGAACGCACCGTATTCGGTGATGTTCTTGACGACGCCGCGCACGACGGAGCCTTCCTTCAGCGTTTCCATCAGCTTGGCGCGCTCTTCGCCCATGGAGGCTTCCACGACGGCGCGGCGGCTCAGCACCACGTTGTTGCGCTTGCGGTCCAGCTTGATGACCTTGAATTCCAGGGTCTTGTTTTCGTAGGGGGACAGGTCCTTGATGGGACGCGTGTCGATCAGCGAGCCGGGCAGGAAGGCACGGATGCCGTTCACGAGCACCGTGAGGCCGCCCTTGACCTTGCCGCTGGTGGTGCCGGTGACGAATTCGCCGGACTCGAGGGCCTTCTCGAGGCTCATCCACGAGGCGAGGCGCTTGGCCTTGTCGCGCGACAGGATGGTGTCGCCGTAGCCGTTTTCGATGGCGTCGATGGCCACCGAGACGAAATCGCCGACCTGGACTTCGATTTCGCCCTTGTCGTTCTTGAATTCGTCGATCGGGACGTAGGCTTCGGACTTGAGGCCGGCGTTCACGACGACGAAGCTGTGCTCGATGCGGATCACTTCCGAGGTGATGACTTCGCCGGTGCGCATTTCGGAGCGCTGCAGCGATTCCTCGAACATCGAGGCAAAAGATTCCATGGATTCAGACATTCGGTTTCCTTGCACGTCGCACAGGTTTCCAGACGCAAAAGCAAAATCGCTTCAACGCGGCTGTTGTTAGGACTGGGACGGCGGTTTTTGCGGCCTGGGGCCGCGGGTTAGGTTGATGAACCGCACGGCCGGTGCGCTGTCGCGCGAGAGGGGCTGTGCGGGCCTGTTGCTTACTGCGTCTGCTGCTTCCTGCTCTCCCACCATCGGAGAACCTGGGCAACCGATTCTTCAACCGATTGATGGGAGTTATCCAGAAGGAGCGCATCCCCGGCAGGTTTCAAAGGGGCGGTGGCGCGATTCATGTCGCGGGCATCGCGCGCCTCCAGGTCCTGGCGAAGACTATCGATTGTAGTGGAAATCCCCTTTGAAATCAACTGCTTATGGCGCCGCTCGGCTCGGTGGGCTGCGCTGGCCGTGAGGTAGACCTTCAGGGGGGCGTCCGGGAAGATGACCGTGCCCATGTCCCGGCCGTCGGCCACCAGCCCCGGCAGGCGCCGGAAGCCGTGCTGCAGGGCGACCAGGGCCGTGCGCACCGAGGGCAGGGCGGACACTTTGGAGGCGTTCATGCCGGCCTCTTCGGTCCGGATGGCGTCCGTGACGTCCAGCTCGGCCAGGAAAACATGTCCGCCGGAAAAGCGCACCGGCAGTGTCTCGGCCATCTTCGCGATGGTGTGTTCGTGCGCGGCGTCCAGCGACAGGCCGGCCCGAATCGCCGCGAAAGCCGCGATCCGGTAGAGCGCGCCGGAATCGAGGTAGTGGTAGCCCAGCGCGTGCGCGACCTGCGAGGCGAGGGTGCCCTTGCCGGAGGCGGTGGGCCCGTCGACGCAGATCACGGGGATGTGCGGCGCCGCTGTCCGGACCACGGAGAAAAGGGCTTCGAAGTAGTCCGGGAAGGTCTTCGCGACGCATTTCGGGTCTTCGATCGTCACCCGGACGCCAGCCGGGTTGAAGGCCGCGAGCGAGAAGCACATCGCGATGCGATGGTCGTCGTAGGTATGGATGGACGCCGCCTGCCATCGCGCGGGCGGGGTGACCTCCAGGAAGTCCGCACCTTCGTTCACCGTGGCGCCCAGCTTGCGCAGTTCGGTGGCCATCGCGGCCAGTCGGTCCGTTTCCTTCACCCGCCAGCTCGCGATGTTGGCGAGGCGGGTCGTGCCGTCCGCGAATAGCGCCATCACCGCGAGCGTCATGGCTGCGTCGGGGATGTGGTTGCAGTCCAGGTCGATCGCCCGCAGGGGCCATGCTCCGCGGCTGACCTCGAGGTGATTGGGCCCGCCCTGGACCTCGGCGCCCATCAGGCGCGCCGCCTCGATGAACCGGATGTCGCCCTGGATCGAGGCTTCGCCGACGCCGTGGATGGTCACGGGCATCGACGCATCCGCCGCGATGGCGCCGAGCGCGATGAAATAGCTCGCCGACGAGGCGTCCGCCTCCACGTGGATGCTGCCAGGCGACTGGTAGCGCGAGCCCGCGGGGATCGTGAAGCGCTGCCAGCCTTCGCGCTCGACCGCGATGCCGAAGCGGGCGAGCAGGTTCAGCGTGATCTCGATGTACGGCCGGGAGATGAGCTCCCCGACGACTTCGATCACGATATCGCGCTGCGCTACCAGGGGCAGTGCCATCAGAAGGGCGGTGAGGAACTGGCTGGAGACGTCCCCACGCACCCGGATCGGCGCGTCGAGCTTCAGCTGTGGACGGCCGATGCGCAGCGGGGGATAGCCGTCCACGCCCAGGTAGGCGATGTCGCAACCGAGCTGGCGCAGCGCATCGACCAGGTCCCCGATGGGCCGCTCGTGCATGCGCGCGACGCCGCTCAATTCGAAATCGCCGCCGATGACGGCCAGCGCCGCGGCGAGGGGGCGCATCGCCGTGCCGGCATTCCCGAGGAAGAGGCGGGCGTGGGCGGCGGGAGGCTTGCCGCCGAAGCCGGTGATCTCGACATCGGCGGCCGAATGCTTCACCCCGCAACCGAGCAGGCGCAGGGCGTCGAGCATCACGCGCGTGTCGTCGGAATCGAGGAGGTCCTGCACGAGGGTCGTGCCGGCGCACAAGGCAGACAGCAGCAGCACCCGGTTGGAGATGCTCTTGGAGCCGGGCAGCGTGACGCTGCCGCCCGCGCTGTCCAGCGGGGGGATATCCAGGAATGCGGTGGCGTACATGGCGGCCCCGGCGCGCGTCAGGGCGCGGTCACTTCTTGACGTTGCTGGCCATGCGCCAGTGCGCGCGGGCCTGGCTCGCCTGCTCGATCAGGTTCTCCAGCGCTTCGCCGTCGCCGCTTTCGATCATGGCCTCCATGGCCTCCAGCGTGTTGCGGAAGATCTTGGACTGCTCGAGCAGTTCGTGCCGGTTGGCGAGCATGATGTCGCGCCACATCTTGGAGTCGCTCGCGGCGATGCGCGTGAAATCGCGGAACCCCGGCCCGGCGAGCGCGAGGAATTCCTTGCCGGCGTCCTGCGCCGTGATGCCGTTGATGAGGGCGAACGCCACGAGGTGGGGCAGGTGGCTCACGGCGGCGAACGCGGCGTCGTGCGCGTCCGGCGCCATCTTCAGCACATTGCAGCCCAGCCGCTCCCACAGCGTCACGGCTTTCTGCACGTGCGCGGGGTTCGTCCGGTCGATCGGGGTCAGGATGATCTGCCGTCCGGCGTAGAGGTCGGGGTCGGCGTGTTCGACGCCCGAGACTTCCTTGCCGGTGATCGGGTGGCAGGGCACGAAGGAGCCGATGTGGTCGCGCAGCACGCGGCGCCCGGCGTCGATCACGTCGCGCTTGGTCGAGCCGACGTCCATGATCAACATGTCCTTGGTCACCAGGTGCTTGATCGCCTTGAGCGTGGCCTCGGTCGCCGCGACGGGCACCGCCAGGAGCACGATGTCCGCGCCGGACACGGCCAGCAGCGCGGAGGGCGCCTCCACGTCGATGACGCCCATGGCGCGCGCGCGTTCGGTGGTCGAGGGCGACTTGCTGTAGCCGACGACGCGCTTGACGAGCCCCGCCCGCTTCATCGCGAGCGCGAAGGACCCACCCATCAGGCCGCAGCCGATCAATCCCAGTTGTTCGAACATCGTCTTGGTCTGGTTTCCGTCCCTAATCGGACACAGGGTAGGTGCCCAGCACCTTGTAGAAGGCACACAGCGATTGCAGGTCCGCCAGTGCCGCCGCGACATGCGGCTGCGACGGGTGGCCCTGCACGTCGATGTAGAAATAATATTCCCATTGGCCCGAGCGCGCGGGGCGCGACTCGAAACGCGTCATGGACACGCCGTGTCGCTTGAGCGGCACGAGGATGTCGTGCACCGCGCCCGGCTTGTTGGGCACGGACACCACCAGGCTCACGCAGTCGCGCCCCGAAGCCTGCGGCGCCTGCAGCACCTGGGGCAGGCACACCACGGCGAAGCGCGTGCGGTTGAAGGCGTCGTCCTGGATCGCGTGGGCCGCGACGTGCAACCCGAATTCGCTGCCGGCGCGCTCGCTCGCGATGCCGGCCCAGGCGGGGTTCGTCGCCGCGAGCCGCGCGCCTTCGGCATTGCTGGAGACTGCGCGGCGCTCCGCCTTGGGCAGGTGCTTGTTGAGCCAGCCCTGGCACTGCGCCAGCGCCTGCGGATGCGCGAGCACGACTTCGATGCCTTCGAGCGAATTCGACGAGCGCAGCAGGTGGTGGCGGATGAGGAGGCTGATTTCCCCGACGATGTGCAGCGGCGAATTGAGCAGCAGGTCGAGCGAGCGGGTGACCACGCCTTCGCTGTTGTTTTCGACCGGGACCACGCCGAACTGCGCCGTGCCCGCGGTTGCCGCATGGAACACCTCGTCGAAGCTCACGCAAGGCACGTGCTCGATGCTGGAGCCGAAGAACTGGACGGCCGCCTGTTCGCTGAAAGTGCCGACCGGCCCGAGGTAGGCCACGCGCTGCGGCGCTTCCAGCGCGCGGCAGGCGGACATGATCTCGCGCCAGATGGTCGCGACGTTTTCCGCCTTCAGGGGCCCCGGATTGGCAGCCTGCAACCCGTTGATGACCTGCGCCTCGCGCTCGGGCCGGAACACGGGCGAGCCTTCGGCGCGCTTGAGCTCGCCCACCTCGTTGGCCAGCGCGGCGCGTCGGTTGAGGATGGCGAGCAGTTCGCGGTCGGCGGCGTCGATCTCGACGCGCAGGCTCGCGAGGTCCCGCGCCATCAGGCGTCGCCCTCCGGCTGCGACGCCCCGCCGGATGCACCGGGCTCGGCTTCGACTTCCGCCGCGGCGTCGTTTTCCACGATGCGCTGCAGGCCGCTCAGCTTGGAGCCTTCGTCGAGGCCGATCAGCGTCACGCCCTGCGTGGCACGGCCCAGCTCGCGGATCTCGCTCACGCGGGTGCGCACCAGCACGCCCTTGTCGGTGATGAGCATGATCTCGTCGTCCGCATGCACGAGCGTCGCCGCGACCACCTTGCCGTTGCGCTCGCTTTGCTGGATCGCGATCATGCCCTTGGTGCCGCGGCCGTGGCGCGTGTATTCGGCGATCGGGGTGCGCTTGCCGTAGCCGTTGACGGTCGCGGTGAGCACGCTCTGCTGCTCGTTCTCCGCCACGAGCATGGCGATCACGCTCTGGCCGGGGTCCAGCGCCATGCCGCGCACGCCGCGGGCCGCGCGGCCCAGCGGTCGCACGTCGTCCTCGTCGAAGCGGACGGCCTTGCCGCCGTCGGAGAACAGCATGACGTCGTGCTTGCCGTCGGTGAGCGCCGCGCCGATGAGGTAGTCGCCCTCGTCGAGGTTGACGGCAATGATGCCGCCCTTGCGCGGGTTATTGAATTCATCGAGCGCCGTCTTCTTCACGGTGCCCATCGAGGTGCCCATGAACACGTAGTGATCGGCGGGGAAGCTGCGGAATTCGCCCGTGAGCGGAAGCACGACGTTGATCTTCTCGCCGTCCTGCAGCGGGAACATGTTGACGATGGGGCGTCCGCGCGAGCCGCGCGAACCCGCCGGCACTTCCCAGACCTTGAGCCAGTACAGGCGGCCGCGGTTGGAGAAGCAGAGGATCCAGTCGTGCGTGTTGGCGATGAAGAGCTGGTCGACCCAGTCGTCTTCCTTCGTGGCGGTGGCCTGCTTGCCGCGGCCGCCGCGCTTCTGCGCGCGGTATTCCGACAGCGGCTGGCTCTTGATGTAGCCGGAGTGCGAGAGCGTCACGACCATATCGGTCGGGGTGATGAGGTCTTCGGTGGCGAGGTCCTGCGCGTTGTGCTCTACCACGCTGCGGCGCGCGCCGAGCTTGGTCTGGCCGAACTCCTGCTTGAGCGCGGTGAGCTCTTCCGAAATGATCGTGGACACGCGTTCCGGACGGGCCAGGATGTCGAGCAGGTCGTCGATCTCCGCCATGACTTCCTTGTACTCGGCGACGATCTTGTCCTGCTCCAGGCCGGTCAGGCGCTGCAGGCGCATCTGCAGGATTTCCTGGGCCTGCGTGTCCGACAGGCGATACAGGCCGTCCTTGCCCATGCCGAACTCGCGGTCCATGCCTTCGGGCCGGTAATCGTCGGCGTTGATGATGCCGCCATCCGCGCGCGTCCGCGTGAGCATCTCGCGCACGAGCTTGCTGTCCCAGGAGCGCGTCATCAGCTCGGCCTTGGCGACCGGCGGCGTGGGGGACTCGCGGATGATGCGGATGAATTCGTCGATGTTCGCCAGCGCGACGGCGAGGCCTTCCAGCACGTGGCCGCGTTCGCGGGCCTTGCGCAGGTTGAACACCGTCCTGCGCGTGACCACCTCGCGGCGGTGCTGCAGGAAAACCTCGATCAGGTCCTTCAGGTTGCAAAGGCGCGGCTGGCCGTCGATCAGCGCGACCATGTTGATGCCGAAGGTGTCCTGCAGCTGGGTCTGCTTGTAGAGGTTGTTGAGCACGACCTCGGGCACTTCGCCGCGCTTGAGCTCGATCACCAGGCGCATGCCGGACTTGTCGCTCTCGTCCTGGATGTGGCTGATGCCCTCGATCTTCTTCTCGTTGACCAGCTCGGCCATGCGCTCCTGCAGCGTCTTCTTGTTGACCTGGTAGGGGAGCTCATCCACGATGATGGACTGGCGCTGGCCCTTGTCAATGTCCTCGAAGTGGCACTTGGCGCGCATCACCACCTTGCCCCGGCCCGTGCGGTAGCCTTCCTTCACGCCGTTGATGCCGTAGATGATGCCGGCCGTGGGGAAGTCGGGCGCGGGGATGATTTCCATCAGCTCGTCGATGGTGGCCCCGGGGTTCTTCAGCAGGTGCAGGCAGGCATCGACGACCTCGTTGAGGTTGTGCGGCGGGATGTTGGTGGCCATGCCCACCGCGATGCCGCCCGAGCCATTGACGAGCAGGTTGGGCAGGCGGCTGGGCAGCACCAGCGGCTCCTGTTCGCTGCCGTCGTAGTTGGGGCCGAAGTTGACGGTTTCCTTGTCGATGTCGCCCAGCATCTCGTGGGCGATCTTGGCCAGGCGGATCTCGGTATACCGCATGGCCGCCGCGTTGTCGCCGTCGACCGAGCCGAAGTTGCCCTGGCCGTCCACCAGCATGTGGCGCATGGAGAAGTCCTGCGCGAGGCGGACGATCGTGTCGTAGACCGACTGGTCGCCGTGCGGGTGGTACTTGCCGATCACGTCGCCGACGATGCGGGCGGACTTCTTGTACGGCCGGTTCCAATCGTTGTTGAGCTCGTGCATCGCATACAGGACCCGGCGATGCACCGGTTTGAGGCCGTCCCGCGCGTCCGGCAAGGCACGCCCGACGATCACGCTCATCGCGTAGTCGAGGTAGCTGCGCCGCATTTCCTCTTCAAGACTGATGGGCAGGGTTTCTTTGGCGAATTGGGTCATGAGGAAGGGGAATGGGGGCCCGCGAAACCTTTGATTTTAGGGCTAAGGCAGCCCTGTCGCGAACCCGCAACAGAAGTGGGTGTTGAGGTTTTGTCCTACGGGGCCCGAACGGGATATCCGTTGCGTGTGTAAGGACGTGTGGCACAATCATTTCACGCTTTTGGTGATGGTCACCTTAATCGTCGTATTCACGCAGCGCGGCTGCGGCTTTTTCCCCCAAGAGGAGAACCATGAAGAAACTGAACAAAGTGGCGATGTTGTTTGCCGTTGCTGCGCTGTCCACCGTTGCCGGCGCGCAAACGCGAGTGACCGCTGCTGATGGCGGAAACCGCATCGACAACTGGCAGAACGGCAACGGCGAGCTGGTCTGGATGAACGGCACCCGTGAACTGTGCTGGCGTGATGCCAACTGGACGCCGGCTACCGCCGCCAAGGGCTGCGATGGCGCCCTGGCACCGGTCGTCGTCCCGGCTCCGGCCCCCGCACCTGCTGCCGCCCCGGCCCCCGCCGCCCCGCGCGCCGCCGCTCCCGCGCCCGCCCCGGCACCCCAGCCGCCCGCAGCCACCAAGGTGACGTACGCCGCTGACGCCTTCTTCGACTTCGACAAGGCTGTCCTGAAGCCCGAAGGCAAGGCCAAGCTCGACGACCTCGTCGGCAAGGTCAAGGACATCAACCTGGAAGTGATCATCGCCGTCGGCCACACCGACTCCGTGGGCACCGACGGTTACAACCAGAAGCTGTCGGTCCGCCGCGCTGAAGCCGTGAAGGCCTATCTCGTGTCCAAGGGCATCGAGAAGAACCGCGTGTACACCGAAGGCAAGGGCGAGAAGCAGCCTGTCGCCGACAACAAGACCTCCGAAGGCCGCGCGAAGAACCGCCGAGTGGAAATCGAAGTGGTCGGCACCCGCGCCAACAAGTAATCCCTTCCCGGATTGCGCAAAAGGCCCCGCTCGCGGGGCCTTTTTCATGGGCCCGCGCTTTGTGGCCATGAAGCACAATCGTCCCCTCATGACCACCGATGCCCCCGTCAACGCCGACCCCGCCGAGCTCGCCAAGTTCTCCGACCTGGCCCACCGCTGGTGGGACCCGGAAAGCGAATTCCGCCCGCTGCACCAGATCAACCCGCTGCGCCTGGCATGGATCGAAGGGCACGTGCCGCTCGCGGGCAAGCGTGTGCTGGACGTGGGGTGCGGCGGCGGCATCCTGGCCGATTCGATGGCGCGCAAGGGTGCGAGCGTCCTCGGCATCGATCTCGCAGGCAAGGCATTGAAGGTCGCGCAGCTGCATGCGCTCGAAGCGCAGACGAAAGGCGTGGAGTACCGGGAAGTGAGCGCCGAAGCCCTCGCGGCCGAGCAGCCCGGAAGCTTCGACGCGATCACCTGCATGGAAATGCTGGAGCACGTGCCCGACCCGTCGTCGATCGTTCGCGCCTGCCATGCGCTGGTCAAACCCGGCGGCTGGGTGTTCTTCTCCACCATCAACCGCAACCCGAAGTCCTTTCTCTTCGCGATCGTCGGCGCCGAGTACGTGCTGAGCCTGCTGCCCAAGGGCACGCACGAATACCTCAAGTTCATCCGGCCGAGCGAGCTGGCCGGCCATTGCCGCGCGGCCGGGCTGCACGTCGCGGATACGCGCGGCATGGAATACAACCCGATCACGCGCCGCTACTGGCTGTCCGCGGACACCAGCGTGAATTACATGATCGCCACACGGAAGACCTGATGTTCGATGACGTGCGCGCCGTGCTGTTCGACCTGGACGGCACCTTGATCGACAGTGCGCCGGACCTTGGCGCCGCCGCGGACCAGATGCGTCTGTCTCGCGGGCTCCCCTCGTTACCGCTGGAGGGCTATCGCCACATGGCGGGCGCCGGTGCGCGTGGAATGCTCGGCATCGCGTTCGGGATGACGCCGGACCATGCCGACTACGCGGCGATGCGGGAGGAGTTCTTCGCCAACTACGAGCGCCGCATGACGCAGCTCACCTACGCGTTCGATGGCGTCCCCGAACTCCTGGCCCAGCTGGAGTCGCGCCCCTTGCCGTGGGGCGTGGTGACGAACAAGTCGATGCGGTTCACCGGCCCGCTCACCCAGCAGATGCCGCTCTTCGCCCGCGCTGCGGCCGTGGTGGGCGGCGACAGCACGCCGCACGCGAAGCCGCATCCCGAACCGCTCTACGAAGCCGCCCGGCGCATGGGCATCGCGCCCGAGCACTGCGTGTACGTGGGCGACGACGAGCGCGACATCATCGCCGGCCGCGCGGCCGGCATGCGCACGGTGGCGGCCACCTACGGCTACCTCGGCAGCAACGCGGACACCTACTTGTGGAACGCGGACGCGCGAATAGATTCGCCGCTGGAGCTGATAGCGCTCTTGCAAACCCGCCGAAGCGCCTAAAATAAGGGTGACCCGGGGCTGCACTGGTTTCGACGTGGGTTCGGACGCGTGGCAGGGCATGCCGAGCTGAATGTGCTCGTAAAACTGATTCAAAAAAGTAACTGCAAACGACTCTACGTTCGCACTCGCCGCTTAATTGCCGGTGAGCTTTGCAACAGCAGGCCTATGGGCTGGGTGAGGTTCCCTTCGGGGGGCCGAGCTGCAAAGAAACCTTCATAGGCTGGTTTCCCGCCGGGTCACTTGGCGGGGAACGAGACAATAGGTGACTGGCGTCCTGTGCAGCGTGCCGCTGCGCGGCACAGGAAGCGAGATCCAAACCAGACGGCTACGCATGTAGAACTGTACGAAGAAGGCTTGCGGACGCGGGTTCAATTCCCGCCAGCTCCACCAACTCTCCCTCCAAAGCCGCCCAACTGAATCCAGTGGGCGGCTTTTTTCTTGGTCCCGACAAGGGGTCCTCTGCGTGGGACCGCTCACGGCCCGCTACTACGCGCAGCGCGCCTCGGCCGGTTTGGTCCATGACTCAAGTATTGCGCACAGCGTGGGGCGCCCGGCCCGAAGATTGTGACGGTGCGATCATCGCCGTGGCGGTCGCGAACGCGGCGCCGGCGGTTCCTTGTGCGATCAGCGCGCCCCGGGCGAATGCAAATCCGCGGGAAGAGCGCAGCACCCCGGCGCGAAAAACGAGCGGCTGGGCCGCGCGCGCCAGGGACAGGAACTGCACGGCCAGTTCCAGCGTCACGACGGTGCCACAGTCGTAGTGACCCAGGCCAGCCAGCACGAAAGCAGCGTCGAAGCCCGCGGCGATCGCGCCGCCATTGATGGCGGCGGTACCGCCGCCCCCGAGTGCACCCGTCTCCACCCGCTCGAATTCGATCTCGGCCCAGGCGGGCTCTGCGAACGAGCCCCTGAAGCCGAACCAGCGAATTTCCGCCCTGTCGTTGAACGATTGCAGCTTGTCCTTGCGCGCATCGGCGCAAAGCCGGAACGGGATAGGAGGCATTTCCATGGCGCTGCGTGTGGGTGACGGCGCAAGTGGTGGCTGGGCGTGTCACGCAGCGACCGGCACGCTCGCCTGGGCGCGGCCCGCCTGGCTGCGCCCGTCGTAACCCCACGCACCGGCCGGCACCTCCTGCACGACGATATAGAACGGGGAGGCGGGGGGAGACAAGTGCTGCGCCAGGAGGCGGTAGGCCTCGGCCAGAAAGCGCGCCTTTTCCCCCTCGGAGTTGGTGCCTGCCGTGACGAACGCGACGAGCCGCCCCGACCATGCGCCGGGCTCCAGCGGCGTGCCGCCCATCGCGATCCCCGAAGGGCTTTCGACGGTGATTGCGACGACCGTGAGGTCCGCGCGCTTGCGCAGCACGTCTGACATCAGTCGGGTGAGGCCTTCGCGGACGGCTTTCAAGCCCTCGCTGGTCGGCTTGGAGTGATGGAGTGTCAGGTCGACGAAGGGCATGTGTGGCTCCTTGTGGGTGAAGGCTCGATGGTCTGGTGTCATGTCCCGAAGCACAATATGCAGGGCGGGATACTTACTGTGTCCGCTGAGGAGACAACATGAGCAAGGACTGGGATTCGGACTTCCTCGGCGCGCTGGTGGCCTTCGGCGCCGTCGCCGACGCGGGCACCTTTAGCGAAGCGGCGCGACGCATGGGCACGTCGAAGTCCGCGCTGAGCAAGCAGGTTCAGCGATTGGAAGAGCGATTGGGCGCGCGCTTGCTGCATCGCACGACTCGCGCGTTGTCGCTGACCGAGCCCGGCCGTCTTGCGCTCGAGCATGCGGAGCAGGTGGCCCGCAGTGCGCAGGCGGCGCGGGCCGCCGTGGCCTCGCTCACCAGCGAGCCGCGGGGCCTGTTGCGCGTGACGACGTCGGTGGCTTACGGAAAGGCGGTTCTGCTCCCACTGGTCTCCGAGTTCGTCCGCAGCTATCCCGAAGTGGAAGTGGACCTGGTGCTCATGGACCGCATGGTCGATTTCACGGAGGAGCGTATCGACGTCGCGATCCGGCTGGTGGATACCCCGCCGGACCTTTCCATCGCGAAGTCGCTGCGGCCGATCCATTACGTGCTCGTGGCGCGTGCCGGCAGCGACCTGGCGCGCCGAATCCTCCATCCCTCCGACCTGCAGGACGTCGAGGTCCTCAGCTACTCGCGCGACATGCGCGACACCCAGTGGACATTCGTGCGGAACGAGGAGGCGGTCGTGTTGCGCATGCGTGGGCGGGTCTCGGTGAACAACAGCGAAAGCCTCGCGACGCTCGTGGCGGATGGCCTGGGGGTGGCCGTCGTGCCGGACTACATTGCGCAGGAATTGATCCGGCGGCGCAAGATCATTTCGCTCCTGCCCGACTGGCGAGTGAAAGGGCGTTTCGGCAGCACGGTGTGGATCGTGCGTCCGCCCGAGCGTGCGGTCCTGCCTGCCGTGCGGGCATTCACGGACTTCCTGGTGGGAAGGCTGGGCCTGGATTCGGCTTGAAGCGGGAACGGAGGCCAGGCCCGCGAACCCGGCAGGAATCGGCCTCAAAGGATCACGGGTTGTCTGGCTATTCCCCTGGCGCTAGGATGCAAGGTCAATGTCGCGAATCCGCTTCCTTCACGCATGGCGTGTCATGTCCCCTGCATGCGGCGTATCCCATCGTGCCGTGATGCCGGTCTGAGGGCGGCGATCGGCGCGAATGTCCGAAGGCCTCCCCACTCCCGAACGCTACTGGGCGATGACGGCGATCTCGCTGGGCATCGCGCTGTCCGTGATGGACGCGAGCATTGCCAACCTCGCGCTGCCGGACATCGCGCGCGACCTGGGCGCGTCCGCATCGGCGTCGGTGTGGGTGGTGACGGCCTACCAGCTCGCGATCCTCGGCTTGCTGCTGCCGTTCGCGAGCCTCGGCGAACGCCTGGGCTACCGGCGCGTGTACCTCTGGGGACTCTCCCTCTTCACCGTGTCCTCGCTGGGTTGCATCGCGGCGGGAAGCCTGCCGATGCTCGCGGGCGCGCGCGTGGTGCAGGGCATTGGTGCGGCGGGGATGATGGCCGTCAATGCGGCGCTGGTGCGCATGACCTATCCGCCGGAGATGCTCGGGCGCGGCATCGCGCTCAATTCGGTCGTGGTCGCGACTTCGTCCGTCGCCGGCCCGACCATCGCCGCAGCGGTGCTCTCCGTCGCCCCGTGGCAATGGATCTTCGCGATCAACCTCCCGTTGGGCGTCGTCGTGCTCTGGCTCGCACGCAAGTCGCTGCCGCACGCCGAGCCGCGCCCGGCCGGGCCGCTGCGCCTCTTCGATACCCTGCTGAACATCCTGATGTTCTCCCTCGTGTTCCTCGGCGCCGATGCGATCGGCGCGCGGGCCGGGCTGGACCGCTCAGGCATGCCCTTGCCCGCGGCCGCCGGTCTGCTCGCCGCCGGTGTCGCGGTGGGCATCGTCTATGTGCGCCGGCAGCTGCACCAGGAGCGGCCGCTGCTGCCCGTGGACCTGCTGCGCATCCGCATCTTCGCGCTGTCGATGTGCACTTCGGTCTCCGCGTTCGCCGCGCAGACGCTCGCCTTCGTCGCGTTGCCCTTCCTGCTGCTGGAAAGCCAGGGCCGCGGCCACATGCAGGCGGGCTTCGTCATCACCATGTGGCCGGTGGCGACGGTGTGCGTCGCGCCGTTCGCGGGACGACTGATCGCGCGTCACCCGGGCGGCCTGCTGGGCGGCATCGGACTGGCCGTGATGGCGCTCGGGCTGGCTGCGCTCGGCCTGTTGCCGGCGCACGCGTCCGCGCTGGACATGGGCTGGCGCCTCGCGCTGTGCGGCGCGGGCTTCGGCCTGTTCCAGTCGCCCAACAACCACACCATCGTGACGAGCGCGCCCATCGCACGCGCGGGCGCGGCGAGCGGCATGCTGGGTTCCGCCCGCCTCACCGGACAGTCGCTGGGCGCGGTGATGGCGGGGGTGATCTTCAGTTTGACGGGGGTGCGCGACGGCACGGGGCCCGCGATCGCCTTCGCACTGGCCGCGGGACTTGCCGCGACCGCCGCCGTGTTCAGCCTGCTCCGGGTCCGCCCCGCGTCATCGCCGGCCTGACGGCCAGGCTTCCCCTCAACCCCGAAGCCCGCGCTTGCGGCGCATCAGGTAGACGGCCGTGCCGACGAGGGCCGAGGCGATCACGGCCTTCTTCACGAAGCCCGCGCGGTTGTACTTCCACTCCGAGGCCGCGCCCATCTCCGCGAAGATGTTGGGGATGTGCCCGTGCGCGAGGTCCGCGAGCAGCCCTTCACCCACGTTGACGCGGTCGGCCGCCAGCAGGATGAGCCAGTGGCGGATGTCGTTCTCGCTGTAGCGGAACGCGAGCTCGCGCATGCCGCCGGACAGGCCGGAAGGCGGCACCGTGGTGCCGTACACCGGCGTGAGGCCGGGCCGCTCGTTGGAATGGAGTACACGTACGCTCGAGTGCTGCTCCTCCAGGTGCGGCACATGCGCAAGGCGCGGTGGCGTGCGCTCCTTCGGCACCGCGGGCCGGTCCTTGTCCGCGAGGTCCACGCCCCAACCGACGATGCCCTCGGGCCGGTGTCTGCCCTGCCGCACGGCGGGATCGGTCTTCTCGATGAAGACGCCGTTCGCATCCGGCGCGAGCGCGCCGTCCGAAATTTCCTTGATGGATGTGTCCATGCCGGCTCCTCATTGATGCGCCGCGGAGGGCAGCAGCACCGGTTTGATGCAGTTGTCCAGCTTGCTGGAGAAGATGTGGTACGCGTCGGCGATGTCTTCGAGGCGGAAGCGGTGCGTGATGATCTCGGAGGGCTTGATGCGCCCCGCCTGGATGTGCTCGATCAGGCGCGGCAGGTGACGCTTCACCGAAGCCTGGTTCATGCGCATCGTGAGGCCCTTGTTGATCGCGTTGCCGATGGGCACGAAGTTGAAGGTGGGGCCGTACACGCCCACGATAGACACCGTGCCGCCCTTGCGCACGGAGTTGATGCACCAGTGCAGCACCGTCGCCGCGCCGGCCTGCAACTTGAGCTTGATGCCCGTGAGGCTCTGCGCGAAATTGCCCGCCGCCTCGCACCCGACGCAGTCGATGCAGATGTCGGGGCCGAGGCCATCCGTCATCGCCTTCAGGTGGATTGCCATGTCGCCGACGGACTTGAAGTCCACCGTCTCGCACTGCGCGAAGCGCTTGGCGAACTCGAGGCGGTATTCGAGCTGGTCCACCACGATCACGCGGCCCGCGCCGAGCAGCCACGCGGACTTCGCGGCGAACAGGCCGACGGGGCCTGCACCGAACACGACGACCGTGTCGCCTTCCTGGATGCCGCCCATCTCCGCGGCCTGGTAGCCGGTGGGGTACGCATCCGTGCACAGCACAGCGTCGTCGAGGTCCATGTCCGAGGGGATCACGGTGGGGCCGACGTCCGCCATCGGGACGCGCACGAATTCCGCCTGCCCGCCGTCGTAGCCGCCCGTGGTGTGCGAGTAACCGTAGATGCCGCCGACGGCCGTGGCCTCGGGGTTGACGTTGTGGCAGTTGCTGTACAGCTCCTTCTGGCAGAAGTAGCAGCTGCCGCAGAAGATGTTGAACGGCACGAGCACCGAGTCGCCGACTTTCAGGTTGCGCACGGACGGGCCCACGGCCTCCACGATGCCCGTGAATTCGTGGCCGAAGGTGGAGCCCACGCGCGTGTCGGGCACGAGGCCGTGGTACAGGTGCAGGTCGGAGCCGCAGATGCACGAGCGCGTGACGCGCACGATCGCGTCGTTGGGGTGTTCGATCTCGGGCTCCTCCTTGTGCACGGGGCGCACGCGGTAGGGCCCGCGGTAGTTCATGGCGAGCATTCGCGGTCCTTTCAATGGAAGGTTCACTGTCCGCGCGCGCGCCGCATGGGCCGTGTAGTGTCCGCTCAGTCGGCGGTGTAGGAAGAGAGCCATTTTGTGCAAGAGGCCTCCTACAGCCGCGCATGTGGTCTGCAGAATGGGTCGCATGAACACGCTTATCGTCTTTTCACACCTTCGCTGGAACTTCGTGTACCAGCGCCCGCAACACCTGCTGTCGCGCCTCGCGATGCGATGGCCCGTCATCTTCATCGAGGAGCCTGTTCCCGGCGCCGACTCGGACCGCATCGAGTTCATCGCCGCCGCCGAAGGGGTCGAGGTGTGGCGCCCGCACGTGCGCGGCACGGAGCAGGGCATGCACCCCGCGCACAAGGCGGTGCTGCAGAAGCTCATCGGCCAGGCCATCCAGAGCCGCAAGGTGCGCGACTACTGGATCTGGTTCTACACGCCGATGGCGATGCCGATCGCCGAGAAGCTAGAGCCGGGGGGCGTCATCCACGATTGCATGGACGAGTTGTCCCTGTTCCGCGGCGCGCCGCCGGAGCTGCTCGAACAGGAGACCGCGCTCTTTCGCGCGGCCGACGTCGTGTTCACCGGGGGCCGCAGCCTCTACAACGCCAAGCGCGACCGCCACGCGAACGTGCACTGCTTCCCGAGCAGCGTCGATGCGCTGCACTTTCGCGCAGGCGTGCAGGACCACCCTCTGCAGGCCGCGCTTCCTCATCCGCGCATCGGCTATTGCGGCGTGATCGACGAGCGCATCGACATCGAGCTCATCGCGGGCATCGCGCGGGCCCGCCCGCATTGGGAGCTCGTGATGGTCGGCCCGACGGCGAAGATCGACCCCGCGTCGCTGCCGCAACTCCCGAACATCCACTGGCTGGGCCAGCAGAGCTACCAGGACCTGCCCGCGTTCATCAACGGCTGGGATGTCTGCCTGCTGCCCTTCGCGATCAACGACGCGACACGCTTCATCAGCCCGACCAAGACGCTGGAATACATGGCCTGCGGCAAGCCGTCGGTGAGCACGGCGATTCGCGACGTGGTCGAGCCCTACGGCCATGTGGTGCCGATCCGCTCCGACGCCGCCGGCTTCGTCGAGGCCTGCGACGCGATCCTCGCGCGCAGCCCGCAGGAGCGCAGGGACCACGACGAGGCCATCGCGCGCATCATCGCCCGGACCTCGTGGGACGCGACGGCGCAGGCCATCGCCGAGCTGATCGTCGAGGCCGAGGCCACGCGGGAGGCCAGCGATCTCGCGAGCCCGGACATCGCCGCCGAACTGCGGCGCGCCGCGGGCTCGATGCGTGCGCGCCCGGCCGCAGCCGGCGTGGCCGCCTCGTGAAGGTGGCGGCCATGGACAGGAACAGCCAAGACTACGTGCGGGACGCCGCGGCCACGCCGGGCGGCGGCGGATTCGACTACCTCATCGTGGGCGCCGGCTTTGCGGGCAGTGTGCTCGCGGAGCGGCTGGCCAACGACATGGGCCAGCGCGTCCTCGTCGTGGACAAACGCCCCCACATCGGCGGCAACGCCTACGACCGCTACGACGACGCGGGTGTACTCATCCACCCGTACGGCCCGCACATCTTCCACACCAACTCCGAGGATGTCTTCGACTACCTGTCGCGCTTCACGCAGTGGCGCCCCTACCAGCACCGGGTGCTGGCGAGCGTGGACGGGCAGCTCGTGCCGATGCCGATCAACCTCGACACGATCAACAAGCTCTACGGCCTGTCGCTGACCTCGTTCGAAGTCGAGAAGTTCTTCGAATCGGTCGCCGAGAAGAAGGACGAGATCAAGACCTCCGAGGACGTCGTGGTGAGCAAGATCGGCCGCGAGCTGTACAACAAGTTCTTTCGCGGCTACACCCGCAAGCAGTGGGCGCTCGACCCGTCGGAGCTCGACTCGAGCGTCACCGCGCGCGTGCCGACGCGCACCAACCGCGACGACCGCTACTTCGCGGACAAGTTCCAGGCGATGCCGCTGCACGGCTACACGCGCATGTTCGAGCGGATGCTGGACCACCCGAACATCAAGGTGATGCTCAATACCGACTACCGCGAGATCGAGGAGATCATGCCCTGGCGGCGCATGGTCTACACCGGCCCCATCGATGCGTTCTTCGACCACAAGTACGGCAAGCTGCCGTATCGCAGCCTGCGCTTCGAGCACACGACGATCCACCAGGAGAAATTCCAGGACGTCGGCACGGTGAACTACCCCAACGACTACGCCTACACCCGCATCAGCGAGTTCAAGCACATCACGGGGCAGACCCACGCCAGCACTTCGGTCGTGCGCGAATACCCGTGCGCCGAAGGCGACCCGTACTACCCGGTGCCACGCCCCGAGAACGCGGCGCTGTACAAGCGCTACGAAGCGGAGGCCGAGGCCACGCCGCACGTCGTCTTCGTCGGCCGTCTCGCCACCTACCGGTACTACAACATGGACCAGGTCGTCGGCCAGTCGCTCGCGGCGTACCGCAAGTTGAGGACCGCGCACGACGCGCAGTCCGCCACTTCGTCCGCGGTGCTGACATCGCCGCAGCCCCTCTGATGGCGCTGGAGCTCTGGGCCGGGCCGGAATGCACGGTCAACCGTGTCGGCGACACCTTCCATTCGCAGCTCGCCTTCAGCGGGTTCGGGCGGCGCCTGCAGGATTTCGACCGGCTCGCGAGCGTGGGCATCACGCGCATGCGCTTCCCGCTCGTGTGGGAGCTCACCGAAACCGGACCCGGCCGCTACGACTGGCAATGGGCGGACGCGGGACTCGCGCGGCTGGCGGAATTGAAGGTGGCGCCCATCGCCGGGCTGCTGCATCACGGCAGCGGGCCGCGCTGGACGGACCTGCTCGACGCCTCCTTCCCGGAGAAGTTCGCCGCGTACGCGCTGGCCGTCGCGCGGCGCTATCCGCAGGTCGACGACTGGACGCCCATCAACGAGCCCCTGACCACTGCGCGCTTTTCGGCGCTGTACGGGCATTGGTATCCGCACCAGCGCAGCGACCCGGCGTTCGTGCGTGCGTTGCTGAACCAGGTGCGCGCCACCAAGCTGGCCATGCGCGCCATCCGCACCTGCAACCCCGCGGCGCGGCTGGTGCAGACCGACGACCTCGGCTTCACGACGACGAGCTCTCCCCGGCTGCAGTACCAGGTGGAGCACGAGAACCTGCGCCGCTGGCTCGGCTTCGACCTGCTCGCCGGCAACCTCGCGCCCAGCGACCGCATGTGGAAGTACCTGCGCAAGTACGGGGCGTCGCAGGAGGAACTCCAGTCGATGCGGGACGACCCGCTGCCGCCGGACATCATCGGCATCAACAGCTACCTCACGAGCGAGCGGCACCTGGACGAGCGCGTGGAGCACTACCCGCCGCACCTTGCAGGAGGCAATGGACAGCATGTCTATGCGGACGTGGACGCGATCCGCGTACATGGCGCGGGCACGGGCGGCTTCGAGACGCGCCTGCGCGAGACCTGGGCGCGCTACGGCCTGCCGGTCGCCATCACCGAAGTGCACCTGGGCTGCACGCGCGAAGAGCAGTTGCGCTGGCTGCGCAACGCGTGGCGCGCGGCGGAAACGGTGCAGGCCGAAGGCGCGGACGTGCGCGCCGTGACGGTCTGGGCCGCATTCGGCACCTTCGACTGGGACAGCCTGGTGACCCAGCGCGCCGGCCACTACGAGCCCGGCCTGTGGGACGTGCGGTCCTGCCCGCCGCGGCCGACCGCGCTCGTGACGCTCGCGCGCCAGCTCGCGCGTGAAGGCGCGATGGGCGAGCCGCACCACACGGTGCTGGAGGGCCCGGGCTGGTGGCAGCGCGCCGACCGCCTGCACTATCCGGCCTTCGGCGAGATGCAGGCCCTGCCCGCTGCGGGACGGCCGCTGCTCATCACCGGCGCCACCGGTACGCTGGGCCGCGCCTTCGGCCGCATCTGCGAATCGCGCGGGTTGCCTTATCGCCTGCTGCGCCGCACGGACATGGACATCGCCGACCCGGCGTCGGTGGACGCGGCCTTGCTGCGCTTCCATCCCTGGGGCGTGATCAACACCGCGGGCTTCGTGCGCGTGGACGACGCGGAGCAGGAAGGCGAGGCGCAGTGGCGCGAGAACGCCGTCGGCCCGGAAGTGCTGGCGGCCGCGTGCGCCCGGCTGGGCGTGCGCCTGCTGGGCTTTTCGAGCGACCTGGTGTTCGACGGCGCGAAGGACCAGCCCTATGTGGAGTTCGACACGCCGCTGCCCCTCAACGCCTACGGCCGCGCCAAGCACGAGGCGGAGCGCACCATGCTGGCCGCCGACCCCGGCGCGCTCGTCGTGCGCAGTGCCGCGTTCTTCGGCCCGTGGGACGCGCACAACTTCATCACGGCCGGGCTCGGCGCGCTGCGGCGCGGCGAACCCTGGCGTGCCGCGAACGACCAGTGCGTATCGCCCACCTACGTTCCCGATCTCGTGCATGCCGCGCTCGACCTGTTGATCGATGGCGAGCACGGCATCTGGCACCTGGCGAACCGCGGCCGCGCGACGTGGTCGGAGCTGGCGTGCAAGGCGGCGGAAGCCGCGCGGCTGGACACCGGCCTCGTGTTGCCGGTGCCGGCCGCCACATTGGGGCAGCGCGCACCGCGGCCGCGCTTTTCCGCGTTGGCGAGCGAGCGCGGGCTGGTCATGCCGACGCTGGACGAAGGACTGGTGCGCTATCTCGCCGAGGTCGAAGAGGCGGCCTGAGCAGGCACGAGCTGCCGGCCCGAGAGCCCGGCGGCCGCGTAGTGCGCGAGTACGGACGCCGAGATGTCCGCCATGCGGTCGCTGCGGCACAGCGCGACGCAGGCGCCGCCGAATCCACCGCCCGTGAGCCGCGCGCCGTACACGCCCGGCTCGTCTTGCAGCAGCCGGACGAGCATGTCGACTTCCGGCGTCGACACTTCGTAGTCGTCGCGCTGGCTCGCGTGCGACGCATTCATCAATTCGCCGAAAAGAACGGGGTCCCTTGTTCGCGCGGCCTGCATCACGCGGGCGTTCTCCGTCACGACGTGGTGCACGCGGCGGCACAAGGGATCGGGCAGCGCGGCGGCATCGCTCACGGAGCGCACGTCGCGAAGCGATGCAACGCCCAGTTGCGCCGCCGCGGCTTCGCATTCGGCGCGCCGCTGGTTGTAGCCGCTGGCCGCCAACTTGCGCGCCACGCCGCTATCGAGCACCAGCACCGACGCGCCGGCGGGCAGGGGCACGTCGCGCCGCTCCAGCGAGCGCGTGTCGATGAGCACGGCGCGATCGGTGGCGGCCAGGCTGGACGCCATCTGGTCCATGATGCCGCAGCGCACGTGCGCGAATTCGATCTCCACGCGCTGCGCGAGCTGCGCGATCTCGACGTCGTCCAGGGAGAGTCCCAGCAGTTCGCGCAGGCACCGCAGGGTGGCGACTTCGAGCGCGGCACTGGAGGACAGGCCCACGCCCATCGGCACCTGCGAACTCACTTCGATGTCGAGGCCGGGCACTTCGCCCCCCGGGGCGGCCGCGAGCATGACACAGCCATACACGTAGCTCGCGAAATGCTCCGCCGGCGCTTCGCCCAGCGTGAACGCCGCACGCGCGCCGAGCTCCGCGGAATGCAGGTGGAAGCGCGACGTGCCGTTGCGGCGCATCCGCACGTGCGTGGCCTGCGAGATCGCGATGGGCAGCACGAAGCCGTCGTTGTAGTCGGTGTGCTCGCCCAGCAGGTTCACACGCCCGGGCGCCTGTGCCGCCGCCTCCATGGGGTGCGCGCTCATGCCAGCACCACGTCCACCTGCTGCAATTCGCGCGCCTTGTCTTCCGGCAACGCATCCATGGCGTAAAAGCCCGCGGCGAGTTCCGTGCCCGCGAGGTACTTGAGCCGGTCGCGCGTCCGGTACGGCGGCCAGAGCTCGGCGTGCAGGTGAGATTCCGGATGCGCCGCGCCGTCGGTGGGCGCCTGGTACCACGCCATGAGGTAGGGAAGGGGCCGCTCCCACAGCCCGTCGTACTTGAGCAGCACGGTTTTGAGGGCCCGTGCGAGGTCGCGCCGCTCGGCGTCGCCGAGATCGTTGAAACTCGCGCACGCACGGATGGGCGCCACCCAGGCTTCGTAGGGATAGCGCGCGCAGATGGGCACGAACGCCACCGCGTGCTCGCCCTCGTACAACATGCGCCGGCCGTCGCGGCGTTCGGCTTCGATGTGCTGTTCGAGCGGTCCACACCCTTCGCGTGCGAAGTGCTGCGCAGCCAGGGCGAGCATGCGCGCGGGCACCGGGGGCACCACAGGATAGGCGTAGATCTGGCCGTGCGGATGATGCAGCGTCACGCCCACTTCCGCGCCGCGGTTCTCGAACGGCAGCACATAGCGGATGTCCTCGCGCGCCCCGAGGCGCGCGGTGCGATCGCCCCAGACCTGCAGCAGCAACTCCACGTGCGACAGCGGCAGGGACCCCAGCGATGCGTTCGCATCCTGAGTGAACACGACGACTTCGCAGTGCCCGTCGGCCCGCGCCGTCGGCACGATGAGCGCCGGCGGCTCTCCGGCGTCGCCGCCCAGCGACGGAAACCGGTTGTCGAACACCGCGACGTCCCAGGCGCCTTGCGGCACTTCGCTCGGCGGCTGGCCGGGCGAAGTCGGCCGCAACGGGTTGTATTCGGGCGGGGGCAGGAAGGTGCGGTTCTGCCGGTGCGCGGCGTAGGTGATCCATTCGCCGCGCAGCGGATGCCAGCGCAGGTGCGACGTGCCGGCCGGCGCGTCCCCCGCCGGGCTGGGCGCGACCAGCGACGGATCGATCGGCGCGCGCGAGTACAGGGACATCCTGCGGCCGTCGGGCTTGGTGAGTTCGAGCGTGTACATCACACGCCGCCGGGAATCCAGTTGCGCGAGCGCGACGTGGCGGCCTTGATCCGCTGCAGGGGGATCTTGGGCGTGCGGTCGGCATAGAGCAGGCCGTTGGCCTCCTGGAAGGTGTCGGCGAACTGCGTGTAGCAAAAGCCGCTGAAGAGAGCGGTGTCGATGATGGCCCGCAGCAGCTGCTCGTAGAGCTGGGCGAAGGTTTCGTCGTCGGTCACCTGGGTGTAGCCCCAGATCTTCGCGTCGCCGGGCTGCGGCTCCTTCTGGAAGGCGATGCCGCCGAATTCGGTGAGGATGATCGGCTGGCCGCGGTGCGGATGGCCGTCCAGCGTCAGCACCCGCCCCCCCGGGCGGCGGCGGTCGAAGAGCTTCTCGGGGTCCACGCCCGCGCCGTAGCGCTCGCGGATGTGCTCCAGGTTCGAGTCGTAATCGTGAATGCCGATGATGTCGGTGGCGGACGATTCCCACCCGTCGTTGCCGATCACCGCGCGGGTCTGGTCGAGCGTCTTGGTGAGGTGGTAGAGCGCCTCGACGGCGTGGCGGTGCGCCTGCACGACGGGCAGCTCGGGCACGCCCCAGGACTCGTTGAAGGGAACCCACACGATGATGCAGGGGTGGCTGTAGTCGCGGTCGATCGCCTCGGTCCACTCGCGCACGGTGCGCTTGATCGCGGTGCGCGTGAAGCGATAGGCGGAGGGCATTTCCTCCCACACCATGAGCCCCAGTTTGTCGGCCCAGTAGAGGTAGCGGGGGTCTTCGATCTTCTGGTGCTTGCGCACGCCGTTGAAGCCCATCGCCTTGGCCAGCTCGACGTCGCGCCTGAGCGCCTCGTCGCTCGGCGCGGCGAGTAGGGTGTCGGGCCAGTAGCCCTGGTCGAGCACCATGCGCAGCACGTAGGGGCGCCCGTTGAGCATGAAGCGGTCGCGCAGCACCGCGGCCGAGCGCAGCGCGGTGTACGACTTCGCCCGGTCCACCACCTTCCCGTCGCGCAGCAGCTTCAGCTCCACGTCCAGCAGCGTCGGACGCTCCGGGCTCCACAGGAGCTCGTTGCGGAAGTCGTCGATGCCGGGGTCGGACAGCGCGATGGAGCGGTCGACTTCGCCGTCGACCACCTGGTAGCGGTCGCGCGCGAGCAGGCGCTCCCCGTGCCGCAGTTCGAGCTCCAGCGACAGGTCGCCGCCCAAGTCGCCGCGCAGGCGCGCTTCCAGCCCGATGGCGAAGCCCTCGAGCTTCGGCGTCCAGCGGATCTTGTCGATGTAGGTGTGCCCGACGCGCTCTATCCAGACGGTCTGCCAGATGCCGCTCGTGCGCGGATACCAGATGAGGTGCGGCTCCAGCTGCCAGTCCTGCTTGCCGCGCGGCTTGTTCAGCTCGTGCGGGTCGTCATCGGCGCGCACGGTGACGGTCTGCCGGCCCGAGGGGTCGAGCACGTCCGTGATGTCCGCCCAGAACGGCGTGTGCCCGCCTTCGTGGGCGGCGACGAGATGCCCGTTGACCCACACGTGCGCCGCATAGTCCACCGCGCCGAAGCGCAGGATCACGCGGTCGTCCGCCGGCATCAGCTCGAAGTCGCGCTGGTACCAGCATCGAGGATGGAATCCGGTGTCGCCGATGCCGCTGGCCGCCGATTCGGGCGGGAACGGCACGGTGATGTCCAACGGCCACTCGTGCGGCTCTGCGGCAGACGTGAATTCGCACGCGTCGTCGAAATGGAAGCGCCACGAACCATTGAGCGACTGCCAGTGTTCGCGCTCCAGTTGCGGCCGGGGGTAGGCGTGCGCAGCGGACGCGTCGCGCTGCTCGGGGGGGATTTGCAAATTGGTTCCGGGATGTGGAGTGGGTGCTCGGACCATCGTATGCAGCATGGCCGGGTGGACGTGTAGGCCGTGGTCCTGTCCTGCGGCGCGCGCCGCAGGGGGAGCACAATAAGCCTTCCATGCCCCATGTGTTCCTCGCCAACCTCACCGGCCGGCAGCGCACCCAGCGCACCAACCGGCAACTGGGGGGCCTGCTGGCATTCGTGGCCGGCGCGATCAACGCGGGCGGGTTCCTCGCCGTCCAGCGCTACACCTCCCACATGACGGGCATCGTCTCGGCCATGGCCGACGACCTCGTGCTGGGCCGCATCGGGCTGGTGCTCGCGGGCGTCGCCTTTCTCGCCGCCTTCATCGCCGGCGCGGCCACCACGGCCCTGCTGGTCAACTGGGCCCGGCGGCGCGGCATGCACGGCGAGTTCGCGCTGCCGGTGTTCGTCGAGGCCCTGCTGCTGCTCGCCTTCGGGGTGCTGGGCGCGCACCTCGACACGCTCGTCGAACTGTTCGTCCCGAGCACCGTGCTCCTGCTCTGCTTCACCATGGGCTTGCAGAACGCGATCGTCACCAAGATCTCGCGGGCGGAGATCCGCACCACGCACATGACCGGTGTCGTCACCGACCTCGGCATCGAGCTGGGCAGGTTGCTGTATGTGAACCGCGGTCATGCCGTGGCGGGGCCGGTGCGCGCCGATCGCGAGCGCCTGGCCGTGCTCGCCATCATCCTCGGCCTCTTCCTGGGTGGCGCGGTGGCCGGCGCGCTGGCGTTCAAGTCCATCGGCTATGCCGCCGTGCTCCCGGTTGTCCTCGTGCTGCTGGCGATTTCCGCGATGCCGCTGCTGGCCGACCTGCGCAAGCTTCAGGCCTGACCCATGTGCGTCGCGATGAGCAGCGGGATGGCCGCGAGCGCGACCGCGCAGATGAGCGCGAAGTAGGCCCAGCCCAGCACGCGGATCACGGGCGAGTTGACGTGCCGGCCCATGACGTCCCGGTCGTCCGCGAGCTTGAGGATCGGGTAGTAGGTGAACGGCAGCACCACGACGGCGAAGATCACCGAATATTCGACGACCTGGATGGGATTCGCGCCGCCCATCGCGATGGCCGTTCCCAGCACGATCGCGGCCATCCAGCAGACGGTGAAGAGCGGCACTTCGCGCGCCTGGTGGCTCTTGCCCCAGGGCAAGCCGAAGAACTGCGCGACGTTGTAGCCGGCGGAGAGCGCCGTCTCCACCGCCGCGCCGCCCACCGCGAAGAAGATGCCGGCCAGGGCGAAGAGAAACCCGACGTGGCCGAGCGGGACCGATGCGCCCATCACCACCGAACTGAGGCGCTGCGGATCGACCTGCTGCGGCAGGAATACGGCGGCGCCGACGACGATGAGCGCCATCGTGAGCAGGCCGCCCAGCGTGAAGCCGACGCCCGCCGTGAGCTTGTTGACGGGCAGGTCCTTCGGCGTCCACTTGTCCTCGATTCCGCCGGAGGAATAGAAGTAGATCTCGTAGGGCATGAGGATCGAGCTGAGCAGGCCCACGATGTAGTAGGCGTAGACCGGCAGGCCCGGCATCCCGGGTGCGGGCAGCTGCGGCACGAGCCCCCGCGCCACGTCGCCCCAGTCGGGCCCCGCTTTCACCGCCGCGACCGCGTAGACCAGCAAGGTGAGGCCCGCCAGGCCGAAGACGCGCTCGATCCAGCGGAAGGGCAGCAGGAACACGGTGAGCAGCAGGAGGCCCGCGGCCGCGAGCAGCATGAGCCGGTAGTTGGCGCCGAAGACGAGCTGCAGGATGATCGCGAGGCCGCCCACCTCCGCAGCGCAGGTGAGGATGTTGACGAGGTTGGACGCGACCAGCACGCCCAGCGACGGGCCGAAACCGAAGCGGTCGCGCACGGCCTCGAAGGCGGGCTTTTTCAGGACGGCCGCGATGCGGCCCGACATCTCCCCGAAGATCGCGATGCCCACCGTCCCGAGCACGACGACCCACAGCAGCGCGAAGCCGAACTTCGCGCCCGCCTCGATCGCGAACACCAGCTCGCCGATGTCCACGAAGCCGCCGAGCGCGGTCATGATGCCCAGCGCGAGCTCGCCGATGTTCACTTGTCCCCCCGCAGTGCGGCGGCCTGCGCACCGGCCTGCGCGAAAACCTGCGCGAGCCGCGCGAGTTCGTCCGGGCCCGCAGTGGCCAGCGGCGTGTGCTCCAGCCCGGCCGACAGGCGGGCGCTCGCGGCCTCCACCTGCTGCTGGAGCCCGCGCAGCGCGTCCGGCGCCGCGCGGTGCAAAGGCTCGGCCGCGCGCCGGGCGTCCTCCTGCAGGGCCTGCTGATGGACCCATACGTAGTCGGCGCCGACATGGCCGCGCTGGACCTGGTCGACAAGGAGCGCGCTTTCGCGGGCGATGCTCGCGGTGTCGCGGGCGGCGCGGTGCAGATCGTCGGCCCCGGCCAGTTTCTTCGGCGAATGGCAGCCCGCGAGCGCGAGCGCCAGGGCGAGGCCGACGCCAGCGGTTTTCATGCCATCGCCTTCGCGCGGCGCCCGAGGAGGTTCGCGATCACCTGCAGGCCCACCACGAGGTACGCCACGCTGCCGGGCACCCACATCACGAGGCCGCCGAGCTGCTGGTCCTGCACCGGGTCGATGCCCAGCGCCACCGCGGCGTCCACGTAGGGCGGATACCACGGAGTCGGTGCAAGCGCGAGTAGCGCACCCAGCGCGCCGGTGTGCATCATGGTCGTGAACAGCAGCACCATCGCGAGGCCCGCGCGGCGGGACCGCGCATCGGGTCCCAGCACCGCCCACCAGAAGAGCAGGGCCGTGACGAAGAAGGACGCGTGCTGCAGCACGTGCAGCCCTTCGCTGCGCAAGGCGGCCTCGAACAGCTGCGGGGCGTGCCACGCCCACAGTGCGATCGCGTGCAGCGCCCAGGCGGAGACGGGCTGCGTGATCGCGTCCCACGCCCAGGCGAGCGAGCGCGAGCGAACGAGGGCCGGCAGCCGCATCCGGTACACCGCGGGCAGCGCCCAGGTCCACGCGGCGAGCGGCCGGCCGAGCACAAGCAGCGGCGCGGCAACGATCATGAGCATCTCGTGCTGCACCATGTGCGCGGAAAAGAGCAGCGAGCCCATCGCGTCGAGCGGCGACACGAGCGCGGCGACGAGCGCGAGCCAGCCGGCCGCGAACGAGGCGGCCTGCCGAACGGGGATGCCATGGCCCGCGCCCGCGTGGCGCCACAGGCGAAGCAAACCGGCGGCGTAGAAGAGCAGCGAGACGGCCAGGAGGAACAGCAGCCAGGGCTGCGTATTCCATGCCGTCCACGAGGGGCCGGCGGCGGGCGATTCCGGCGCATGCGCCCAGGCGCCCACCGGCGCGAGCAGGCATGCGGCCGCTATTGCGCGCACGGCGAGAGGACTCCGACGACGGCCCACATGGCGAGCACGGTGAAGGCGGAGATGGCGGCGACCGCCGTGGCGGCCGCGGCGAGGAACGCCCGGACCGTGCCGCCGTCGGCATGGTCGACCTCGGCCTGGGTCATGCCCCCGCCGTGCGAGGCCCAGCCGCCGCGCGCGATGACGGTGAAGGCGAGGGTGAGCGCGAGGCTTGCCGCGGCGACGGCGTGCAGCTCGACGCGCGACTGGCTGCTGCACGCGGGCGTCGCCAGCGCGAACAGGATCGCCTGGCACGCGAGCGCGACGCTTGGCGCCGCGAGGAGGCCGAGCCAGATCCTCATGACGGCCAGGGGCGCGCGCCCCAGTAGATGACGAGGTAGATGGGCAGCCAGGAGCCCACGACGAAGTACCAGTAGAAGCAGTTCTCGCTCACGTCCACGAAGCGGCGCCCGTCCAGCGGTCCGGTGAAGAACAGGACGTCGAGCACCGTCGTGTCGATCGTGTCGGTGATGAGGTGCGTGGTGTGCAGGCCGAGCAGGGTCCAGACGATGGAGCCGTACGCGTTGCTGTCCCAGCGCACGTTCAGGGAGGCGAACTCCATCACGCGCACGCCGAGGAAGAGGAAAGCGAAGACGAGGGCCACCGACAGCCAGAGCCGCACGGCCGGCAGGTCGAGCCGTTCGCTCGCGCTCTTGGCGAGCTGGTTGGGAACAAGGCTGCCCAGCATCACGGCGGTGTTGAGCGTGCCCCAGAAGAGATCGGGCGGCAGCGCGAACATCGGCCACGTGTTCGAGTGCATGCGCAGGTAGAAGTAGCTCGCGATCGCGAGCGCGAAGACGGTTCCTTCGATCGCGATCATGCCCAGCGTGCCCCACCACATCGGGCTGTGGTGCGAGAAGCGGAAGCTGGGCAGCCCCGAGACGTCCAGCGTGGCGTCGCTGCGGGAGGCGGGCGTGGCGGCGGTCGTCATGGCGCCTTCTCCAGTGCGAGGTCCTCGGAGTTGTCCTTGTGCTTGGGCCAGAACCAGAGGATGGTGGCGATCGTCGCGGGAATCGCGGCCCACACCACGGCCCAGGGCGTGAAGATCGAGCCGATGAACAGCACGGTGGTCGCCAAGGCGGTGAGGAAGGGCCACGGCGACGGATTGGGCGATGTCATGCGGTGGTCGGGCAGCGCATCGATGACGCTGGTGACCAGCACTTCGCGCACGTTCACGGCCAGCCCGCTCACGCGCGCAGGCGCGCCCCCGGGCGCGGGCTGCCAGAGCGGGTCCCGCCCGTGCACGGTGGGGATCGCGTGGAAGTTGCAGGGCGGGGGCGGCGACGCGATCGACCATTCCAGCGTGCCGGCGCCCCAGGGGTCGGCGCCCGCGACCGCGCCGCGCCGCGCGCTGGCGACCGCGTTCACCAGCGAGAGGAACACGCCGGCGGCGAAGGTGAAGGCGCCGAGGGTGGACAGCAGGTTCATCCCGTCCCAGCCCATGCCGGCCTGGTAGGTGTACACGCGGCGCGGCATGCCGTGCAGCCCGAGCCAGTGCATGGGGAAGAACGCGGCGTTGAAGCCGATGAACATCAGCCAGAACGAGGCCTTGCCCAGCGCCTCGCCCATCATCCGGCCCTTGATCTTCGGGTACCAGTAGTAGAAGGCGCCGAACAGCGGAAACACTGCGCCGCCGATCAGCACGTAGTGCAGGTGGGCGACGACGAAGTAGGTGTCGTGCACCTGCAGGTCCAGCGGCACCGCCCCGAGCATGAGGCCGGTGAGGCCGCCCAGGACGAGGATGAAGAAGAAGGCCAGCACGAAGAGCATGGGCGTCTTCAGGTTCAGGCGCCCCGTCCACATCGTCGCGATCCAGCAGAAGATCTGCAGCGCGCTCGGGATGGCGATCAGCATGCTCATCGCGGTGAAGAAGGCCTTGCCCAGTTCCGGCAGGTTGGTGGCGAACATGTGGTGCACCCACAGGCCGAAGGCGAGGAAGCCGGTGGCCACCAGCGACAGCACCATCGCGGTGTAGCCGTAGATCGGGCGGCGCGAGAAGGTCGGGATGACCGAGGAGAGGAAGCCCAGGCCGGGAATGAAGATCAGGTACACCTCCGGGTGGCCGAAGAACCAGAAGAGGTGCTGCCACAGCAGCGGGTCGCCGCCTTCGGCCGGGTTGTAGAAATGCGTGCCCACCAGCCGGTCGAGGATGAGCGCCGTGCTCGCGAGCATCACGGCGGGCATCGCGAACAGCACCATGAACGAGGTGACCAGGTTGGACCACACCAGCAGCGGCATGCGGTTGAGCGTCATGCCCGGCGCGCGCATCTTGAAGACGGTGGCGATGATCACGATCGCCTCGATGAGCCCCGAGAGCTCGGTGAAGGTGATCATCTGCGCCCAGAAATCGACCCGCTTGCCCGGCGAGTAGTCGGGCCCCGCGAGCGGCACGTAGGCGAACCACCCCGCATCGGGGCCGGAGTTGACGAAGAAGGCCGCGTACAGCATCAGCCCGCCGAACAGGAAGATCCAGTAGGCGAAGGCGTTCATCCGCGGGAAGGCGACGGTGCGCGAACCCACCATGAGCGGCACGAGGTAGATCGCCACGGCCTGCATCACCGGCACGGCGAAGAGGAACATCATCGTCGTGCCGTGCATCGTGAAGAGCTGGTTGTACATGTCCGGCCCGACCAGCGTGTTCTCCGGCCGGGACAGCTGCATGCGCATCACCGCGGCGATCAGCCCGCCCGCCGCGAAAAACCCGAGCGTGGTGACGATGAATCGCTTGGCGATCGTCTTGTGGTTGATGGCGCAGAACCACCCGAGCAGGCCCGGCGGGTCGTCCCAGGTCACGTCCAGCGCGCGCGCCTCGCGCGACCCGGCGGGCGGGCCGTCCTTCATGCGGACGCGATCGGCCGCCATCGACGCTTCGAGCGTGGCGTGCGTCATTTCAGGGTCTCCAGGTAGGCAACGAGCGCATCCAGGTCGTCCCTGGAGATCGGCGTGGACGGCATGTTCACGCCGGGCTTGTGCTTTTGCGGGTCCGCGATCCAGGCGGCCAGCTGCGCCGGCGTGTTCGCGAGCGTCCCCGCGGCAAGGGTCGAGCGGCTCGCGAGATGCGTGAGGTCCGGCGCATGCTGGGCGCTCGCGATCGTGCCGCCGATGGCATGGCACATCGCGCAGCTCGTCGACTGGAACAACTGCTGCCCGCGGATCGCCTTCGCGCCGGTCGGCGGCGCGGGCGGCGTGCGCTGCGCCTGCACCCACGCCTCGTATTGCGCGGGGGGGTCCGCGACCACGAGCAGGCCCATCAGCGCGTGCTGGAATCCGCAGAATTCCGCGCACTGGCCGCGGTAGGGGCCGGGCGTGTCCGCGCGGAACTGCATCGAGGCGCTGCGGCCGGGGATGAGGTCCTTCTTGCCCGCGAGGCTGGGCACCCACAGGCTGTGGATCACGTCGTCGGCCTTGAGCTGGAGGTTGACGGGGCGGCCGACCGGGATGTGGATCTCGTTGGCCGTCACGAAGGTGTCCGCGTGGCCGCCGTCCAGGTAGCGCGCCGACCACCACCACTGGTGGGCGGTGACTTCGATGTTCACCGCGCCGGCGAGCGACAGGCGCGCCAGCGCGCGGTCGGTGAAGACGCTCGCGAGCGCCAGCGCGAACAGCAGCAGCGCGGACGCGACCGCCGCGCTCGCCACGCTGCGCCGCACGCGCGGCTCGGCCCGGTCGACGGCCGACAGGTCGGGCGCGGCGGTGGCGTCCGCGCGCGGCGCGCGAAGGATCGCGAAGAGCAGCGCCGCGAGGATGGCGCCGAACACCAGCGAGCAGGTCCAGAGCATGACGCGCCAGAGGTCGACGATGTGGCCCGCCTGCGGGCCCATGGCGTGGAGCGCATCGTGCGGCGCCTGCGGGATCGGCGTCGCGGCCATCGCATACTGCGCGAGCGAGGTGACGCACAACACCGCGAGCGCGAGCGCGGCGATGTAGAGCGCGCGCTCCAGCATGCGCGTCATGAGGGCGCTCCCGGCGGCCGGGACGGCTGCGACTTGTCGGGCTGCGGCGTTTCCTTCGGCCGCGCGTTCTCCGGGTTGCCGGGGTACAGCGAATCGCCCCGGCTGGGCGCGACGTCCTTGCGCAGCTGGCCGCTCATCGAGCGCACGTAGGCCACGATCTGCCACACCTGGTCGTCCGGGATGTGGCCGCCGAAAGAGGGCATGCCTTGCGGACGTCCCTGCGTGATGGTCGCGAAGATCGAGGCCGGGTCGCTGCCGTATTTCCACTGGCTGTCCATGAGCGCCGGGCCGATGCCGCCGCCACCGTTGCCATGGCAGCCGTTGCAGTTGTACCAGCGGTACAGGCGCTTGCCCTGGTTCACGGAGAACGCGTTCTCCTCGTAGGGGCTCACGTTCGCCTTGGCCTGCCTGACGCCGCCGGCAAGCGGCACGGCGGGCTGCAGCGTTCCCAGGCGCTGCGCCGATTCGGCCGCCGTCTCGTTGTTCGCGGGCGTGGTGAAGCGCCGCGCCTCGCGCTCGCAGCCCGATGCCAGCAGCACGAGCAGGCAGGCCAGCACGATGCGTTTCATCGCGCGGCCCCTGCGACCTGCGGCACGGCGTAGTCCGCGAGGATGCGCGCGATGTCCGCCTGGCGGCGCTCGATCACACCGTCGAGCGCGGCCTGCAGCTCGCGGTCGCCTCGGCGCACGCCCATCGCGATGTCGTACGCGAAGGGCTGGCTTCCCGGGCCTGCCGGCGCGGCGATGGCGTGGACGCGCAGCGGCACGCGCGAGTGCGCGGCGAAGAAGCCCGCCTGCGGCCCCCAGACGATCGCGCCGTCGAGCTCGCCCGACTCGATCGCGTGCACGATGCGCGCCGCCGCCGGCTCCTCGCCGGGCACGGCGAAGCCGCGCACGTTGTCCGTCTGCCCGTGGCGCGCGAGCGCCTGGCCGGGCGGCGAGGCCGCGAGGTCGTTGCCGATCAGCTGGACGCCCAGGCGCATGCGCGCGAGGCGCGGGTCGTCGAAGGATGCGATGGGGGCACCGCCCGCATGGTCCACCACCACGTAGCTGGAGCGGTAGTAGGGCCGCGTGGTCATCGCGCGTTCGAAGCCCGCGGGCACGCCCATGATCACGTCGCACAGCCGTGCGCCCAGTGTCTTGCGCACGAAGCCGCGGCGGTCTGGCAGCCACTCGTACTCCAGCGGCAGCTTCAGGTCGTCGGCCACGAGCTGCGCGATCCGGTTCTCGAAGCCGCTGCCGTTCGCATGGGAGTAGGGCAGGTTGTCGGGGTCGGCGCAGACGCGCAAGGTGGCCGGCAGTTCCCCGGCCGCGGCCCCCGATGCGAGCGCCGCCATGCATGCGGCGGCCAGCAGCCGTCGCATCATCGCGTGCCCTCCGGCAGCGCGAACACGTACAGCTTGCTGCCCGCCTTCGTCGCGGCCTGCAGGTCGCGCATGGCATTGGCGAAGCCGCTGGCGCCCGTCGCGTCGCGCGTGTCCATGCTGCCCGAGACCACGGCGCCGGCCCAGCCGCCCACGCCCGCCATCACCGCGATGTACTGCCTGCCGTCCGGGCCGCGATAGGACATCGGCTGGCCGATGATCCCGGAGTCGGTCTTGAAGCGCCAGAGCAGCTTGCCGCTGCGCGCGTCGAGCGCCTTGAACCAGCCGTCCATGGTGCCGTAGAAGACGAGGTCGCCGGCCGTCGCGAGCGCACCGCTCCACACCGGGAAGTGCTCCTCGACCTGCCAGGCCTTCTTGCCGGCCACCGGGTCCCAGGCGGTGAAGAGGCCGCGGTGGCCGCCCGGGCCCGCGTAGATCTTCTGCTCGAGGCCCACGTAGGGCGTGCCCGCGATGTAGCTCGCCGTGCCCGTCACCGTGTCCTGGCAGAGGTTCTGGTGCGGGACGTAGAGCAGCTTCGTGCGCGGCGACCAGGCCGAAGGCTGCCAGTCCTTCGCGCCCGGCGATGCGGGGCAGATGCTGCGCACGGTCTCGCCGGCGCGCGGGTCCTTCTGCGGGTTGTAGCGCAGCGCGCCGGTGGAAAGGTCCACGCCGCTGGAGGTCGTCACGTGCACGAAGGGGTTGGCCGACAGCACCTGCCCGGTGGCGCGGTCGATCACATACATGTAGCCGTTGCGGTCCGGGTGGAGCAGGACCTTGCGGTTCGCGCCCGCGATGGGCGTGTCGACGAGCACGTTCTCGTTGACCCCGTCGTAGTCGTGCAGGTCGTGCGGGCTGAACTGGTAGAACCACACCGCTTCGCCGGTGTCGGGCTTGCGCGCGAAGATGCCGGACGTCCACTTGTTGTCCCCGGGGCGCTGCTCCGGGTTCCAGGGGCCGGGGTTGGCGGTGCCGTAGTACAGGAGGTCCAGCACGGGGTCGTAGGTGAGCCAGCCCCACACCGTCCCGCCGCCGATCTTCCATGCGTCCGGCGGCCAGGTCTTCACGCCCAGGTCGGCGCCGCGGTCGGAGGCGTAGTAGGGCTTGAAGTTCGGGCCGATGAGCACGTCCTTGTCCGGGCCGGTGCTGTACGCGCGCCACAGCACCTTGCCGGTGGCCGCGTCCAATGCCGCGAGCCAGCCGCGCACGCCGAATTCGCCGCCGCTGTTGCCCACCAGCACCTTGTTCTTCACCACCAGCGGCGCCATCGTCATGCTCTCGCCGAGCTTGATGTCCCCCAGCTTCGCGCGCCACAGCTCCGCCCCGGTTTTCGCATCCACCGCCAGCGTCTGGTTGTCCAGCGTGTTGAAGAAGACGCGGCCGTCGGCGTAGGCGGCGCCGCGGTTTACCAAATCGCAGCAGGCGACGCCCTGCGAACTCGCGTCGGGCTTGGGGTCGAACTTCCATTTGAGCGGCGCACCCGGCTTCGTGAGGTCGAGCGCGAACAGCACGTTCGGAAACGGGCCCACGATGAACATCGTGTTGTCCGCGACGAGGGTGATCGACTCCTGCCCCTTGGGCACGCCGGTGTCGAAGGTGAAGGCGACCTTCAGCTGCGCCACGTTGCCCGGCGTCACCTGGTCCAGGCCGCTGAAGCGGTGCCCCTCGAAGTTGCGCGCCGCCATCGTCCACGTGCCGTCGTCCGGCGTCTGAGCGTGGCAGACCGATGCGAGCAGCGCGACGGCGACGCCCCACAGAAGACGAATCATTAGAGTAAGCCCTCTGTCAAAACGGAGATTTCAGTTTAGCCACCGCTGCCCGCTTTTGGGGCATCATCCGTCAGGCTGCCCGCAAATATCAACTGTGTCCTACAAGACCCATTCCATCCAAACCCCGGAGACTTATTCGAAAGTTGCCGTCGCGCTGCATTGGCTCGTGGCCGCTGCGCTGCTCGCGCAATTCCTGCTCGGCTGGTGGATGCTCGACATTCCGAAAGACCCGCCCGGCGTGCGCGCATGGTGGTTCAACCTGCACAAGTCCATCGGGCTGTGCATTGCGCTGGCCGTGGCGCTGCGGCTCGCATGGCGCGCCAGCCATCCTGTCGGGCAGCACCCCGGGCTGCCGGTCTGGCAGCGGCGCGTCGCGCGCGTGAGCCACTGGCTGCTCTACCTGTGCACCGCCGCGTTACCGGTCACGGGCCTGCTCGGGTCCATGTTCACGAAGTACCCGGTGCTGTTCTTCGGCATCCGGTTACTGCCGCGCAATCACGACTGGCCCGCCGCCAAGCAGTGGATGTCGCAGCTGCACTACTGCCTCGTCTGGATGCTGATGGCGCTCGTGCTGCTGCACATCGCCGCGGCGGCCCGGCACTGGTGGCGCAACGACGGGGTGGCGCAGCGCATGGGTTTGCATGCGTGGCGCACCCACTCCCACGCGAGATCCTCATGAAACCCTGCGCCTGGATGTTTCTTGCCGCCTTGTTGCTGCCGGCCGCGGCGGGCGCCCAAACCGTTTATGTCCCGAACGAGAAGTCCGGTACGGTGAGCGTGATCGACGCCGCCACCGATGCCGTCGTGGGGACCTTCGCCGCCGGCGGAAGGCCGCGCGGCATCGCGCTGAGCCCGGACGGCGCGACGCTTTACGTCAGCGACCAGTCAGCCAACGCGCTGCTCGTGATCGACGCCCGCACCCGGCGCGTGATGGCAAGCATTGCGCTGGGCAAGTCGCCGGAGGGGATCGACCTGTCGCGCGACGGCCGCTGGATCGCCGCGGCGGTCGAGGAAGATAACGCCGTGCTGCTCGTGGACACGTCTGCAATGAAAGTGGTCGCGAGCATGCCCGTGGCGGGCATGAACCCCGAGCATGCCGTGTTCTCGCCCGATGGGCGCTGGCTGTACGTCAGCGCGGAGGACGGCGCGCAGGTGGACGTGATCGACGTCGCATCGCGGTCGCAGGCGGGGAGCGTCGCGGTGGGCAGGCGGCCGCGCGGCATTGCCTTCGTGCCCGACGGCAGCGTCGCCTACGTCGCCTGCGAACTGGAGGGCAAGGTCTACGCGATCGACGTCGCAACGCGCGGGGTCACCGCGAGCATCGCGGCGGGTGAATTCTCCAACGGCGTCGTCGCCGGCGCGGGGCGCGTGTTCGTGAGCAACGGCCGCAGCGCGAGCGTGACGGTGCTGGAGACCGGCACGCACCGCCTGCTCGCCACCATTCCCGTCGGCCAGCGACCCTGGAACATGGCGATGACGCCCGATGGCCGCAAGCTCTATGTCGCCAACGGGCGGTCCAATTCCGTGTCGGTGATCGATCCCCTCACGCTCGCCGTCACGCGCGAGGTCGCCGTGGGCGAGGCGCCGTGGGGCGTCGCGGCGGGACGCGCGGTCCCCTGAGGCTCAATCCAGCAAGCCGTGCACGAGCGCGTAGTGCGTGAGCTCGCTCGCCGTCTTTACTTCCATCTTCTTGAGCAGCGTGCTGCGATAGGTGCTGACGGAATTCGGACTGAGCGAGAGCTTGCGCGCGATCTCGGCCGAGCTTTCGCCCCTGGCGAAGTGCAGCATCAGCTGGAACTCGCGCCGCGTCAGCATTTCGTGCGGGGGGCGCAGGGCCGTGCCGGCGGCCTGCGTGGCGAGCAGCTCCGCCACCTCGCCCCGGACGTAGCGCCGCCCCTGCGCCAGGGTGCGGATGGCGAGCGTGATCTCGTCCGGCTGGCATTGCTTGCTCAGGAAGCCGCTGGCCCCCAGGCGCAGCACGTTGAGCGCGTAGCGCTCGCCCGGGAAATTCGTGAACACGAGCAGGGCCAGGCGCGGCGCGCGCGCGAGGATCGTGCGCACCACGTCGAGCGCGCCGGTGCCGGGCATCATCAGGTCCAGCACGAGCACATCCATCTCGACGGATCGCGCGAGCTGCACCGCTTCGGCGCCGTTGCCCGCCTCGCCGGCGACGACCATGTCGTCCTGCATCCCGATATGGCGGACCAGCGCGTAGCGTGTGATGGCATGGTCTTCCGCAATTCCCACCCGGATAGGTGCGCGCATTCTTTTTACTTCCCTTGCTCGACGGGCGGCCGGTCCGGCGCATGGGCCTGCGACCCGGAGCCCGATTTTCGGGCGCCATCGTAGAGCAGGTTCCCGGCCACTGTCTGTAGGACGCTTAAGGTATTCAGGGCGGCAGCCCGTTGCTCGGAAGGCGCAACGTGAACTCCGCGCCCTTGCCCGTGCCCGCGCTCCTCGCCTGCGCCACGCCGCCGTGCAGCGCGGCGATCTGGCTCACCACCGCCAGGCCGATGCCCAAGCCGCCGGGCGCGAAGTCCCTCGCCCCCGGCTCCTGGGTGAACAGCTCGAAGATCCGCGGCAGCACATCCGCCGCGATCCCGATGCCCGTGTCCTCCACGCGGATGACGGTCTCCTGCGCTTCCTGCGTGGCCTTCAGCCAGACCCTGCCCCCGGCGGGCGTGTACTTGAGCGCGTTGGACAGCAGGTTGGCCAGCGCCTGCTGCACGCGGACGGCATCGGCGGCGAGCAGCAGGGGCTCGTCGGGCAGGATGGTGTCGAGCTGCAGGCCCTTGGCCCGGAATGCCTCCGCATGGGCCCCGGCCTCGCGCTCGAGCAGCTCCCGCACGTCGAACTGCGACACGCGCATCTCGAGCTTGCGATGCTCCAGCCGTGTCACGTCGGCGAGGTCGTTGGCGATCCGCTCCATCACCTTGATCTGGCTTTCGATGATGCGCGAGGCTTCCACCACCTTCGGCTCGGCCGTCGCCTGCCGCGCGATATGGGAGGCGATGCGCATGGGCGTGAGCGGTGTCAGCAGCTCATGGCCCAGCGTATGCGTGAACGTGCGTGTCCGCTCCAGCGTGTCCTGCACGAGCACGAGCTGGTTGGCGCCTGCTTCCGATTGCATGCGCAGGTCCGTCCTGTCGCGCATGATCTTGATGAACCCGTGCAGGCCCGCCGCGTCCTGCAGGGCGTTCACGGTGCCCGAGACCCAGACGTGGGCGCCGTCCTTGCGGGCGTGCCAGCGATCGTCCTCTGACGTGCTGTCGCGGCGCGCGACGGCCAGTTCGAGTTCCGGCAGGCCCCGCGCAATGTCCTCCGCCACGAAGAGCAGCGAGAAGTGCCTGCCCCGGACTTCCGGCGCGCCGTAGCCGAAGATCTTCTCGGCCCCGCACAGCCAGTCGAGGATGACGCCTTGCGGATCCAGCAGCAGGACCGCGTGGTCCTGGACCGCTTCGAGCGCAAGCCCCAGGAGGAAGCGGGAATCCCGCGGTTCGTCCGTTGCCACGTCAGTCCTTGCCGATGCGGGGCCCGCGGGCCGGCTCGTGTCCGGTCACCCACTCCACGATCCGCCGCGCCGCATCCGCGCGGCAGTTGGGGCGGCCCTCGCCGAGGAAGTGGTGGTCCTCGCCGGGGTACAGCACCAGTTCGGCCTGCGTGTCGCTCGCCCGCATGAAGCTCACGAACAATTCTTCGGACTGGCATTTCGGGCAGCGTTCGTCCTCCTTGCCCTGCATGAAGAGGGTGGGGGTGCGTGCGGCCTCGATCGACTGCAGCGGCGAGAGGGCGCGCGCCTTCTTCCTGTCGAATTGCGGCGCCGTGCCGATGTAGAGCGGATCCGCATAGTAGCCACCGTCGGACGTGCCGTAGTGCGTCTCGATATTGCCAACCGGGGCCATCACGACGGCGCTGTCGAATTCCTCGCAGTGCCCGATCGCCCAGGCGGCGAAGTAGCCACCGTACGACTTGCCCGAGAGGGCGATGCGTTCGTCGCAGATACCCTCGGCCCTGAGCTGGCGCAGCGCGGCGAGGTGCTGGGGCAGGTCCATCTCGCCCCAGTGGCCCGACAGCCTGCTGCAGAACTCGGAGCCGAAGCTGCTCGAGCCGACGGTGTTGAGCAGCAGGACCGCCCATCCGTTCGAGCACAGCACCTGCCAGAAGATGTTGGTGTCGTAGTCGAGCAGGGCGTAGGCCGCGGGCCCTCCGTGCGCATCGTCGAGCAGGGGCATCGGGCCCTTGGCGCCCTGGGCATGCAGCAGCCAGCCCTGGATCGATTCCGTTCCCCCCTTGCCGTCGGGCACCCGGAAGGACTTCGAATGCAACTCCAGGGGTGTGCGCTCGCGGAACCAGGGGTTGAAGTCCGAGACCGCGGTCTCTTGTCCCGACGATGCGTCCACCGCCACCACCTCGCTGCCCGAGACCGGGGTGTCGATGGAGAAGAACACGCGTTCCCCGTCCACGGCGAAGGCGCCGAACTGGCGGTCACCGCCGGCGATCACATGCGCCTCCTCGTCGTCGATGCGGATGCGGACGGCCTCGTGCCGCCCGCGGTGCGCCCGTGCGGCGATCACCGAGCGGCTGTCCGCGCTCCAGCGCAGCGCATCGGGGTGCGCCAGTTCCATCTCCTTCGGCCCGAATGCCTGCGTCCTGCCCGTGGCGGGCTCGAGCAGCCACAGCCGCGTCTCGCCGTCGCCCTCCTTGATCGCGCCGCCGAATGCGATCCAGCGGCCATCGGGGGACACATGCGGCTGCAGCACGGTGGCGAAGTCGCGCGTGAGCTGGCGGGCGTTGCCTCCGTCCGCATCGCACATCCACAAATCGGTGCGGTGCGCGAAGCGGCCCTCGCGCGAGCGCGAGTACGCGATGGTCCCGCCGGGCGACGCATCGAAGCCGTGCACGTCGAAGGGCCCGTCGGTGAGTTGCACCTGCGGCGACCCGTCCAGGGGCACCCGGTACAAATGCATCTCGCGCGCGAGCAGGTAGCCCACGCCGTCGGTCTTGTAGGGAAGCCGCCACGCGACTTCCGCGGCCTCTTCGGCGCGCGCCTCCGGCGCCTTGCCGCGCTTGCCGCGCAGATCCGGGTCGACGCGGCGCGCGGCGATGACGAGCAGGGCGCTGCCGTCCGCGCTCCAGCCGAAGTCGCTCACCCCGAGTTCGAACTGCCCGAGCTGCCGCGCCTCGCCCCCGTCGCCCATCAGGTACAGCTGCGCGCTGCCGCCGCGGTCCGCCATGAACGCCCAGCGCTTTCCGTCCGGCGACCACCTCGGGCTCGTGTCCTTGCCCGGGCCGAACGTCAGCTGGCGCGGCGAGCCGCCTTCGATGTCCAGGCGCCAGATGCGCGACGTGTAGGCGTTGCCGGCCCGATCGACCGATCGCACCGCCGCCAGCGCGCCGCGCCCGTGCGCCGCATCGAGCGCCATCACCTTCCGGTGAAGAAAGAGATCGTCGGGTGAAAACTTCTTCATCGGCGCTCAGGTCATGCGGCGTCCGCGGTCTGCAGGGCCTGCTGCCGCTCGCGCATCTGCTGCGCCAGGTCGGCAAGATCCAGTCCCGCGCCCTTGGCCTTGGGAAAGATCTCGTCGCGCTCTTCCTTCACGTGGTGCTCGATGGCGCGGTTCAGCTCGGCGACGAGGTCATCCATCTCGGGACCGGCCTCGCCCATCGCCTGGATTTGCGCGATCATGTCCTTGGCTTCCTGGTGCTCCTCGCGCGCTTCCTCCATCAGGTCCGAGGTTTCGGGCAGCGCGTCCTCCAGGGCGGGGTAGAAGATTTCCTCCTCGATGGCCGCATGCACGGTGAGCTCCTCGCAGATCTTCATCGCGAGGGCCGTGCGCTCGGCGGCATCGGCCTGCAGCATCGCCAGGCGCGCGTATTCCACGAAGAGGTGCTTCACGGCGATGTGGTCGGCATCGAGCAGTTCGCAGGCGTCCTGGTCGGTGGGTGGGTTCGTGGGGGTCATGGTGTGGTCCATAGCGGTTGTCTTTCGGGGGTTCAAAGCAGCGGCGGATCCATCTCGCGGCCGAAGTGGCGGTGGCGCGACATGGCCAGGATGAAGGCGACGGCAGCCGAGGCGGCGTCGTCCGCTTCCGCGAGCAGCACGCCGGTGCCGCCCTGCGCGAGGCTCTTGTCCATGCTCGTGGGAAAGCCCGCCTTCGCGAGCAGCTCGCGCGATTGGCCCAGGGCAAGGATCGTCTTGCAGTGGCGGAAGTGGTCCTTGATGAACTCCATGGTGTGGCCGTCCTTCGCCAGCGCGGCGACCGCGTCCGCGCCATCGGGCAGCACCAGGCTGTCGAACAGGAAGCCGGGCTCGTTCTCGAGCGACGCGTCCGCGTCCAGCGCGTCGCTGTCCACGGAAGGCATGGGTCCGATGCGCGGGCCGACGAGGCGGGCGACGGCGCCTTGCTTGACCAGTTCCGACTGGATTTCCGTCACGGACTTTCCCTTCACGCCGGGTGCCACCAGGATCGCGACCTTGCGGCCCTTGATCGAGCCGTCGCCCGGGCGCGCGAGCAGCGAGAGGGCGGGGGACTTCATCACTTCGGGCGCCGCGGGCTCGGCGAGCGCCAGCGGCAAGGGTTCGGGCATCGGGTCCATGCCCAGGCCCATCGCGACCTTCTTCGCGAGCGGTTCGGAGGCGTTGCGCAGCATCGCGACCACGCGCTCGCGGATGGCGGGCACCGTGAGCTTGGACAGCTCGAAGCGGAAAGCGTTGGCGATGTGGTCCTGCTCGACGGGTGTCTGGCTGTCGAAGAAGAGCCTGGCCTGCGTGTAGTGGTCGGCGAACTTCTCGGGCTTCGCGCGTACCTTGCCCTGTTCGTCCTGCGCGTTGATGCGTGCGGGGACGGACACGAAGCCTTGCGCCGCGCCGGCCTGGAACGGGCAACCGCCGGCGAGCGAGTTGGGCTCATAGGACACGCGGCCGCGCGGGATCGCCTGGCGATGCGCGCCGTCGCGCTGGTTGTTGTGCACCGGCGCGATCGGGGAGTTGATGGGGATCTCGTGGAAGTTCGGTCCGCCCAGGCGCGTGATCTGCGTGTCGACGTACGAGTGGATGCGCCCCGCGAGCAGCGGGTCGTTGGAGAAGTCGATGCCCGGGATGACGTGCGCCGTGCAGAACGCGACCTGCTCGGTCTCGGCGAAGAAGTTGTCGGGGTTGCGGTTCAGGACCATCCGGCCGATCGGCCGCACCGGGACGAGTTCCTCGGGGATGAGCTTGGTGGCGTCGAGGATGTCGAAGCTGAACTGGTCCGCCTGCTCCTCGGTGAACACCTGCACGCCCAGTTCCCACTCGGGGAAGGCGCCGGATTCGATGCGCTCCCACAGGTCGCGGCGGTGGAAGTCCGGGTCGGCGCCGGAGATCTTCACCGCCTCGTCCCACACCAGCGAGTGCGTGCCGGCGATCGGGTTCCAGTGGAACTTCACGAACACCGATTCGCCCGCGTCGTTGACGAAGCGGAATGTGTGCACGCCGAAGCCCTGCATGGTCGCGTAGCTGCGCGGGATCGCGCGGTCGGACATCACCCACATCAGCATGTGCGTGGACTCGGGCATGAGCGAGACGAAGTCCCAGAAGGTGTCGTGCGCGCTCGCCGCCTGCGGCATCTGGTGGTGCGGCTCGGGCTTGACCGCGTGCACGAGGTCGGGGAACTTCATCGCGTCCTGGATGAAGAAGACGGGCATGTTGTTGCCCACGAGGTCCCAGTTGCCTTCGTCGGTGTAGAACTTGACGGCGAAGCCGCGCACGTCGCGCGCCGTGTCCTTGGAGCCGCGCTCGCCCTGCACGGTGGAAAAACGCACGAACACCGGCGTGATCTTGCCGGCCTCGCGGAAAGGCGCCGCCCTGGTGAGCTGCGTCTGCGGCTCGTAGCACTCGAAGAAGCCGTGCGCGCCCGAGCCGCGCGCGTGCACGATGCGCTCGGGAATGCGCTCGTGGTCGAAGTGGGTGATCTTCTCGCGCAGGATGAAGTCCTCGAGCAGCGCGGGCCCGCGCGTGCCGTACTTCAGCGAATTCTGGTTGTCCGCGACGCGCACGCCCTGGTTGGTCGTGAGCATCTGGCCGGAGGAGTCCACGCGCACGCGGTCGAGCGGCTCGATGGTGGAGTTGCGCCCTTCGGTCGCGATGCTGCCCGTCTTTTCCGAGCCGTTCTCTTCCGACAGCGTGCTGCCGGTGGGCAGGCGTGACGGGGGGCCAGCTTTCGCGCCCTGTTGCGGCTGCACGCCGTTGGCGAATCCGTGCTCGAAGGGCTTCGTCGCATTGAAGGGCATGGAAGCGGCGAGCTGCTCGGTCTGCGCGGCCTTCTCGGAAGGGGCGTCGCCGGTGGCGACGGCGCCCTTGGCGGGGCCGCTGTCGGTGTTGCGGGCGGCGGACTTGGCGGCCTGGCGGGTCGGCGCGGGGGAAGCTTTGGTGGATTTGGGCATGGGGATCCGTGTAGGTAGAGTCCCACAACCTACGCAATCCCGGGCCGTCGCTCCGTAGGACTGAACCTTGTCGTGCGTGGGCGCTATTCAAGACAGCGGGGCGCCACCGTCCGGGTCGCTCAGCCGTACGGGGCGCAGGGTCCGACGCCCGGTTCTGGAGCCCGTCCTACCTGCCGCGCTTGCGACGTCGTTTCCAATATGGCGATGCACGACCCCGCGCTGTCCCTGCTCATGTATGTCGCGTTTCCGCTCTGGGTCGCCGCGGGCTTCGCCGACTGGACCTGCCACCGCCGCACGGACATCGCGCGCACCAGCGGCTGGAAGGAAAGCGCGCTGCACCTGCTCATGTTCACGGAGATCGGCGTGGGCATGCTCGTGGTGGCGCTGTGCGAGATCACCACGGCCGTGCTGGGCATCGTCGCGCTCGTGTTCGTCGTGCATGAGCTCACCGTCTATGCGGATCTGCGCTACACCGTGCCCTTGCGGCCGGTGGGCCCGTTCGAGCAGATGGTGCACAGCTTCCTCGAGTTGCTGCCGCTGGCGTCGCTCGCGCTGCTCGCCGTTTCCGCCTGGGACCAGCCGCCCGACTGGTCCCTGCACGCGAAGCGGCAGCCCTGGCCCGCCGCCTACCTCTGGGGCGCGGCCGTCACGGCCGCGCTGATCAATGGCTTGCCGTACGCCCAGGAAATGGTGTCCTGCCTGCGTGCGCGTTCGAAAGGAAACCGACGTGGATGACAAGGCCCTGCCGAAGAGCCGGCGCGTGCTGCTGCTGGTGGATTTCATCAACCCGCTCGACTTTCCCGGCTCGGAACTGCTGGCGGCGCCCGCCGTGGAAGCAGCGAAGGCGGCCGCGCGGCTCGCCCGCCACATGCGCGCAGCCGGCGAGGCGGTGATCTACGCCAACGACAACTTCGGCAGCTGGACGTCGGACTTCAACTCGATGGTGACCACGCTCGCGAAGGGCGGCGGGCCGAGCGCGGCCATCATCCGCCTGCTCAGGCCGAAGCGGGGCGATCTCACCGTGCTCAAGCCCATGCACTCGGCGTTCTACGGCTCCCCGCTGGACATCCTGCTGCAGAAAATGGGCGCGCGGTCGCTGGTGATCGCGGGCCTGGCCACGGACATCTGCGTGCAGCTCACCGCGGCCGACGGCTTCCTGCGCCAGATGAAGATGCACGTGCCCGAGGACTGCACCGCGGCCGAGGGCGAGGACAAGAAGCAGGCGGCGCTCGCGTACATGCGCGAGATCCTCAAGTGCGACACCGCCCCCTTCCTGAAGGCGCACCGGCGAAAGGCACAATGAGCGGCGAGACCCATCGCCGATGCCCGACGCTTCACCCCACATCGACGCCTTCATCGACGCCCTCTGGCTGGAAGACGGGCTGTCGCGCAACACGCTCGCGGCGTACCGGCGCGATCTCACGCTCTATTCGGAATGGCTCGGCGCCAAGGGGCGCGGCATCGACAGTTCGGCGGAGTCCGACCTGAACGGATATTTCGCGGCGCGCCACGGCGCGAGCAAGGCCACCACCGCGAACCGCCGCCTCACGGTGCTCAAGCGCTATTTCCGCTGGGCGCTGCGCGAGCGCCTCATCACCGCCGACCCGACGCTCCGCCTCGAATCGGCGAAGCAGGCCCTGCGCGTTCCCAAGACCCTGACCGAGGCGCAGGTGGAATCGCTGCTGGATGCGCCGGACGTGGACACGCCCCTCGGCTTGCGCGACCGCACGATGCTGGAGCTCATGTATGCGAGCGGGCTGCGCGTGAGCGAGCTTGTCGGGCTGAAAACCTTCAACGTCGGCATGAACGAAGGCGTGCTGCGCGTGCTGGGCAAGGGCAGCAAGGAGCGGCTCGTTCCCTTCGGCCAGGTCGCGCGCGACTGGATCACGCGTTACTTGGCGGAAGCCCGGCCCGTGATCCTGGGCGGCCAGCAGAGCGACGATCTCTTCGTGACGGCGCGCGGGCAGGGCATGACGCGCGTCATGTTCTGGGTGATCGTGAAGAAGGCCGCGGCCACGGCGGGCATCACGTCGCCGCTGTCACCGCACACGCTGCGGCACGCATTCGCCACGCACCTGCTCAATCACGGTGCCGACCTGCGCGCGGTGCAGATGCTGCTCGGGCACGCGGACATCTCCACCACGACGATCTACACGCACGTCGCGCGGGAGCGGCTGAAGCAGCTGCACGCGCAGCATCATCCGCGCGGATAGCGCTGCTTCAATTCCTCGAAGGAGACGATCTGCCCGGCGATCGCGCTCGCGGCGACAGTGGGCGGGCTGCCTAGCCACACCTGGCCCGGCCCGGAGCGCCCGGGGAAATTGCGGTTGATGGCGCTGATCGTCACTTGCTGCGGGGACGTCGACGACCCCGGTCCGCAATTCGCGCACGCGCCGCACGACGGCTGCAGCATGCGCGCGCCCACCTGTTCGAAGGCGGCCATGTAGCCCTTGGCGATGCAGTAGTCGCGCACGGCGGTCGTGCCGAACTGCAGGTAGAGCGTCACCTCGTCCGGCACGCGCAGGCCGCGCGCTGCGGCCCAGGAGAGCACCTCGTGGTAGTGGTCGAAGTCCTCGCGCTTGCCGGCGGTGCACGAGCCGCCGTAGGCGATCTGGATGCGTTCGCGCGGGGCCACTTCGCCCAGAGGCACGCCGTTGCCGGGGTCGCCGGGCCGCGCGACCATGGGCGTGAGCGCGCTGCAATCGAGCGCGATGGTTTGCGCGTAGGCCGCGCCCGCATCGCTGTGCATCCATGCTTCGAGGACGACATCCACGCCGCGCCGCTCCCTGATGAAGCGCACGGTCTCCTCGTCCGGCTCGACGATGCCGGTGAACCCGCCGAGTTCCGCCGTCATGTTGGTGAGCGTCGCGCGCTCGTCGGTCGTCATCGCGCGGATCGCCGGGCCCGCGAACTCGAACACCTTGCCGACGCCTGCGCCCGCGCGGATGTCCGGCAGCGCCAGCAGGTGCAGCACCACGTCCTTGGCGGTGACGCCGCGCGGCAGCACGCCCTCGAGCTCGATGCGAAGCGACTGCGGCAGGGTGAGCCGCACGGCACCCGTGACGAAGGCGTTCGCCATGTCGGTGGTGCCCACACCGAACGCGAGGCAGCCCAGCGCGCCGCTGTGCGGCGTGTGCGAATCCGTCCCGACGACCACCTGCCCCGGCAGCGCGTAGTGCTCCGCCATCATCGCGTGCGAAATGCCGGCGACGTTGCTGCCGTCGTCCAGGGCGGCCTCGGCCTCGGTGAGCGTGCGGTGATGGCGCAGGCCGTGCCGCGCGATGAAGTCGCGCTGCGCTCGGCACATCGCCTGCATGTTCACGACCATTTCGCCCTGGTGCGCGGGGCTCTCCCCGACATAGGACGTGTGGTCTTCGAACACGATGATGGAGGCCGGGTCGTGCAGCGCATACGACGAGCCCAGCGCCTCGTCCAGCATCACGGAGGCCATGCCGGTGTAGTACTCGTGGATGAACCGATGGTCCGCGCGCACGAAGGCGCCTTCGCCCGGCGCGGGGGAAGGCGGCGTCACGGGCGTGCGCAGCAGGTGGCGCGCGATGATCTTTTCGGCGAGCGTTCGCGGCCCGACGGCTGGTGCCGTGTCCGGCCGCGTGGAAGTGCCGCCGGCCAGGAAGCGTTGCCCGAAGCGCAGGAGGCCGCCGCTGCGCACGATGGACTGCGCGAGTTCGTCGCGCCCCGCGAGCAGTTCCTCGATGGCGATGTCCTCGCCCGCCTGGATGCGCGCGACCAGGCCCATGTCGGTGGAGGTGAGGAGGCCGATGTTGTCCGCGTTCTGGCGGTAGATCCGCTCGAAGCTTTCCGCGATCACGAGCCGGATGCCGGCATGGCGCTCCGCCGCCGGGCTGTGTTCGCGCGACGACCCCTTGCCGTAGCGGCGCCCCCCGACGGTGACCTGGAAGCCCTGCGCATGAACAGCGCCGATGCCGATCGGCCACTGCGCGCCCGCCTCGAAGCCGGTGTACACGAAGCGGGCGAGCTGCCTGTCGTAGTGCGACATGATCTTCACGGGCGTGATCTCGTCGGTGGAGATGTCGTCGCGCAGGCGTCCGGCGGATGCGGGGGCGAGCTGCGTGCCCTGCAACTGCGCCTGCACGAGCGCCGGGTCTTCGCAGAGGAACAGGAGGCGCGGCGCGGGGCCGAGCGAGAGCGTGGGTGTGGATTCGGTCATGCGTGCTGCCGCGAGGCGAGGTGGTCGACGAGCAGTTGCGCCGATGGCGAGAGCGCTTTCGCGTCGCGAAAGCAGATGATGAAGCGCCGCTGCGCCCAGGGCTCGGCCAGCGGCACGATACGCAGGCCGTAGGACGCGGCGTAGACCTCGGCCACTTCGCGCGGCACGAGGCTCACGGCCAGGCCCGCGCGCACCACGCGCAGCGCGGCCTCGAAGTTGGTGACGATCACGCGGTGGATGAGGCTGCGGCAGAGCCGCGCGGCCTCGCGCTGCAGCATGACCTGCACCGCGCTGTTGACGGGCAGGCTCACGTGCTCCCAGTCCAGCGTTTCCTCGAACCGCAAGGTCTTGCGCCTGCCGAGCGGGTGGCCCGCCGGCAGCACCATGCACAGGTGGTCGCTGCGGTAGGGGCGCGATTGCAGCTCGCCGATCTCGGCCGCGTCCCAGCACACGCCGAGCGACGCCGTGCCGTCGCGCACGCCCCGCACGATCTCCGGGCTGACGCGTTCCTCCATGTCCACCTGGATCTTCCCGTGCGCGGGGAGTTGCAGGAAGGACGCGACGTCGTCCGCGAGCGATTCGGCCATGGCGGACACGGAGGCGAGGATGCGCACCTGCCCGCGCAGGCCGGCGGCATAGCCGAGCATGTCGTGCTCGATGCGCGCGGCGCCGTCGAGCATGGCGCGGGCGTGCTCCAGCAGCGTCTGGCCCGCGGCGGTGGGCTGCACCCCGTGGCGCTTGCGCGCGAGCAGCGGCGTGCCGACCGTGTCCTCGAGTTGCGCGAGCCGCTTGCTGATCGCGGAGCCGACGATGTTGGCGCGTTCGCCGGCGCGGGCGATGTTGCCCGTTTCGCAGACGCTCACGAAGAGCCGCAGGGTGGTGAGGTCGAGGTCGCGCAAGATATTCCGGATTGGAACGTTATGCGTTCCGATATTTCCATAAAGTTTCCAGTTGGAAATTCTAAACTCCGGGGCATGCAAGAACAATCCCTTCGGCCCCGGTCCCTCCCGCGCGTGGGGATCATCCGCGAGATGGGCCTGCGCGATGGCCTGCAGAGCATTGCCGCCGTGATGCCCACGGCCCACAAGATCGAGTGGATCCGGGCGGCCTACGAGGCCGGGCAACGCGAGATCGAGGTGGGCTCCTTCGTGCCCGCCCGCCTGCTGCCGCAACTCGCGGACACCGCCGAGGTGCTCGCCTTCGCGAAGACGCTGCCCGGGCTGCAGGCCTCCGTGCTCGTGCCCAACCTCAAGGGCGCGGAGCGGGCGATCGCGGAGAGTGCCTGCCTGATGCTCGTGCCGCTGTCCGCAAGCCACGCGCACAGCCTCGCGAACCTGCGCAAGGCGCCGGACGAGGTGGTGGCGGACATCGCGCGCATCCGCGCGGCGCGGGACGCCGCGGGGTCCGGCACGCTCATCGAAGTCGGGATCAGCACCGCGTTCGGCTGCACGATCCAGGGCCGGGTCGAGCCGTCCGAAGTCGTCCGCCTGGTGAAGGCGGTGCTGGACACGGGCGTGGACCGCGTGAGCCTCGCCGACACGGTGGGCTACGCCGACCCGGCGATGGTGCGGGAGATGTTCGAGCTCACGCTGCCCATCGCGGGCGACAGGCTCAACTGCGGGCACTTCCACGACACGCGGGGCCTGGGCCTGGCCAACGTCTACGCCGCGCTCGAGCTGGGCGTGAGCCGCTTCGACGCCTGCCTGGGCGGGATCGGCGGCTGCCCGCATGCGCCCGGCGCGAGCGGGAATGTCGCGACCGAAGACCTCGCCTACATGCTCGCGAGCATGGGCATCGCGACGGGCCAGGACTTCGACGCGCTGCTCGCGCTGCGCGCACGGCTGGCGGGCTGGCTCGCCGGGGAAACACTGCACGGCTCGCTGTGGCGCGCCGGGCTCCCGAAGACGATGAAGGAATTCGCATGACCGGCACCACCGCACCCCAACCCCTGGCCGGCCTGCGCGTCGTCGAGTTCACGCACATGGTGATGGGGCCGACCTGCGGCATGGTGCTCGCGGACATGGGCGCGGAAGTGATCAAGGTCGAGCCGATCGACGGCGACCGCACGCGCCGCCTGCTTGGCGCGGGCTCCGGCTTCTTCCCCATGTTCAACCGCAACAAGAAGAGCATCGGCATCGACCTGCACGACCCGCGCGGTGCCGAGGCGGCGCGCAAGCTGTGCGCCACTGCCGATGTCGTCGCCGAGAACTTCAAGCCGGACACGATGGCGAAGTACGGGCTCGACTACGCATCGCTCAGCAAGGCGAACCCGCGCATCATCTACGCGAGCCACAAGGGCTTCCTGCCCGGTCCGTACGACCACCGCACGGCGCTCGACGAGGTGGTGCAGATGATGGGCGGGCTCGCGTACATGACAGGCCGCCCCGGCGACCCCTTGCGCGCCGGCACGAGCGTGAACGACATCATGGGCGGGCTCTTCGGGGCGATCGGCGTGCTGGGCGCGCTGATCCAGCGCGGCATCACCGGCCAAGGTATGGAAGTGCAGTCGGCCCTGTTCGAGAACAACGTGTTCCTCATGGGGCAGCACATGCTGCAGTTCGCGATGACGGGCAAGCACCCGGCGCCCATGCCCGCGCGCGACAACCCCTGGGCGGTGTACGACGTCTTCACCGTCAAGGATGGCGAACAGATCTTCCTCGCGGCGGTGAGCGATGCGCAGTGGCTCACCTTCTGCGACGCGCTGGGGTTCGCCGACCTGAAGGCGGAGCCTTCGCTCGCCACCAACAACCTGCGCGTCGTGGAGCGGCCGCGCCTCTTGAAGGCGATCGCGGAGCGCATCGCGCATCGCAGCGCGGCCGAGCTGGCATCGTCGATGGAGAAGGCGGGATTGCCCTTCGCGCCGATCCGCAAGCCCGAAGACCTGTACGATGACGAGCACCTGCTCGCGACCGGCGGCCTGGCCGACGTGACGCTGCCCGACGGCCCCAAAGCGGGCGAGAAGGTGAAGACGACGCTCTTTCCGATCACGATGGCCGGGCAGCGCCTGGGCGTGCGGATGGACCCGCCGCGGATGGGCCAGCACAGCCGGGAACTGCTGGCGACGGCGGGCTTCGCCGCCAGCGAGATCGACGAACTCATCGCCCAGGGCGTCGCCGCCTGACGGGCCGCATGCACAACTGGTTTTAGGAGACAAGACAATGCAACGCAAGACATCATCTGACGAGCTAAATTTCACCAGGCGCCAGGCCCTGGGCGCACTCGCCGCCGCCGGGCTCGCCAGTGCGATGCCTGCCTTCGCGCAATCGGGCACCGTGCGCTTCATCCTGCCGAACGCCACCGGCTCGGGCGTCGACGCCATCACGCGCGCCGCGCAACCCGCATTGCAGAAGGCGCTGGGCGCCACCGTCATCGTGGACAACCAGCCGGGCGCGGGCGGCATCGTGGGGCTGCAGCAGCTCGCGCGCTCCGCACCGGACGGCAACACCTTGTCCGTGGTGTCGAACAACGTCGTCATCTTCCCGAGCGTGATCAAGACGCTGCCCTTCGACATGCCCGGCGACTTCACGCCGATCGCGGTGGTCGGCGCGACGCCGATGGTGATGGTGGTGAACCCGGCCAAGGTGCCGGCGACGAACGCGAAAGAATTCATCGCGCTGCTCAAGAGCAAGCCGGGCCAGCTCAACTTTGCCTCCGGCGGCACGGGCACGATCCTGCACCTCGCCTCGGAAATGTTCCTGGAAGAGGCGGGCGTCACGGCCAAGCACATCCCGTACAAGGGCGTGGGCCCGATGGTCACCGACCTCATCGGCGGCCAGGTGGAATTCGGCGTGGCCGCGCTGCCCAGCGTGCAGAGCCAGATCAAGGCCGGCCAGCTGCGCGCCATCGGCGTGTGCGCCGGCCAGCGCACGCCGGCCGCGCCGGACATCCCGACCTTCGTGGAGCAGGGCCTGCCCAACTACACGATGGAAGCGTGGTTCGCGGTGATCGGCCCCAAGGGCATGAGCGCCGCCGCGGTGAAGAAGGCGCACGACGCCATCACTGCCGCCTTCGCCGACCCGGCCGTCAAGGAAACGATGGCCAAGCAGGGCAACACCATCAACATCGGCACCCCCGAGCAGGCGCAGGTGGCCTTCAGGCGCGAACTCACGAAGTATGCGGCGCTGGTGAAGAAGGCCGGCATCGAGCCCCAGTAAGCTTTCGCGCAGTAAGTCGAAAGCGCAGGGGTAGAGCCCCCGATTGACGCCGCGGCAGCCTTGCCTGTAGCTTGCGTGCTTCTTCAACCAGGAGCGTGCGATGCGAATGCCGGCTAGATTCATCGGGGCTTTGCTGCTGCTCGGCAGCGTGTTCGGCGCGCAGGCGCAGGGCGACTATCCGACCAAGCCCATCCGCTTCATCGTGCCGTACACGCCGGCCGGCACCACGGACATCCTGGCGCGGCTGGTGGGCCAGTACCTCGGGACGAAACTCGGCCAGACGGTGGTGATCGAGAACCGTCCCGGCGGCGGCAACAACATCGGCACCGAGATGGTGGTGCGCGCGCCCGCGGACGGCTACACCATGCTGCTGGTCAACCCGGCGAATGCGATCAACGCGACGCTGTACCCCAACCTGGGCTTCAACGTCCTGAACGACCTCGCGCCGGTGGGCGGGATCATCCGCGTGCCGAACGTGATGACGGTGACGAAGAATTTCCCCGCGAAGACGGTGGCGGAGTTCATCGACTACGCGAAGAAGAACCCCGACAAGGTGAACATGGCGTCGTCCGGCTCGGGCACGTCGGTGCACCTCTCGGGCGAGATCTTCAAGTCGATGGCCGGCATCCAGATGAAGCACATCCCCTACAAGGGCGCGGGCCCGGCGACGGTGGACCTCATCGCCGGCCAGGTCGACGTGATCTTCGACAACATGCCGTCCATCATCGCGCACATCCGCTCGGGCGCGGTGCGCCCGCTGGGCGTGACCACGGCGCAGCGCTCGCCGACGCTGCCCGACGTGCCGGCGATCGCGGAGACCGTGCCCGGGTACGAAGCGAGCGCGTGGTTCGGCATCGCCATGCCCAAAGGCACGCCGCCGGCCGCGATCGCGCGCATGAACCGCGAGCTCAACGCCGCCCTCGCGGACCCGGAGATGAAGGTGAAGCTCGCGAACCTGGGCGGCGTGCCGATTCCCGGCACGCCCGAGGAGTTCTGGGCGCTGCACCGCATGGAGACCGACAAGTGGTCCAAGGCGGTGAAGGAATCGGGCGCCAAGGCGGAATAGTGGGCGGCCAATATCTCGCGCCGCGCGAGGTCCGGACGCAGCGGTTGCTGCTGCGTCCCTTCGTCCTCGCGGACCATGCGCGTTACGCGAGGTTCAGCGCCGACCCGGAGGTGATGCGCTACATGGGCACGGGCGTGGTGAGCACGCCCGAGATGGCGTGGCGCAGCATGTCGGCGCTGCTCGGCCACTGGGAGATGCTGGGCTACGGCATCTGGGCCATCGACCTGCCCGGCACGGGGGTGATCGGGCATGCGGGGTACATCGACGTACCGGGCTGGCCTGGCTTCGAACTGGGGTGGATGCTCGGGCGCGAGTATTGGGGGCAGGGTTATGCGCGCGAAGCGGCGGCCACCGCGCTGGAGATCGCGTACGCAACCCTGAAGCGCGATCGCGTGATCAGCCTCATCCGGCCGCCGAACGCAGCTTCGATCAAGTTGGCGCTGGCGCTGGGGGCGGTCGGGGAGGGGTCGACGGACTTGCTGGGGAGCCCGGCGGAGGTGTACGTGCATCAGCCATGAAAGCCATACATGCGTATGGTTGAAAATATGGGATTGCGTTAAACTCGAGGCATGAACTTTGAGTGGGACGACGGGAAGAATGCGGCGAACCTGGCCAAGCACCATGTCTCCTTCTTCGAAGCCCAGTTCGCATTCGCCGATCCGCATCGCGTCATCACCAAGGATCTGGATCACAGCAGGGTCGAAGAGCGCTTTTATTGCCTGGGGAAGGTCACAGGCGGTGTCCTCACTGTCCGCTTCACGTATCGAAAGGGTGTGATCCGAATCATCGGCGCCGGATTCTGGCGCAAAGGAAAGGCAGTTTATGAAAAAGAAAATCACTTACACCGATGAGCCGATGGGGGCCATGGAGGTCATTCCCGACTTCCTGCCGCCGCCCTCCGAGTTGGCGTTCCGGGAAGAGGGAGTCAAGGTGACTCTCGCGCTGAGCAGGAAGAGCGTGGATTTTTTCAAATATGAAGCCTCCAAACACCATACGCAGTACCAGCGAATGATTCGCCGGCTCCTTGACGCTTATGTGGAAGCACAGGAACGGCCAGCGAACGCGCGGCCGAGTCCAAAAACGCGCAAGCGCGCCGCGGCATAGCTGCGGTTTGAGTGGTGAATTAAGCGCCTGAATGAATTCAGGTGCCCCGGCGATTTCGTCGAAGTTAAGCACTGCCCATTGCGTGCTGGCCGCTTACTTTTGCGACGGCTGGAGCGGCCTGGCTAAAAGGTGATCGCCTTCAATGAGGTGAACTGCACCCGCCGATCAATGCTTTTCTTGCCTTCCATAAGACACCACATTCGGCGCGTGCGAGATTGAGCATCTTGATCAACAATATGAGCACAATCGTCGCGAGTCCGATGCTGGAGTTGCGGCTCGCTTGCCTACGCTCAGTGGTGAGTCTATTGCTCTACGTTGCTTAAAACGCACTTATACCGGCAAATGTTCAATTTTTTGGTTACGTCACTTGATGGAGCCTGGGAACAACCAGGTTACGAATATGAACGCGGTAGGTTCCTCGAGTTCACTAGCGACGACATTGCTGCAAGCTTTCGTGAGCTAAAGGCAGCGCAGCTTAAGGCATTATTGGATATGCCTTGCCTCTTCGCATATGAAGGTACAAGCGAAGCGATGCGAGTCGGCCGTTTGAAAAGCGTCAAGTTGAGAAACGATGGTCGGCTGCTTTTTGTGGTTCCTGAGATCGATCCCGCTGTTCCGCCGATCCCATTCGAAGCTATCAAGCCGCTACAAACTGCGCTCGACATTCGAAACTGGGAACTCAATCGTACGCATTGGGCAATCAAGGACGAAGACCTATATCAAGTATTGGCCGATGCGGGCATCGGCCAACCAGCCGTGGTTTCGCTAAGAGTTGTAAAGGCGGACTTGCCGCCGCCCGCTAAGGCTTCGTTCCAGGCCGATACAGTCGGGGCGTTCATTGGACACGTCCTAAGCCTGAATCACGGTGGAAGGGAGGTTTTTTATCGCGGTCACTCCAACCGGACCAAATACCGTCTCGAACCGTCGATCTTTCGGAGGGACGAGCATGGCAACTACATATACAGGGATGCCGAAGACCGCATGTATCGTGAGCTGTTAGTTTCCAATTCAATTGACTTTCAGGGGGATGTCTATACCTTGGACCGGCTTGTGAGAATGCAGCACTACTCGTTGCCGACGCGTTTGCTCGACATCACTTCAAACCCTCTGATTGCTTTGTACTTTGCCTGTAAGAGCAACCTCGACCAGGACGGCGAAGTCATAGTCTTCTCGATAGACCGCCAGAAGATCAAGTACTTTGATTCAGACACTGCCAGCTGCCTCGCGAACCTAACCAGGCTGCCCAAGACGTCGAAGGACGAATTAGATTTCAGTAGCTTAGAGGTTCGAAAATTTAATAAGCAGCAGTCCTTAAAACAACTCCTTCATTTCATCAAAGAAGAGAAACCGTTCTTTGAACCTCGTCTAGACCCAGGTCACCTCCGTTCTATCGTGTGTGTGAAGGGAAAGCACACTAACAACCGCATTGCCTTTCAGTCAGGCGCGTTTCTTCTATTCGGCTACGACGTCACCTTAGATGAGGGTGGTAATACCGAAATTGCTGTGCAACGCATCGCGGTGATGAACAAGAGCGGCGTATTAAAGCAGTTGGACCAACTAAATATCAACGAAAGCACTGTGTTCCCCTACATTGAGAACTCTGCGAAATACATCGCGCAGAAATTCGCATTTCAAGACCCCCAAAAACATGTTTAGGATTACCAACTGCGGGAAGCTGGACGCTCTCGCTTTCTTTAGAGGAGACGAAAAGGCCGATGTGCGCGCTGAATTCACATTCGGAGCGCACTACGATTCAGTACGTCCGACTGATACTTTGTTGTCTTGGAGGTGGAAAAGCATCTGATCCACCGGTCCGAGCCTCCTTTATACAGAACCGAACGGAATCACAGCCGGGGATTCCTCTGGCTTGTTCCGAAGGGCGGCAAGGAACGTGTCATACACGGCCCTAATTGCTTCTTCATTTCGGGATTTTGCGGGCACTTTCGACTTGAGGTGCACAATTGCGTCCGCCGCCGAACGCGTATTAAAGTTTGCGCTCTTTTGATGAAGAATTATGACGCTTGTGATCGCTGCCACCGCGGTAGCATTGGCCCGCACAACGTCAGTTAGAAATTCCTGCGCCGCCATGATCGCGGCTGACTGATCATTAGCCATGAGTTTCTCTCCAAAATGCGTCAGTATCACTCGGCCGCAGCGGGGGAGAGGCGCTGGTCGGGGTGGAAGGCGGCGGGTTCCGTCGTACGATCATTCTCATGACTGTCGAAATTCCCAAGGACCTTCGGCCGCAGGCCATCCAATCCATCGAACGCTACTTCCAGGAGAACATGGATGAACGCATCGGCAACATAGCCGCCGGGGCGCTGCTGAATTTCTTTGTCGAAGAGATCGGCCCCTTGATCTACAACCAGGCCGTCGCCGACGTCCAGGAGCGGCTGCAAGCGCGGGTGTCCGAGCTGGACATCGAGCACCACGAGGACCCGTTCCAGTATTGGCGCAAATTCGATGCCGGCAAGAAGGGCAGGAAGTGAACGCCGGCCTGCCCCTTAGCCCGGCGCGCCCGCGCCGGGGGAGGAACTCAAGGCGCGCAGTTCTTCTTCGCTGAATCCGGCCTGCTTGCGGGCGGCTTCGTTGAAGGGCGGGTAGAGTTTGGGCGCGTCGTAGCGCCGCGCCACGACGTCGTAGTGCGCGACAGGATCCAGCCCTTCGCGTTCGCACAGCCAGCGGTACCAGTGGTTGCCCACCGCGACATGGCCGATCTCGTCGCGCAGGATGATGTCCAGGATGTCGACCGCGCGATCGGCCTCCGGCGTCTTCACCCGGCGCAGCTTGTCCTGGATCTGGGGCGTGGCATCGAGGCCGCGCGCCTCCAGCGTGCGCGGCACCAGCGCCATGCGCGCGACAACATCGTCCTTCGTCTTCTCGCACATGCTCCAGAGGTTGTCGTGGGCCGCGAAGTCGCCGTAGGCGTGACCGAGCGTGGCGAGGTGCTCGCGCAGCAAGGTGAAGTGCAAGGCCTCTTCACCCGCGACGCGTATCCAGTCCAGGTAGTAGGCGTCCGGCATGCCGTCGAAGCGCCACACGGCGTCCAGCGCGAGGTTGATCGCGTTGAATTCGATGTGGGCGATCGCGTGCAGCAGGGCGGCCAATCCCTCGGCCTTGAAGGGCGAGCGGCGCGCGACCTGGGACGGATGGATGAGTTCGGGCCGGGAAGGGCGCCCCGGAATCGGCTCGCGCGGCTCGGCGGGCCGGTCGGATGCTATTGAAAACGAAGCGGCCGAGCCTTGCAGCTCGCGGGCTTGCAGTGCTTTCAGCTGAGGATCGGCAATGCAGAGCACCTGCAGCGCACGTTGGCGAAGCTCCATCCCTACAATTCTAGGTTGCACCCATTTCCTGAAAGCATTCGATGGCGATTTATGAACTCGAGGGCAAGGCGCCCAGGCTCGGCCCCGGCGCATGGATCGCGGACAGCGCCGAGGTGATCGGCGACGTGGAACTCGGCGAGAACGCCAGCGTCTGGTTCGGCACCGTGATCCGCGGCGACACCGACACCATCCGCATCGGCCGCAACACCAACATCCAGGACCAGTCCATGCTGCACGCCGACGAAGGCGTGCCGCTCACGCTGGGCGACAACGTGACGGTGGGCCACCAGGTGATGCTGCACGGCTGCACGATCGGGGACGGCTCGCTCATCGGAATCCAGGCGGTGGTCTTGAACAAGGCGAGGATCGGCCGCAACTGCATCGTGGGCGCGGGCAGCGTGGTGACGGAGAACAAGGAGTTCCCGGACAACTCGCTCATCGTGGGCAGCCCGGCCAAGGCGGTGAAGACGCTCACCGACGACCAGGTCAAGCTGCTCGTTCGCCTGTCCGAGCACTACGTGGGCAACGCGAAGCGCTACCAGAAATCCTTCAAGAAGATCGGCTGATGTCAGAGTTGCACAAGTTTTTGTTCGACGGGCTGCCCGTTCGGGGCTGCATCGTGCGCCTCACCGACGCGTGGCAGGAAATCCTCGCGCGGCGCGATTCCAACACGACCACCGGACCCTGGCCCGCGCCCGTCGCCGAACTGCTCGGCGAGATGGCCGCGGCCGGCGCGCTCATGCAGTCGAACATCAAGTTCAACGGCGCGCTCGTGCTGCAGATCTTCGGCGACGGGCCGGTGAAGGTCGCGGTGGCCGAGGTGCAGCATGACCTCGGCCTGCGCGTGACGGCCAAGGTCGTCGGGGACGTCGGCGTGGACGCGCGCCTCGCCGAAATGGTGAACGTGCACAACAAGGGCCGCTGCGCGATCACGCTCGACCCCAAGGACAAGTTCCCCGGGCAGCAGCCCTACCAGGGCGTGGTGCCCCTGCATGGCGACCACGGCGAGAAGATCGGCAAGCTGAGCGAGGTGCTGCAGCATTACATGCTGCAGTCCGAGCAGCTCGACACCACGCTCGTGCTGGCGGCGGACGGCAAGGTCGCGGCGGGTCTTCTCATCCAGCGGCTGCCGACGCAGGGCGAGGGCAACCTGGCCGGCAGCCTCGTGAGCAAGGCCAACGAGGACGAGATCGGCCTGAACGAGGACTACAACCGCATCTCCATCCTCGCATCCAGCCTGACGCGCGAGGAATTGCTGGAGCTGGACGTGGACACCATCCTGCAGCGGCTGTTCTGGGAGGAGAAGGTGCTGCGCTTCGAGCCCAGTACGCCGCGCTTCGAGTGCACCTGCAGCCGCGACCGCGTCGGCAACATGATCCGCGGGCTCGGCCGCGCGGAGGCGGACGGCATCGTCGAGGAACGCGGGGAGATCGAGGTGGCCTGCGATTTCTGCGGCCGGCAGTACCGCTTCGACGCCGTCGACGCGGCGCAGCTGTTCACCGCGGCCGGTGACCAGCCGCCGGTAAGTCCGACCGTCCAGTAGTCAGCGGCCCGTGAGCCCGGTGAAGAGCCGGTGCTCGCACTCCGGGTCGCCGCACTTCTCGCAGTTCCAGACCCAGGGCCGTGAGGGCTGCCCGCGATGGCCCCCCGCGGCCGACAGCGCGTCGATGGCGGCCAGCGCGTTCTCCACTCGCTGTGGCCCGCTGCCGTAAATCACCCGGTAAGGCACGCGCGCCGCGTTCAGGGCGTCGCGGATCAATGCGTCGACCGGTTCGCGCACATGCGGCCCGTCGCGCTGCAAGCCGTCGGCAACCCAGGCGATGTCCAGGCCGGTGAGCAGGGTCGCGTCGTAGCCGCGCAGCCGCTCCAGCGCGAAGCGGTAGAGCGTGCCGTCCTCGAAGAGCATCGCGCTGTAGATCGCGACCATCACGGCGGTGGTGTCGCTGATGACGACCTGCGCGCGCGCAGCCGCCTCGTCCACGCGCCGCTCCTGCTCCTGCGCGATCGGCAATTGCTCTTCCGGCCGCGGCGTGCGGCCCTCACGCGCGCACCATTCGCGCAACACCTCGCCCACCACCTCGACCGTGCGGTCCTGCGCCCGCAAGGCGAGCGCGAGCTCGCCGGACAGCTGCGTCTTGCCGGTGCTTTCCGCGCCGAGCAGGGCGATCCTCATGCCTTGCGCGCCCATTCGCGCCAGCCCACCACGCACAGCGCGATGAACACGGCGTAGAGCCCGACCGTGAGCCACAGGCCCTTGTAGAGGAACAGCCCGACGCTCACCGCGTCGACGACAAGCCACACCGCCCAGTTCTCGATGAACTTGCGCCCGAGCAGGTACTGGCCCACGAGGCTGGCCGCTGTGGGGAAGGCGTCCCACCACGGTACGTCCGTGTCGGTGTAGTGCGCGAGGAAGAGGCCGGTGACGGGCCAGAGCACGAGGCATGCCGCGACGGTCCAGGCGGTGCCGCGCGGACTCAATCGCGCGATGCGCAGCGGGCTGCCGTCGTCCCGCCGGCCACGCAGCCACTGGAACCAACCCCACAGCGCCACCACCGCGAAGAAGATCTGCAGCGATGCGTCGCCATACAGCCTGCTGCGCCAGAACAGCGCGAAGTACATGAGCGAGGTGACGATGGCGAGCGGCCAGCCCCAGTGGATTTCGCGGATGTTGCACCACACCATGGCGAGCGACAGCGCGACGGCCGCGATTTCCAGCCAGGTGGTGGGCGAGCCCCACAGCGTGAACGCGGGGACGAAGAGGAGATCGGTCATCGACCCGCTAGCAGCAAAGGCTCACTTGCCAACGTTCACGAAGATTTCGTTGGGCTTGACCATGCCGAGTTCCATGCGCGCGCGTTCCTCGACCATCTCCAGGCCTTCCTTCAGGTCGCGCACTTCGGAGGCGAGGCGGTCGTTGGCCTGTTGCGCCTGCAGGTTCGCGGAGCGCTGCGCGTCCAGCTTGCGCTGCAGCTCCGCGACATTGCCGACGCTCCCCCGACCGAACCACAGCTGCGCGTGCACGATGGCGAGCAGCGCGACGAGGATGGCGGGGATGAGCCGGTTGCCCAAGGTATCGGCTTACCTGAGGTTGTAGAAGGCCGAGCGGCCCGGGTAGGACGCGACGTCGCCGAGGTCTTCCTCGATGCGCAGCAGCTGGTTGTACTTGGCCATGCGGTCCGAGCGCGAGAGCGAGCCCGTCTTGATCTGGCCGGCGTTGGTGCCCACCGCGATGTCGGCGATGGTGCTGTCTTCCGTCTCGCCGGAGCGGTGGCTGATCACCGAGGTGTAGCCCGCGCGCTTGGCCATCTCGATCGCGGCGAAGGTCTCCGTCAGCGTGCCGATCTGGTTGATCTTGATGAGGATCGAGTTCGCGATGCGCTTTTCGATGCCTTCGCGCAGGATCTTCGTGTTGGTGACGAAGAGGTCGTCGCCCACGAGCTGCACCGACTTGCCCAGCTTGTCGGTGAGCAGCTTCCAGCCGTCCCAGTCGGATTCGCCCATGCCGTCCTCGATGCTGATGATCGGGTACCTGGTCGTCCACTCGCCCAGGATGTCGGCCCAGGCGCCGGCCTCCAGCGTCTTGCCTTCGGCTTCCAGGTGGTAGCGGCCGTCCTTGAAGAATTCGCTGGCGGCGCAGTCCAGGCCGAGCGCGATCTGCTCGCCGGGGCGGTAGCCCGCGGCTTCGATGGCCTGCAGGATGAGGCCGATGGCGGCTTCGTGGTTTTCGACGTTCGGCGCGAAGCCGCCCTCGTCGCCCACGGCCACGCTCATGCCCTTGCCGTCGATGATCTTCTTGAGCGCATGGAACACTTCCGCGCCGTAGCGCAGCGCTTCGCGAAAGCTCGGCGCGCCCACGGGGATGATCATGAGCTCCTGCAGGTCGAGGTTGTTGTTCGCGTGCGCGCCGCCGTTGACGACGTTCATCATCGGCACGGGCAGCTGCATGCCGCCCATGCCGCCGAAGTAGCGGTACAGCGGCAGGCCGGATTCCTCGGCGGCCGCGCGGGCCACCGCCATGGAGACGGCGAGGGTCGCGTTGGCGCCCAGGCGGCTCTTGAAGTCGGTTCCGTCGAGGTCGATGAGGGTCTTGTCGAGGAACGCCTGCTCGGAGGCGTCGAGGCCCAGCACGGCCTCGGAAATCTCGGTGTTGATGTGCTCGACGGCCTTGAGCACGCCCTTGCCGCCGTAGCGCGACTTGTCGCCGTCGCGCAGTTCGATGGCTTCGCGTGCGCCGGTGGAGGCGCCCGACGGGACCGCGGCACGGCCCATGGTGCCCGATTCCAGCAGCACGTCGCATTCGACGGTGGGGTTGCCGCGCGAGTCCAGGATCTCGCGGCCGACGATGTCAACGATAGCGCTCATGCAGGGTTCTCTTCTTCAAGGTTGTGGATGCGTTCAGGCCTGGAAGCTGTTTTCCAGGAAGCCGTTTTTCTTGGTGACGCGGTCGAGCGCGACGAGGGTTTCGAGCAGCGCCTTCATGTGCTTGAGCGGCACCGCGTTGGGGCCGTCGCTCAGGGCCTTGGCCGGGTCGGGGTGCGTTTCCATGAACACGCCCGCCACGCCGACGGCGATGGCCGCGCGCGCGAGCACCGGCACCATCTCGCGCTGGCCGCCGGAGCTCGTGCCCTGGCCGCCGGGCAATTGCACGGAATGGGTGGCGTCGAAGACGACCGGCGCGCCGGTCTCGCGCATGATCGCGAGCGAGCGCATGTCCGAGACGAGGTTGTTGTAGCCGAAGCTCGCACCGCGCTCGCACGCCATGAAGCTGTCTTCGGGCAGGCCCTTTTCCTTCGCGGCGGCACGGGCCTTGTCGATCACGTTCTTCATCTCGTGCGGCGCGAGGAACTGGCCCTTCTTGATGTTCACGGGACGGCCCGATTGGGCGACGGCGCGGATGAAGTCGGTCTGGCGGCACAGGAAGGCGGGCGTCTGCAAGACATCCACCACCTTGGACACTTCGGCGATCTCGGCTTCCGAGTGGACGTCGGTGAGGATGGGCAGGCCGAGATCCTTCTTCACCTTCGCGAGGATCTCCAGGCCCTTCTGCATGCCCGGGCCGCGAAAGCTGGAGCCCGAGGTGCGGTTGGCCTTGTCGTAGCTGCTCTTGAAGATGAAGGGGATGCCGAGCGACGCGGTGATTTCCTTGAGGGCGCCGGCGGTGTCCATCTGAAGCTGCTCGGACTCGACGACGCAGGGGCCGGCGATCAGGAAGAACGGCTTGTCCAGCCCGATGTCGAAGTGGCAGAGCTTCATGTCAGGCCACCGCCTTCAACGACTTGTTCCCCGCGGCCTGGTGATCCAGCGCCGCCTTGATGAACGAGTTGAAGAGCGGGTGGCCGTCCCAGGGGGTCGACTTGAACTCGGGGTGGAACTGCACGCCCATGAACCAGGGGTGGACGTCCTGGGGCAGCTCGACGATCTCGGTGAGCTGCTCGCGCTGCGTGAGCGCGGAGATCACGAGCCCCGCCTGGCGCAGCTTGTTGAGGTAATTGACGTTGGCTTCGTAGCGGTGGCGATGGCGCTCGGTCACCACGTCGCCATAGATCTTGTGCGCGAGCGTGCCCCGCGCGACGTCGGAGCTCTGCGCGCCCAGGCGCATGGTGCCGCCGAGGTCGGAGTTGGCGTCGCGCGTCTTGATGGTGCCGTCGGCGTCCTTCCACTCCGTGATCAGTGCGATCACCGGGTGGGGCGTGTCGGGTTCGAATTCGGTGCTGTTGGCGTCCTGCAGGCCCGCGACGTCGCGGGCGTATTCGATCGTGGCGACCTGCATGCCCAGGCAGATGCCCAGGTAGGGCACCTGGTGCTCGCGGGCGTAGCGGGCCGCGGCGATCTTGCCTTCGATGCCGCGCTTGCCGAAGCCGCCCGGGACCAGCACGGCGTCGTACTTGGCGAGCTTGGGCAGGGTTTCGGAGGTGATGGTTTCGGAATCGAGGTAGTCGATCTTCACGCGCACATGGTTCTTCATGCCCGCATGGCGCAGCGCTTCGTTGAGCGACTTGTAGCTGTCCGACAGGTCGACGTACTTGCCGACCATGGCGATGGTGACTTCGCCCTGCGGATGCTCGGTTTCGTACACGAGCTCGTCCCAGCGCTTGAGGTTGGCCGGCGGTGTGTTCAGGCGCAGCTTGTCGCAGATGAGGCCGTCGAGGCCCTGCTCGTGCAGCATGCGCGGGACCTTGTAGATCGTGTTCACGTCCCACATGGAGATCACGCCCCATTCGGCGACGTTGGTGAACAGGGAGATCTTCGCGCGCTCGTCCTCGGGGATGGCGCGGTCGGCGCGGCACAGCAGCGCGTCGGCGGAGATACCGATCTCGCGCAGCTTCTGCACCGTGTGCTGCGTCGGCTTGGTCTTGAGCTCGCCGGCGGCGGCAATCCAGGGGACGTAGGTGAGGTGCACGAAGGCCGTGTTGTTCGCGCCCATGCGCAGGCTCATCTGCCGCGCGGCTTCGAGGAAGGGCAGGGATTCGATGTCGCCCACCGTGCCGCCGATCTCCACGATCGCGACATCCGCCGCGCCGGGTTCGCCGAAGCGCGCGCCGCGCTTGATGAATTCCTGGATCTCGTTGGTGATGTGCGGGATGACCTGTACGGTCTTGCCGAGGTAGTCGCCGCGGCGCTCCTTCTCCAGCACCGACTGGTAGATCTTGCCGGTGGTGAAGTTGTTCACCTTGCCCATGCGGGTGGTGACGAAGCGCTCGTAGTGGCCCAGGTCGAGGTCCGTTTCGGCGCCGTCGTCGGTCACGAAGACCTCGCCGTGCTGGAAGGGGGACATGGTGCCCGGATCGACGTTGATGTACGGATCCAGCTTGATGAGAGTGACTTTGAGGCCGCGCGATTCAAGAATCGCTGCGAGGGAGGCTGAGGCGATCCCCTTGCCGAGGGAGCTCACCACACCGCCTGTGACGAAGACGAATTTGGTCATGTCATGCCGGAAGTCGAGCTTCCGGGAGGTGGTAAAGCGGAATTATACGTGGAGGGCCGGTGCCTGTCGCCTCACCTGCTACATTCCCGCCATGAACGACCTCGCAGGCAAGCACTTCGTCCTCGGCTTGAGTGGGGGCATCGCCTGCTACAAGGCGGCCGAGCTGTGCCGGGCCCTCATCAAGCAGGGCGCCACCGTGCAGGTCGTCATGACCGAGGCGGCGGAGCAGTTCATCACGCCGGTCACGATGCAGGCGCTGTCGGGCCGCCCGGTCTACGGCTCGCAGTGGGATGCGCGCGAGCCGAACAACATGCCGCACATCAACCTCTCGCGCGAAGCCGATGCGATCATCGTGGCGCCGTGCAGCGCGGACTTCATGGCCAAGCTCTTGCACGGCCGCTCCGACGAGCTGCTCTCGCTGATGTGCCTCGCGCGGCCCATCGCCACGGTGCCGCTGCTTCTCGCCCCCGCGATGAACCGCGAGATGTGGGCGCATCCGGCCACGCAGCGCAACTTGGCGCAACTCGCTGCCGACGGCGCGCACATCCTGGGCGTGGGCTCGGGCTTCCAGGCCTGCGGCGAGACCGGCGACGGCCGCATGCTGGAGCCGCCGGAACTGCTGGAGGACATCGTCGCGTTCTTCCAGCCCAAGCGGCTCGCCGGCAAACGCGTCCTCGTGACCGCCGGCCCCACGTTCGAGGCGATCGATCCCGTGCGCGGCATCACCAACCTGTCGAGCGGGAAGATGGGATTCGCGATCGCGCGCGCGGCGCGCGAAGCCGGGGCGAACGTGACGCTGGTCGCAGGGCCCGTGAGCCTCGCGACGCCGCGTGGCGTCACGCGCATCGACGTGCGGTCCGCGCAGGACATGCTGCAGGCGACGGTGCCCGCGGCGCAATCCGCCGACATCTTCATCGCGACCGCGGCCGTCGCCGATTGGCGGCCTTCCAGCGCGAGCGACCAGAAGATCAAGAAAGACGGCTCCGGCAAGACGCCGCAGCTCGAATTCACCGAGAACCCCGACATCCTCGCGACCCTCGCGAAGTCCGCGCGCGCGGAGTCCGGGGCGCTGTTCTGCGTGGGCTTCGCGGCCGAAAGCCACGACCTCGAATCCAATGCCCAGGCCAAGCGCGTGCGCAAGGGCGTGCCGCTGCTGGTGGGGAACATCGGCCCGGCCACGTTCGGGGCGGACGACAATGCCTTGCTCCTCGTGGACGCGAAGGGCACACGGGAAGTGCCGCGCGCCTCCAAACTCGAACTGGCCCGCCGCCTCGTGGCCGAAATCGCCGACCGACTATGAAAATCGACGTGAAGATCCTCGATCCGCGGATGACGGATCAGCTCCCTGCCTATGCGACGCCCGGCAGTGCCGGCCTCGACCTGCGCGCCTGCATGGACGGCCCCCTCACGCTCGAGCCGAATGCGTGGCGTCTCGTGCCGACCGGCATTTCCATCTGGATCCGGGACCCGGGCTACGCCGCGATGATCCTGCCGCGCTCGGGCCTGGGCCACAAGCACGGCATCGTGCTCGGCAACCTCGTCGGGCTCATCGACAGCGACTACCAGGGGCAGCTCATGGTGAGCGCCTGGAACCGCAGCGACGTCGAGTTCACGCTGCAGCCGATGGAGCGGCTCGCGCAGCTCATCATCGTTCCCGTGGTGCAGGCCGAGTTCAACGTGGTTGCCGAATTTCCGCCGTCGCAGCGCGGGGAGGGCGGATACGGCTCCACCGGAAAGGGCTGAGCAGCGCCGCTGCCCGGCTCATCCACGGCTTCCTACAACTGTAGGAAGTGCTTCCTACAGCCATGCGCGGCATTGCCTGCCGCCGAGGCATCGCGCGCGGATCCTCTAATGGTTCGACAAGGCCGGCGGCTGCGCTGCGCCACGAACCAGAAGCAAGGAGAAAACCCATGCGTTCCTACCGACTCGCAACGATCGCTTCGTGCGCCGCGCTGGCCGCGGTTCTCTCGGCCTGCACCTCGCGCCCGGTCGTCGTCAATTCGTATCCCCAGGTGGCCGCCCCGGCTGCTACCGTGGTCACCGTCCCCGTGGCAGCCGCGGAGTACGGCCGCATCACCAGCATCGAGTCGCCGGTAGCCGGCGCCTACCGCATCACCATCCAATCCGAAACCGCAGGCTGGCGCACGCTCGACCTGCCCGCGACCGGAGACCTGCGCATCGGCGACCGCGTGCGCATCGAAAACGGCACCATCACGCGCGCCTGATCCTCAACCATAACTTGAACCCCAAGGAGATCCACATGAAAAACATCCGTCTCGCCTCCATCGCCGGTGCCGTCGCACTGGCTGCCGGCCTGTCCGCCTGCGGCACGCCCGACCCGTACGGCCCGAACAACTATCCCGTGTCGTCGGCGAACCGCACCGAGGTCTACCAGACCTATCCGGCCGGCGCCTATCCGTACGGCCAGTATCCCGTCCAGCCGGTCGCCGGCGTGGAATGGGGCCGCGTGACCAACGTGTCGCTGATCAGCAATGGCCAGGGCAGCTACTCGCCCAACCGCAGCGCCGCGGGCACCGTGATCGGTGCGGTGGTGGGCGGCCTGCTGGGCAACACCATCGGCGGCGGCAGCGGCCGCGCCGCGGCCACGGTGCTCGGCGCCACGGCCGGTGCGGTGGTGGGCAACAACGTCGCGCGCAACAGCGACCGCGGCGGCTACAACGCCTCCTACCCCGTGTACCGCGTGACCGTGCAGACGGACAGCGGCGCCCTGCGCACGTACGACGTGAACGCCACCGGCGACCTGCGTGCCGGCGACCGCGTGCGCATCGAAAACGGCATGATCTACATGGGCTGATGCCCGGCGTGCTGGAAAAAGGGGCCTCGCGGCCCCTTTTTCATTTCACCTGGAAGAAGGCGGTGCCCGTCGTGCCGCGGCCGATTTCTTCCTCGGTCGCTTCGCGAACCGACTGGACTTTCAGCGCGAGCCGGATCGCGATCCCGGCGAGCGGATGGTTGCCATCGAGCACCACGTGCTCCGGATAGATTTCCGTCACCGTGTAGATGACGTCTGCGGGCGCCTGTGTCTTTGCGCCGGGCGGCATGCCCTCGAAGGTCATGCCTTCTTCCAGCAAGTCCGGGAAGATGTCGCGCGACTCGAGGAAGACGAGCTGTTCGTCGTAATCGCCGAAAGCTTCCTCGGGCTCCAGGTGCAGGTCGATCTTCGCCCCGGGGCCGTGGCCCTGCAACGCCTCCTCGATTTTCGGCAGGAGGTCGCTGCCGCCCACGAGGAATTCGACGGGGTCATCGAGCTGGTCGAGCACCTCGCCCAAGGTGTCCTTGAGCGTCCATGTCAGCGCGACGACGCATTGCGGTGTGATTTCCATAGGAGAATTGTCGCAGTTCTCCATGGATACGACACAACCCCTTCCCCTCCTGGGCGGCCTCACGGCCGGCCAGTTCATGAAACGGCACTGGCAGAAAAAGCCGCTGCTCGTGCGCGGCGCAGTGCCGCATTTCCAGCCACTGCTCGATCGCTCCGCGTTGTTCGAACTCGCGTCGCGCGAGGACGTGGAGTCGCGGCTGATCGCGCAGACCGCCAAGGGCTGGGCGATGCGGCGCGGGCCGCTCGCGCGGCGCTCCCTGCCGCCGCTGTCGCGCGCGGGCTGGACGATGCTGGTGCAAGGTGTGGACCTCCACCTCGATGCCGCCGACGAATTGCTGTCGCGTTTCCGCTTCGTGCCGCAGGCGCGGCTCGACGACCTGATGATCAGCTGGGCGTCCGACGGCGGCGGCGTGGGGCCGCACTTCGACAGCTACGACGTCTTCCTGCTGCAGGCGCAGGGGCGGCGCCGCTGGCGCATCGGACGCCAGAAGGACCTGTCCCTGCAGGAGGGCGCCCCGCTCAAGATCCTCGCGAACTTCGAGCCCGAGGAGGAGTACGTGCTCGAGCCCGGGGACATGCTCTACCTGCCGCCGCGCTATGCGCACGACGGCGTCGCGCAGGGGGAATGCCAGACCTACTCCATCGGCTTTCGAGCGCCCACACGCGCCGAGCTCGCGCGCGAGCTGCTGCAGCGCATCGCCGATGAGGCCGAGGACATGCCGGCCACGCTCTATGCCGACCGCACGCAGGACGCCACGGCGACGCCGGGGGAGATCCCGTCCGCACTGCAGGGCTTCGCGCGCGATGCCCTGCGTGCGGCGCTCGATGACCCGCTGTCCGCTGCGCGCGCCCTGGGCGAATACCTGACCGAGCCGAAGGCGAGCGTGTGGTTCGAACCGCGGGCGGCGCGCGGACGCATGCGGCGCGTGACGCTCGACCGCCGCACGCGCATGATGTACGACGCGAAGCACGTGTTCATCAACGGCGAGGGCTACCTCGCATCGGGGCGCGATGCGCAGCTGATGCGGCGCCTCGCCGACGAACGCCACCTGGCCGAACCCGACCTCGCGCGCGCGAGCGAAGGCGCGCTCGCGCTGCTCGCGTCGTGGCGCGAGTCGGGCTGGGTCCACTCCGGAGGTCGATCATGAATCCTGAAGATGGAAATGCAGCGGCCCTGCCGTCGGGCCGCTTCGAGGGGCGCAAGGACTTCCAGCAGCTCGTGCGCGACGCGCTCGCCTGCGCGGCGCGCGAAGGCTGGCGCGAGATCATCCTGTGCGACGCGACCTTCGCGGACTGGCCGCTAGGCGAGCGCGCCGTCGCCGAGTCGCTGCAGGCCTGGTCGGCCTCGGGCCGGCGCTGCACGCTTGTCGCCAAGAGCTGGGACGACGTGATCCGCCGGCACGCGCGCTTCGTGACCTGGCGCCGCACGTGGGCGCACATCATCGAGGCGCGCGCCTGCGCATCCGCGGACGCGCTCGACCTGCCGAGCGCGATCTGGAGCCCGGGTTGGGTGATGCAGCGCATCGACCCCGAACGCAGCAACGGCTACAGCGGCTCCGAGCCCGAGCGCCGCGTGCTCCTGCGGGAAAATTTGCAGGAGTGGCTGCAAAAGAGCAGCCCTTCGTTTCCGTCGACCACCCTCGGCCTCTAGTTGCGCTGAGCTCATCCGTCGCGGCGTCTGCTGCTATCAGGGTAAGCAGGGGCTTGATTTATTCGGCATATAATTTGCGGCTGATCAACAAGAGCTCGAGTCCTTGTTGCTCGGTCAAAGCCGCCATTCCGGCGGCACTGACAATTTCCGGAAATTGTTTTTTCTGTCCCCATAAAAGGAAACTTTGAAATGAAGAAATCGCTCGTCCTGGCGACCCTGATTGCAGCCGCAGCCCTGGCCGCCTGCGGCAAGAAGGAAGAGCCGGCGCCTGCCCCGGCTCCCGCTCCCGCTGCTGCCCCGGCACCCGCTCCCGCGCCTGCTCCGGCCGCCCCGGCTGCCGACGCCGCTTCGGGCGCTGCTGCTGCCGCTTCCGGCGCTGCCGCTGCTGCTTCCAGCTCGGCCGACGCCGCTGCCAAGGCTGCAACGGACGCCGCTACGTCTGCCGCTGCTGCTTCCGGCAAGAAGTAATCGATTTGTTCGGTTCGCAAAAAAGCCGCCCTCGGGCGGCTTTTTTGTTTTTGCGGGTCAGGCGTCCGTCAGCACGCGGCGGCACCGGGCCTGCTCAACAGGTGACCCACGCGCCGCCGCTCGGGCCGTCCGCCACGAGGACATCCGCGTCGCCGCAGCCCAGCGCCGCGGACAACGCACGCCGCGCGAGTTCCGGACGGTTGTTCTGCTCGCTCAGGTGCGCGGCCATCACCTGTTTCAGCCCCAATGGCAGCATCGCCTGCGCGATTTCCGCTGCCGCTTCGTTGGCGAGATGGCCCCATGCGCCACCCACGCGGCGCTTGAGGAAGGGCGGATAGCTCGAGGCCGCGAGCATCGCCGGATCGTGGTTGCACTCCAGCAGCAAGGTGCCGCAGCCCGACAGGTGCTGCAGCACATGGCTGCTCGCGTGGCCCAGGTCGGTGAGTACGCCCAGGCGCGTCGCGCCATCGGTGCAGCTGAGCTGCAAAGGCTCGCGCGCGTCGTGCGGCACGGTGAACGGAGTGATGCGCAGCGCGCCGATTTCCATCGCCTGCCCGTCGCAGGCGATACGCAACAAGCCCTGGAAGTCCGGCTCGCCGATGGCGGCGTAGGTGCCGTGGCTCATCCACACCGGGATGCGCTCGCGCAGCGCGAACTGGCGCGCGCAGCCGATGTGGTCGGCATGTTCATGCGTGATGAAGATGGCGTCGACCTGGTCGGGCAACATGCCCGCGGTGCCCAGCCGCTTTTCCAGCTGGCGGATACCGAGGCCGCAGTCGACGAGCACGTGCGTGAGCGACGTGCCGTCGCGTCCCTGGAGGACGGTAGCGTTGCCGGAGCTGCCGCTACCTAGGCTCTTGAAGCGCAGCACTCACTTGAGGTCATCGGCGATGACTTGCACGATGCGTTGCGCGTTGGCCGAAGCTTCCGGCGCGCCGCTGGCGTTCAGCACGGAGACCGTGGTGGACTCCCCCTGGCTCTTCACGCTGATGCGGTACTTGATCGGCGGCTCGCCCTTGTCGGAGCCGCTGAAGAGTTTCGCGAGGAAGCCCTTGTCCTTCTTGTCGGCGCTCGGCGCGACGTAGCGTACGAAGTACGTGCCCTGCGCGCGGTCGCGGTCTTCCACCGTGAAGCCCGTGCGGTCCAGCGACAGGCCGACACGGCGCCATGCGCGGTCGAAGCCGTCGTCGATCTGGATCACCGGCGTGCCGCCCACGTTCGCGATGCGCGACGTCGGCTTGGCGGGCGCGCTCGCCACGAGCGTCTTCGTCTGCTCCTGCGGCACGCCCAGCTTGATCATCAGGCGGCGCAGGAATTCGGCTTCCAGTTCCGGATCGTTCGGGCGCGGCTGCCAGACCGTCTGGTCCTTCTGGTTGTTGTTGTACACCTCGATCATGCCGCGGTGGCTCAGGTAGATCTCGGTGCCGCCGTTGGCGGTACGCTCCAGCCGCGTGCGGAAGCGGTCGCGCTCGGAGGTGGAATAGAGCGAGTCGAACAGCTTGCCGAGCGTGTTGCGGATGAAGTCCTGCGGGATCTTCGCGCGGTTCTCGGCCCAGTCGGTTTCCATGATGCCGAGGTTCGATTCGTCGAGCGCGAGAAGGAAGCCGCTTTCCTGCCAGAACTCGCGGATCGGGTTCCACAGCTGGTCGGCCGGGCGGTTGACCACGAGGAAGCGGGTGTTGCCCACGCGCTCGATGCGCACGTCGCCGAGCGTCGAGGCCGCGGTGGGCAGGCTCGGGGCGGCCTGGCCGACGGCGAAGCCGCTGGCCGTCACCGCGCCGCCGGGGATGTTGTAGCGCGAATCGCGAGAGAGCTGCGTCAGGTCGGGCGGCACCTCCAGCGAGCCCGCCTTGCCGGCGCTCTTGTAGTCGATCTTCTCGCTCTGGAAGACCGAGCAGGCCGAGAGCGCGGCACACAGGGCCAGCAGCCCGAATTTTCCGGATAGGTTCACGTCATCCCCTCGAGGGTAAGTATCGATTTGGGTCAGGCCAGCAGGCCGGCGGCGCGCAGCGCCGCTTCGACCACGGGTTCGTTGGAGGCCGACAGCGGCGTCATCGGCAGGCGCATCGCGCCCTGGATGAGGCCCATGCGCGCCATCGCCCATTTCAGCGGGATCGGGTTCGATTCCACGAAGAGGTGGCGGTGCACCGGCATCAGCTTGCGCTGGATTTCCATCGCGGCGCGCGCGTTCCCGGCGATCGCGGCCACGCAGAGTTCGTGCATGAGGCGCGGCGCAATGTTGGCCGTCACGCTCACGTTGCCCTGGCCGCCGCACAGCATCAGCGCCACGGCGGTCGGGTCGTCGCCGGAGTACACCGCGAAGCCCTTGGGCACGTCGCGGATCAGCCACTGCGCACGCTCGATGTTGCCGGTCGCTTCCTTGATGCCGACGATGCCGGGCACCTGCGCGAGGCGCAGCACGGTGTCGTGCAGCAGATCGGCCACGGTGCGGCCGGGAACGTTGTACAGGACGATGGGGAGGTCGCCCACGGCCTCGGCGATCGCCTTGAAGTGCTGGTATTGCCCTTCCTGCGTGGGCTTGTTGTAGTAGGGCACGACCTGCAGCTGGCAATCCGCGCCGACCTTCTTCGCGAACTTCGCGAGCTCGATCGCTTCGGCGGTGGAGTTGGCGCCGCAGCCGGCCATGATCGGCACGCGCCTGGCCGCCTGCTCCACGGAGACGCGGATGATCTCCTGGTGCTCTTCGACGTTGACGGTCGGCGATTCGCCGGTGGTGCCCACGACGCCGATGCAGTCCGTGCCTTCGGCGATGTGCCAGTCGATCAGCTTGCGCAGGGCCGGGTAGTCGACGCTGCCGTCGTCGTGCATCGGGGTGACCAGCGCCACGATGCTGCCAGTAATCGGTGTCATGTCCGGTGTATTTGAAATATGCGCTTGCGGAAATACGCTCGGCAAAGGGGGATTCTAACTAGAGCCGGTGACGGGCCATTGGTTCACCCGGCGCGGGCCGGACGGCGGCGATGCGCTGGATGAACCGGGGAGGCGTGTCCAGGAAGCCGTCTTCGTAGCCCACCACGCGCAGCGCGGCGCAGGCGTCGAGCAATTCACCCGGCCGCAGCAGGAAGTCGGGGCGGGACGGTTTGCCGACGGTCCCGTTGCCCGCCGCGAAGGTTTCGTAGATCAGCGCGCCGCCGGGCGCGACGCTTTCCAGGAGGGTGGGCATCAGTGGACGCCAGAGGTAATGGGTGACGACCACGCCGCCGAAGCTGCGCCCCGCGAAGGGCCAGGGGCCGTTTTCGATGTCGGCCAGAACCGCTTCACCGGCGGCGCCGGCCACCGCGATGGCCTCGGGCGAGTGGTCCACGCCCGTCACCGGATGGCCCAGGGCCGCGAAATGCCGCATGTGCCGTCCCGCACCGCATGCGACGTCGAGCACCGGCTGGCCCGCGGGCACGAGATGCGCCCAGCGCTTGACCCAATCGGATGCGGCTTGCGTGCCGTGCAGCGCGGCGGTCAATGCGGTTTGACCTCGTCTTTGAGGGCCGCCAGGGCCATGTTCTCGACCAGGCCGGGCGCGACCAGCTTGACGAAGCGTCCCAGCTTGCCCTTGCCCGTCATCACGACCTCGCGCTTGCGGCCGTTCATGCCGTCGATGATCAGGCGCGCGCATTCCTCGACCGGCATGGCGTCGTCTTCCTTCAGCCCGCTGGAGCCGGCGGGTTGTCCCTGCGCGTTGTAGCCGCGGTGGCGAATGGCGGTGGCCACGACCCCCGGGTACGCGGTGGTGACGCTGATGCCGGTGGACTTGAGTTCCGCCCGCAGCGCCTCGAAGAAACCGGTCATCGCGAACTTGGTCGCGCTGTACGCCGTCCGTCCGGGCACGCCGACCAGCCCGGCGAGCGACGACACCGCGACGATGTGCCCCCGACTTTCCTTCAGCGCGGGCAGCGCCGCATGCGTGCACCACACGCTGCCCCACAGGTTCACCTTCATCAGGTCTTCGTACCAGTGCAGGTCTTCAGCCGTCACGTCGGAGAACAGCGCCTGCGCCGAGATGCCCGCGTTGTTGATCAGCGCGTCGATGCGGTGGAACCTGTCCAGTGCCTGCTCGATGAGCGAGCGGCAACGCGTCTCGCTCGCGATGTCCAGGGCCACGGTGAGCGTCTGGGCCCCCTGCGATTCGCAGTCCTTCGCCACGGCGCGCAGCTTCGGGTCGCTGCGTGCCGCGAGGACCAGCGCCGCCTGCGCCCCGTGTTTCGCGGCGAGCTGGCGAGCGATTTCGGCGCCGATCCCGTCGGAGGCGCCGGTGATGACGAAGACTTTCATGTCAGTTGAAGCACGCCCAGAGTTGGTCGGCGAGTGTGACGAGGATCAGGGGGCGCGTGTACAGGGCAAACACTGCCAGGAGCACGGCGATGGCCGCGCCGTAACCCAGCAGCTTCTTGCCCCGCTGCGTCATGCCGCCTGCGGCGAACCGCGCACGATCGGTGTTTCGCGCACCGGCAGGTTGATGAGCGCCGCGAAGACGCCGAGGGCGATGGAGATGTACCAGACGATGTCGTAGCTGCCCGTGCGGTCGTACAGGAAGCCGCCCAGCCACACGCCCAGGAAAGAGCCGATCTGGTGGCTGAAGAACACGAAGCCGCCCAGCATGGACAGGTGGGCCACGCCGAAGATCTGCGCAACCGTCGCATTCGTCGGCGGGACGGTGGAGAGCCACAGCAGGCCCATCACGCTGGCGAACACGTACACGGTGAGCGGCGAGATCGGGACCCACAGGAAGAGGGCGATCGCCACGGCGCGCCCCAGGTAGATCGCGGCGAGGAGCTTGCGGCGCGCCAGCTTCTGGCCGAGCGTGCCCGCGATGTAGGTGCCGAACACGTTGAACAGGCCGATCAGCGCCAGCGCGTAGCTGGCCACTTGCGGCGACAGGCCCTTGTCCTTGAGGTAGCTGGGCATGTGCACGCCGATGAACACGACCTGGAAGCCGCAGACGAAGTAGCCCGCCATGAGCAGCTGGAAGCTCGGGTACTTGAAGGCTTCGCGCAGTGCCTGGCCGATGGACTGCTCGCGCGCCGGCGCGACGCCGCCGCTGAAGCCGGGCTCTCGCAAGCCGAAGGCGAGCGGGGCGATCAGCACCACGAACACCGCGAGCGTCAGCAGCGCCTGCTGCCAGCCGAAGCCCGAGATGAGGAAGCCTTCCACGGGCACCATCAGGAACTGGCCGAAGGAGCCTGCCGCCGCCGCGACGCCCATCGCCCAGGAGCGCTTGGCAGGGTCGATCTGGCGCCCGATGATCCCGTAGACCACCGCGTAGGTCGTGCCGGCCTGCGCCGCCCCGATGAGCACGCCGGTCGTCAGCATGAAGGTGAGCTTGTCCGTGGACAGGGCCATGCCGGCCAGGCCCAGCCCGTAGAGCACCGCGCCACCCACCAGCACCCGGAACGCGCCGAGCCGGTCGGCGAGCATGCCCGCGAAGATGCCGAAGATGCCCCAGGAGAGGTTCTGGATGGCGAGGGCCAGCGCGAAGGTGCCGCGGTCCCAGCCCTGCGCCTGCGTGATCGGCTGCAGCCAGAGGCCGAAGCCGTGCCGGATGCCCATGGAGAGCGTGACGATCATCGCGCCGCAGACCAGCACCTGCGACATGGAAAGCTTCTGGGGGACTGCGGTCGATTGCATCGGGCGACTTTATCCAAAGGCCGAATACTTCGCTGGCGCGGTCCCATTTCGCTCGATCTGTATGCGCATACAGTGTTGCTGCGCCGCCCGACTACAATCCCCCTCCCATGGCCACCAAACCCCCGTCCGACTATTCCGAAGGTTCGATCCGCGTGCTCAAGGGCCTCGAGCCCGTCAAGCAGCGGCCCGGCATGTACACGCGTACCGACAACCCGCTGCACGTCATCCAGGAAGTGATCGACAACGCGGCGGACGAAGCCCTGGCCGGCCACGGCAAGCGCATCAAGACGACGCTGCACACGGACGGTTCGATCAGCATCGAGGACGACGGCCGCGGCATCCCCTTCGGGCTCCACCCGGACGAAAAGGCCCCCGTCATCGAGCTCGTCTATACCCGCCTGCACGCCGGCGGCAAGTTCGACAAGGGCAAGGGCGGCGCCTACAGCTTCTCGGGCGGCCTGCACGGTGTCGGCGTCTCCGTGACGAACGCGCTGTCGAAACGGCTGGAAGTCACCACGCACCGCGAAGGCCAGGTCGCGCGCCTCGCCTTCTCCGGCGGCGACGTGATCGAGAAGCTGGAACTGCGCAAGATGCAGGAGGGCGACCGCCGCCAGGGCACGACGGTGCGCGCGTGGCCCGATGCGAAGTACTTCGAGTCCAGCCAGTTGCCGATGAACGAGCTCGCGCACCTGCTGCGCAGCAAGGCGGTGCTGATGCCCGGCGTCACCGTCTCCCTCGTCAACGAGAAGACGAAGGAAACGCAGAGCTGGCAGTACAAGGGCGGCCTGCGCGACTACCTCATGCAGACGCTCACCGGCGACCCGGTGATCCCGCTCTTCGAAGGCGAGGGCTTCGCGCAGAACAACGACAACTTCGCCGAGGGCGAGGGCGCGCAGTGGTGCGTGGCCTTCACCGAAGACGGCCAGCCGGTGCGCGAAAGCTACGTCAACCTGATCCCCACGAGCGCGGGCGGCACGCACGAATCGGGCCTGCGCGACGGCCTGTTCAACGCGGTGAAGAGCTTCGTCGACCTGCATTCGCTGCTGCCCAAGGGCGTCAAGCTGCTGCCGGAAGACGTGTTCGCGCGGGCCTCTTACGTGCTGTCCGCCAAGGTGCTGGACCCGCAGTTCCAGGGCCAGATCAAGGAACGGCTGAACTCGCGTGACGCCGTGCGCCTCGTGTCGAGCTTCGTGCGGCCGGCCATGGAGCTGTGGCTCAACCATCACGTGGAATACGGCCGCAAGCTCGCGGAGCTCGCGATCAAGGCCGCGCAAAGCCGCCAGCGCGCGGGCCAGAAGGTGGAAAAGCGCAAGGGCTCGGGCGTCGCGGTGCTTCCCGGCAAGCTCACCGATTGCGAGAGCAAGGACACGAGCCACAACGAGGTGTTCCTCGTCGAGGGCGACTCCGCCGGCGGCAGCGCCAAGATGGGCCGCGACAAGGAATGCCAGGCCATCCTGCCGCTGCGCGGCAAGGTGCTCAACACCTGGGAGGTCGAGCGCGACCGCCTCTTCGCGAACACCGAGATCCACGACATCGCGGTCGCCATCGGCGTGGACCCGCACGGCCCCGACGACACACCCGACCTTTCGGGCCTGCGCTACGGCAAGATCTGCATCCTGTCGGACGCCGACGTGGATGGCTCGCACATCCAGGTGCTGCTGCTGACCTTGTTCTTCCGCCACTTTCCCAAGCTCATCGAATCGGGCAATGTGTATGTGGCCCGGCCGCCGCTCTTCCGTGTGGATGCACCGGCCCGTGGGAAAAAGCCCGCTTCCAAGACATATGCCCTTGACGAAGGCGAATTGACCGCTATCTTGGACAAACTGCGCAAGGAAGGGGTGCGCGAAGGGGCGTGGAGCATCAGCCGGTTCAAGGGGCTGGGCGAGATGAGCGCGGAGCAGCTGTGGGACACCACGCTGAACCCGGACACCCGCCGCCTGCTTCCCGTTCACCTGGGCGCGATGGATTTCGCGGCCACCGAGAACCTCATCACCAAGCTCATGGGCAAGGGCGAAGCCGCCGCCCGCCGCGAATTGATGGAACTCCACGGCGATGCGGTGGACATAGATATCTGACCTTGCCCAAAACGAACCTGACATGACCGCCGCCAACTTCGCCGCCAGCTCCCCCGACCGCACCACGGCGCGCGTGCGCCTGCGGCCGACGATGAGCAGCGACCTGCAGTTCGTCGTCTCGCTCGAACAGGACCCCGAAAACCTCGCGCACATCACGCCCTGGGAGCAGACCCAGCACGAGGCCGCCATCCGCTTCCCGGACTTTCGCCACTTCATCATCGAAGGCGGCCCGGACCTCGAGGCCGTGGGCTTCCTGATCCTCATCGGGTGCCGCAGCCAGAACCAGTCGCTCGAGCTCAAGCGCATGGTCGTGCGCGCGAAGGGCGCAGGGTTCGGCCGTGCCGCGCTGCGCGTGGCCAAGCGCGTCGCGTTCGACGACCTGGGCGCGCACCGCCTCTTCCTGGACGTGAAAGCCGGCAACTCCCGCGCGAAAGCGCTCTACGATAGCGAAGGCTTCGTGGTCGAAGGCCAACTGCGCGATGCCGTCAAGGTGCAGGGCGGCTATGAAACGCTGATCGTGATGTCGATGCTGCAACCCGAATTCGTCGGCCGCCGCGGTCTGGGGCTGGAGCTGCGCGCATGAAGGCATCGTTGCGTCTCAAATTCTGGTGCGCGGGAGCCTTGCTCGCGGCGGCGATGGCGCCGGCAGCACATGCCGAGGTGTGGGGATGGGTGGACGGGAAGGGCGTCGCGCACTTCGCGGCGGACAAGGTCGACGAACGTTATGAACTCTTCTTTCGCGGCGGCGAAAGTTTCGACACCGCGCGCGGCCTCAAGACGCCGCGCGAAGTCGCGGTGCCCACGGCGGCGCCCAAGCTGATCGCGTTCTTCGAGGTGTCGCAGGGCTTCAAGCAGGTGCAGCACCACTTGCGCGAGGCCTCGCGCGACCAGGGCATCGACTACGAGCTGCTGAAGGCCTTGATCGCGACGGAATCGGGCTTCGACTCCAGCGCGGTCTCCCCCAAGGGCGCCGTCGGCCTGATGCAGGTCATGCCCGCCACCGCGCAGCGCTACGGCGTGACTTCGGACAAGAAGTCGCCCGTCGAGAAGAAGCTGCACGATCCGCGCACCAACATCAAGGCCGGCACGCGTTACCTGCGCTACCTGCTCGACCTCTTCCCCGGCCAGGTGGAGCTCGCGCTCGCCGCGTACAACGCGGGCGAGGGCGCCGTGCAGCGCGCGGGCAACAAGATCCCGAACTACCGCGAAACGCAGAACTACGTGAAGACGGTGATGCAGCTGTACACGATGCTCAAGCCGCCGTCGGTCGTGGGCAACGGGCGCGTGCCCCATCGCGTGCATGTGGAACTGCCCGCGGGCGGCGCCGTCGGCCGGGGCAACCTGCCGCCGCCGGGCGTCCCCGCCATGGCCTATCCGGTGCCGGTCGCGCCGTCGCCATCCAGCGTGCCGGTCGCGGCAGCAGGGCAGGCCGACTTCCAGTGATCACCCAGCTGCCCGCCGACTCGGAAGAACTGGTCGCGCTGGGCGCGTTCGCCGGCATGCAGGTGCTGACCGTGTGCCTGAGCGTGGTGATCGCCAACGCTTACCGCGAGCGGGCCCTGCTGGTCCATGGCGCGACGGTCGCCATCGGCGTCCTGGCGCTGCAGACACTCGTCGGGGGGCATGCATTCCTCGCCGAGGCCGCCTTGCTGCTGCTGCTGGCCGTGGACGGCATGCAGCTGCGCGAACTCGTGAACCACGCCGGCGCGTTGCGCGCGCCGCGCCGCGGCTTGGTCGGCATCAGCCTGGGCCTGCTGCCCGTGCTGGCCCTGGCCTGCGCGATTTTCGAGTGGCACCTGCTGCTCGCGGGCGTGGCCGCGTGGTTTGCGGTGACAGCCGTCGTGATGCTTCGCGCGTGGCCGCAAAGCCAGCCCTGGGCGCGCTGGCTTGTCGCCGGGCAGCTATCCCTGGCCATCGCGGTGGCGTGGCTCGGGTGGCGCTCCCTCGACCCGCAGCCCGATCCGCCATTGCCGCTCGCGGCGCTGCTCAGCGTGTGGGCGGTATGCGTGTTCCTGGGGACGGCCTGGCGCAATCGGATCTTCGCGGAAACGCGCGTGCGCATCGACGCGCGCAACACTATCGACCCGCTCACCGGCCTCGCGATGCCGATGATCTTCTACGAACGCGTGGCGGGGGTGCGCAACCTCATGCGCCGCTACGGCCACCCGAGCGTGATGATGCTCGTGCACGTGGAAAACCTCGACCGGCTGGCACGCGAGTTCGGCCCCGAAACCGCGGAATCCGCCCTGGCGGTCGCCGCCCAGCGCGTGCGCGAGACCTTGCGCGACGGCGACGTGGCGGCGCGCCTGTCGCACTCGCGCATCGGCGTGCTGGCCGAGGGCATGTCGCTGCCCGAGGGCGCCGCGAACATCGCGAGCCGCATCCTCGTCGCGGGCCTGCGCGAACCGCTGCCCGAGGCGCCGACCGAGTTCCTGCATTTCCGCATCGTGATGGCCACCGTGCCCGTCAACGAGACCGCGCCCAAGGCCTTGCTGCAACGCATGGCGACCCGCATGGACGGGCACTTGTCCGAACCGTCGGAGCGGCGCATCCTCTCGCTGTCGGCGAGCGACCTGGAAGACTAGTTCCCCGCTTTCCCTTTCCGCTTTTCCTTTTCCTGACCTTTTCGAACACGGCGATCCATGGAGCAAGACCTCATCACCCCCACCGGCGACGGCGGGGACGACAGCGAACTCGATCTCGCATCCTATGCGCAGCGCGCCTACCTGGAATACGCACTGAGCGTCGTCAAGGGCCGTGCGCTGCCCGACGTGGCGGACGGCCAGAAGCCGGTGCAGCGCCGCATCCTCTATTCGATGGTGCGCATGGGCCTGGGCTTTGCCGGCGCGGGCGGCGCGCGGCCCGTCAAGAGCGCGCGCGTCGTGGGCGACGTGCTCGGCCGCTTCCATCCGCACGGCGACCAGGCGGCGTACGACGCGCTGGTGCGCATGGCGCAGGACTTTTCGCAGCGCTACCCGCTGATCGACGGCCAGGGCAATTTCGGCAGCCGTGACGGCGACGGCGCGGCGGCGATGCGCTACACGGAAGCGCGGCTCGCGCGCATCAGCAACCTGCTGCTCGACGAGATCGACGAAGGCACCGTCACCTTCATCCCCAACTACGACGGCAGCACCGAGGAGCCGCAGCAGCTGCCCGCGCGGCTGCCCTTCACGCTGCTCAATGGCGCGAGCGGCATCGCCGTGGGCCTCGCGACGGAAATCCCGAGCCACAACTTGCGCGAGATCGCCGATGCCTGCGTCGCGCTGATCAAGACGCCCAAGCTCGCGGACGACGAGCTGTTCGCGATGGTGCCCGGACCCGACTATCCGGGCGGCGGCCAGATCATCAGCCCCGCGGCCGACATCGCCGACGCGTATCGCACCGGGCGCGGCTCGCTCAAGGTGCGCGCCCGCTGGAAGATCGAGGAGCTCGCGCGCGGCCAGTGGCAGCTGGTGGTCAACGAGCTGCCGCCGGGCGTGAGCTCGCAGCGCGTGCTGGAGGAGATCGAGGAGCTTACCAATCCGAAGGTCAAGGCCGGCAAGAAGGCCCTGAGCCAGGACCAGGTGCAGCTCAAGCAGACGGTGCTCGCGGTGCTGGATGCGGTGCGCGACGAATCGAGCAAGGACGCCGCGGTGCGCCTCGTGTTCGAGCCGAAGACGAGCCGCATCGAGCAGGGCGAGTTGATCACCACGCTGCTGGCCCACACCAGCCTCGAAACCTCCGCACCCATCAACCTCACGATGGTGGGGCTGGACGGCAAGCCCGTGCAGAAGTCGCTGCGGCTGATGCTCACGGAGTGGATCGAATTCCGCCATGCCACGATCGAGCGCCGCTCGCGCCATCGGCTCGGCAAGGTGCTGGATCGCATCCACATCCTCGAAGGCCGGCAGCTCGTGCTGCTGAACATCGACGAGGTGATCCGCATCATCCGGGGCAGCGACGAGCCGAAGGCCGCGTTGATCGAGCGCTTCAAGCTGTCGGAACGCCAGGCCGAGGACATACTGGAAATCCGCCTGCGCCAGCTGGCGCGGCTGGAAGCGATCAAGATCGAGCAGGAACTGAAGAACCTGCGCGACGAACAGAAGAAGCTGGAGGAAATCCTCGGCAGCCCCGCCGCGCTGCGCCGCCTGATGGTCAAGGAGATCGAGCAGGACGCGAAGCAGTTCGAAGACGCGCGCCGCACGCTGATCCAGGCCGAGAAGAAGGCCGTCGCGGAGATCAAGGTCATCGACGAGCCTGTGACCGTCGTCGTCTCGCAGAAGGGCTGGGTGCGTGCGCGGCAGGGCCACGGGCACGAGGTGGGCGGCTTCGCCTTCAAGGCAGGGGACGGTTTGTACGCGACCTTCGAATGCCGCACCGTCGACACGCTGCTGGCCTTCGGCAGCAACGGCCGGGTGTACACCGTGCCGGTGTCGCTGCTGCCGGGCGCGCGCGGGGACGGCCAGCCCGTCACGACCCTAATCGACCTCGAAGCGGGCACGCAGCTGATGCACTACTTCGCGGGCGCTCCCAGTGCGTGGCTGCTGCTGTCCGGCACCGGCGGCTACGGCTTCCTCGCGACGGTGGAGAACATGATGTCGCGCCAGCGCGGCGGCAAGACCTTCATCAGCGTCGGCGAGGGCGAGACGATCTGCCGGCCGTCCCCCGCCAATGTGCCGCCGCAGCCGACCGCCACGCACGTGGCGTGCGCGTCCACGGGTGGCCGCATCCTGACCTTCGAGATCGGCGAATTGAAGCCGATGGAGAAGGGCGGCCGGGGGCTGATGCTGATCGACCTGGAAGCGAAGGACCAGCTCGCGGGCGCGGCGGCGTACACGCGCAGCGTGAAGATCACCGGCATCGGCCGCGGCGGCAAGGAGCGCGACGAGACCCTGGAGATCCGCTCGCTCAACAACGCGAAGGCGGGCCGCGGCCGCAAGGGCAAGGCGGCGGATCTCGGCTTCAAGCCGACGGGCATCGAGAGGGTCGAGTGAAGCAGGCCGCCGCGACCGCAGCGCCGCTGCCCTTCCGGGCGATCGCGGACCTCGTTCGCGAACATGCGGCGGCCCGCCCGTTCCGGCGCGCGCTGGTGCAGGGCGAACGCAGCGTCACCTGGGCGCAGCTGGACGCGATGATGGATCGCGTGGCGGCGTCGCTGCAACGCGACGGCGTGAAGCCACGGGAGACCATCGCGATCTGCGGCGCCAATTCGCTGGAGTACGCGGCGGTGTTCCTCGGTGCGCTGCGCGCGGGCGTCGCCGTCGCGCCGCTGGCGATCCAGTCGTCCGCGCAGCAACTCGCGGACATGGCGGCCGATTGCGGCGCGCGGCATTTCTTCGTGGACGGATCGGTCCCGGCATTCGCGACGGCGGCGCGTCGCATCCACATGGACGGATCCTCGCAGCCTTCGCTGGAGGGCTGGCTCGCGCCCGCGGGCGCCAAGCCCAGGCCCGTGCAGGTGCAGCCCGGCTGGCCGTTCAACATCATCTATTCGTCGGGCACCACCGGCACGCCCAAGGGCATCGTGCAGCCGCACCTGATGCGCTGGCAGCACGTGGCGCGCGCGGAGAACTATGGCTACGGTCCGCAGTCCGTGACGCAGATCGCGACCTCGCTGTGCTCCAACACCACGCTCGTCAGCTTCTTCCCCGCGATCGCCAAGGGCGGGTGCGTGGTGTTCGCGCCCCCGAAGTTCGACGCCGCGACCTGGCTTGCGCTGGCGGAGCAGGAGCGCGTCACGCACGCGATGCTGGTTCCCGTGCAATACCGGCGCATCATGGCGCTGCCGGAATTCGACGGCTTCGACCTCTCGTCCTTCGTCATGAAGTTCTGCACCAGCGCGCCTTTCCATGCGGAGCTGAAGGCCGATATCCTGCAGCGCTGGCCCGGCGGGCTGGTGGAGTTGTACGGCATGACCGAAGGCGGCGGCACCTGCATGCTGGAGGCGCACAACTTCCCGGACAAGCTCGGCACCGTGGGCAGACCCGCCGAGGGCCATGACATCCGCGTGATCGACGAGGACGAGCGCGAGTTACCCGCAGGGGAGATCGGCGAGGTCGTCGGCCTGTCCCTGTCGATGATGACGGCGTATCACAACCAGCCGGCCAAGACCCGCGAGGCCGAGTGGTACGACGGTGCGGGCCGGCGCTTCATCCGCACCGGCGACGTCGGGCGCTTCGACGAAGACGGGTTCCTGACGCTCATGGACAGGCGCAAGGACATGATCATCTCCGGCGGGTTCAACGTCTACCCGAGCGATCTCGAATCGGTGCTGCGCGGGCACGAGGGTGTGGCCGATGCCGCGGTCGTGGGCGTGCCTTCCGAGGAGTGGGGCGAAACGCCGGTGGCCTTCGTCGTGCCGGGCGAAGCCGCGCCGCCGGAGGAGGAACTTCGCGCGTGGGCCAATACGCAGCTCGGCAAGGTGCAGCGCATCTCCGCCATCCGCTACCTGCCGGAGCTGCCGCGCAGCGACATCGGCAAGGTGCTCAAGCGCCAGCTGCGCGCACAGTTCGCAGCCTGAGCGTCAGCAGCCCCGCGCTGCCGTCTCCGCCACCCGTGCCAGGTCGGGTGTGACGCCGATGCCCGGCGCGTCGCCCAGCGTGCAGGCGCCTCCGTCGATCACCGACAGCCGCGGCGACAGCAGCGTGCGCAACGGGTTGGGGTTCGCGTCGATCTCCAGCATGCCGTCGCCTCCCGCGGCCGCCAGCACGTGCGCGGACGCAAGCAAGCCGATCCCGCCGCCCAGGAAGTGCGGGCAATACCGCAGGCCCGCGTCGCGCGCCTTCACGACCACGGGCCAGCATCCGGAAATGCCGCCCCACTTGGCGAGGTCCGGCTGCATCACCGCAAGCGGTGACTGGGCGATCGCGGTCGCGAAGGCTTCCTCGCCCAGCAGGTTTTCCCCGCCCGCCAGCGGAATGCGCGTTGCGGTGGCGAGCTGCTTCCACTCGGACCACGGACGGTCCGCGCGCAGCGGTTCCTCCAGCCATCCCAGCCGGAAGTCGTGCAGCAGCGGCGCCATGCGCGTGGCCTCCGCGAGGTCCCATCCCTGGTTCGCGTCCACCATCAGCGGCGCCTCGTCGCCCAGCAGCGAGCGCAGCGCGCGAAGGTTCGCGAGATCCCGCGCCTCGCCGAACCCCACCTTGAGCTTGAAGGCGCGGTAGCCCTCCTGGCGCTTCGCCGCCGCGAGGACTTCCGGCTGGTCCGGATTGATGCCGCTGGCGTAGACCGGGATGCGATCGCGCGTGCCGCCCAGGAAGCGCCAGAGGGGTTGTCCCGCACGGCGCGCGCACAGGTCCCACAGCGCGAGGTCGATGCCCGCGATCACCTGCGCCATCGGCCCCGGTTCGCCGGACTGGATCGCGAGCACGGCGGTCTTGTCCGAGAGGAAGCGAAACGCTTCGGCGGGACTCGCATACGCCCGCGACAGCAGCAGCGGCGCCATCACGGTATCGAGGAGCCGCGCGCGGTGCTCCGCGCCGCAGGACGGGAAGTTGCACCACACCTCGCCCCAGCCCACGGCGCCGTCTTCGTCCTGCGCGCGCACGAAGAGCGCGGGCCGGTCGTGCATGGTGCCGAAGGAGGTTTTGACCGGGGTCGAGATGGGGCAGCGAAAGACGAAAGCCTCCAGCTTCACCGGGTGGATGGCGGCGGGAGGCAGGGCGGGCAGGGTCACGGCTTCAGGTCCATTTCGAGTCGGATGGCGTCGCCGCGATAGGTGACGTCCGCCAGGTAGATCACGGTGCCGGCGCCATCCTTGAAGATGCGGCGCACTTCGGCGACGGGCGAGTTGACGGGCACCTCCAGCAGCTGCGCGACTTCCATGTCGGCCGTGGCGAGCGTCATCACCTGGTGCGCGGTGCTGATGCGCACCTCCTTCATCGCGGTGAGGAGGGGGATGACGGTCTTCGTGCGGAAGGCCTGCGGCGCCAGCCGGAAGATGCGCTCGTCCAGGTAGATGTTGATCACGCAGTACGGGCGGCCGTCGCGCGAGTGCACGCGGCGCATGAAGGCGTAGCTCGGCGCCGGTGCGCCCTCGGCCATGTCCAGCGGGGCGCTGCTCACCGATTCGTCGATGTTGACGATCTTGGGCTGCGTGTCTTCGTACACGCGCGCAAGTTCGTCGAGCGTCGTGAAGACGTTGATGATCCGCTCGCGCGAGGGGGTGCCGGTGACGAAGGTGCCGCGGCCCTGTTGCGGCGAGAGCAGGCCTTCGCGCGAAAGAACATCCACGGCCTGCCGCACCGTCACGCGAGCCACGCCGAATTCCTCCATCAGCGTCTCCAGCGAGGGCAGGCGGTGCTCGCGCGGCCAGGTCCCGCGCGCGATGCGCTGGCGCATCAGGTCGGCCAGCTGGGCGTAGCGTGGGATGGGGCTGTCCTGGAAGCGCGCGGACATATGCTTATGGCTAGGGAAAGACCCGGGAATCGTGCACAGGACCGATGGTACTATCGATAGGATGTTCGGTAAACACAATTGGATCGCGAGGGTCGCGCTGGTGCTCGCGCCCTGGGTGCTCATCGTCGCGATCTGGTACGGCATCCGCGCGAGCGGCCTCATCAACCCGGCGCTCGTCCCGGCCCCGCACCAGGTCCTCGAGAAATTCATCGAGCTGTCCAAGGGCAGGCTCTGGCAGGACATCTACATGTCCACGCAGCGCGTGTTCCTGGGCGTCACGCTCGGCGTGCTGCTGGCGGTGCCGGTGGGCTTTTGCCTCGGCTGGTACAAGGGACTGCGTTCGTTCATCGACCCGGTGATCAACTTCTTCCGCGCGTTGCCGCCCATCGCGCTGATTCCGCTGGTCATCGTGTACTTCGGCATCGGCGAGGCCGCCAAGACGGCCATCCTCTTCTACGCCTCCTTCTTCGCGGGCGTGATCGTCATGTACGAAGGCATCGCGCAGATCAGCCCGATCTTCATCAAGGTCGCGCGCACGCTCGGCGCGAGCGACCTCGAAATTTTCGGCAAGGTCATCGTGCCGCTCACCATCCCGCACATCCTCACCGCCGTGCGCGTCGCGCTCGGGGTCGCCTGGGCCACGCTCGTCGCATCCGAGCTGATCGCCGCGCAGCAAGGGCTGGGCGCGCTGATCCAGAACGCCTCGTCCTTCTTCCAGCTGGACATCATCTACGTGGGCATCATCTGCATCGGCTTCATCGCGCTGGCGATGGATGTCGCGCTGCGCATCGCCACGCGCCGGCTCGTGGCCTGGCAGGACCGCATCGCATGAGCGCCATGATCGACTCCACCGGCGCGCAGCCGGTGCGCATCCGCTTCGACCAGGTGTCCGTCGACTTCCCGACGGACCACGGCCCCATGCGCGTGCTGGACAAGGTCTCCTTCGACATCCGCCAGGGCGAATTCGTCTCCATCATCGGCCCCTCGGGCTGCGGCAAGACCACGATGATGAATATCGTCGGCGGCTTCGTGCAGCCGACGCAGGGCCAGGTGCTGCTCGACGGCAAGCCCGTGTCCGCGCCCGGTCCCGACCGCGGCGTGATCTTCCAGGAATACGGCGTCTTTCCCTGGCTCACCGTGCGGCAGAACATCGAGTTCGGCCTCAAGCTCGCATCGAGCAGGGTGGGCGCACAGGAACGCGCGGAGATCACCCAGCGCTACATGGGCCTCATGGGCCTCACCGATTTCGCGAACCACTTTCCCAAGCACCTGTCCGGCGGCATGCGCCAGCGCCTGGCGATCGCGCGCGCCTACGCGGTGCGGCCGCAGTTCCTGCTGATGGACGAGCCCTTCGGCGCGCTCGACGCGCAGACCCGCTCCGCGATGCAGGACCTGCTCCTGCAGGTGCTCGAGCGCGAAGGCAAGACGGTGATGCTCATCACGCACTCGGTGGAAGAGGCGATCTACCTCTCGTCGCGCATCGTCGTCGTGACGGCGCGCCCCGCGCGCATCCGCACGATCATCGACGTGCCTTTCGGCTACCCGCGCGCGGAGAACGTCCACGAGGACCCGCGCTTCGCGGAATTGCGCGCGCACATCCGCGAGCTGGTGATGCAGGAATACGAAGCGCAGGCCCGCCAGGCCGTGCGCATGTCCGATTGACCCGACCGACCACGACCACCCCCAGGAGAAAACCATGGCCATCCAACGCAGACAACTGATCCAGGCGGCCGCCGCCGCCTCCATCGCCTCGGCGGCGCTTCCGGTGTTCGCGCAGCAGCGCACCAAGGTGAAGGTGGGCTACCTGCACACGCCCGCCGTGGACGGCCACATCTGGATCGGCCAGCAGAACGGGGCTTTCGCCAAGCAGGGGCTGGACCTGGAATTGATCCAGTTCACCACGGGCCTGGAGCTCTTCCAGGCCATGATCGGCGGCAGCCTGGACATGCTGGCGACCGGCGCCGTGCTGTCGAACTTCCCCGCGCGCGGCCAAGGCAAGGCCTTCCTGATGAACAACATCGAGTACGCCACCGCGCAGCTTTGGGTGCGCGACGACATCAAGTCGGTCGCGGACCTGAAAGGCAAGCAGATCTCCACGACCACCGGCACCACGGCCCACGTGTTCCTGGACCGCGCGCTGCGCGCAGGCAACCTGGACCCGGCCAAGGACGTGCAGCTGGTCAACCAGCGCATGACGGAAGCCGTCACGTCGTTCATCTCCGGCGCGGTCCCCGCCGTCGCGCTGTGGGTTCCCTTCGACACCACCGTCAAGCAGAAGATGCCCAATGCGCGCAAGCTGGTGGACGCGTCCGCGTTCTTCCCGCAGGCCGCGATCATGGGCGGCTGGGCCGCGCGCAACGACTGGTACGACAAGAACCATCCGGTGATCAACAAGGTGATCGCGGCCTGGGCCGAAGTCAACGCGATGATCACGTCGCAGCCCGACGCCGCCGCCGAGATGCTGCAGAAGACGCAGTACAAGGAAATCGCGCTGCCGGACTTCAAGGAGCAATTCAAGGCGTCCAAGTACTTCACCAATGCCGAGTGGCGCACGCGCTACCAGGACGGCACGGTCACCAAGTGGCTGCAGCAGGTGACGGACTTCTTCGTCGCCAACGCGAACATCCAGGGCGCGCTCAAGGCCGACCAGTATTTCGACGCGAAGCCCTTCCTCGACACCGTGAAGGCATGACGGGCGGCGCGCGGCAGCAGGCCGGGGGCTACGACTACATCGTCGTGGGCGCCGGCTCCGCCGGCTGCGTGCTGGCCAACCGCCTGACAGCCGACCCGGCGTGCCGGGTGCTGCTGCTCGAAGCGGGTGGGGAGGGCGGCAACTTCTGGCTGCGCCTGCCCATCGGCTATTTCCGCACCATCTACGACCCGCGCTTTTCCTGGCAGTTTCCGCTGGAGCCGCAGGAGGCCACCGGCATGCGCGCCATTTCGTGGCCGCGCGGCAAGGTGCTCGGCGGCTCCAGCGCGATCAACGGGCTGCTCTACATCCGCGGGCAGCAGGCGGACTTCGACGACTGGGCGCGCCTGGGCGCCACGGGCTGGAGCTATCGCGACGTCCTGCCGTACTTCAAGCGGTCGGAACGCTATGAAGGCGGCGAGAGCGAATTCCATGGCGCCTCGGGCGAGTTGTGCGTCTCCGACCTGCGCAACGATCACCCGTATTGCCAGGCCTGGATCGATGCGGGCGTGGAGGCGGGCTTCGGGCTCAACCCGGACTTCAACGGGCCGCGCACGGAGGGGCTCGGCGCCTACCAGCTCACGCTGAAGGGCCATTGGCGCTGCGATGCCGCAACGGCATTTCTCGCGCCGGTGCGCGCGAGGCCCAACCTCACGGTGATGACGGGCGTGCATGTCACGCGCGTGTTGATCGAGTCGGGACGCGCCGTGGGCGTGGAGTGGCTGCAGGACGGGGCGCGGCAGGAGGCACGCGCCGACGCCGAGGTGCTGCTGGCGGCGGGTGCGCTGCAATCGCCCCAACTGCTGCAGCTGTCCGGTGTCGGCCCCGCCGGGCTCCTGCGCGAACACGGCATCGACGTGAAGGCCGATTCACCCGACGTGGGCGCGAACCTGCAGGACCACTACCAGGCGCGCGTCATCGTCAAGCTGCGCGACCGCATGTCGCTCAACGACCAGGTGCGCAACCCGCTCTCCCTGGCGGGCATGGGACTGCAGTGGCTGCTCAAGCAGCGCGGACCGCTGACGGTGGGGGCGGGGCAGGTGGGCGGCATGGTCTGCAGCGAATACGCGCAGGACGGCCGGCCCGACGTGCTGTTCAACGTGATGCCGCTGTCCGTGGACAAGCCCGGCGATCCGCTGCACGGCTTCTCCGGCTTTTCCGCGTCGGCGACGCAATGCCGGCCGCTCTCGCGCGGCACGGTGACGCTGCGTTCGGCCGACCCGCTGCAGCCGCCGCGCATCGTGTCCAACTACCTCACCGATCCGCACGATGCCCGGGTGCTCGTGGCGGGCCTGAAGATGCTGCGCAGGATCTACCGGCAACCGTCCTTTCGCGATCTCGTGTCCGAGGAGTACATGCCCGGCGGGCAGGCCGCCGGGGACGCGTCGCTGGAGGCCTTCGCGCGCAACAAGGGCGGCACGGTGTTCCATCCCGCCGGCACCTGTCGCATGGGCGGGGACGACCGCGCGGTGCTCGACGCGCAGTTGCGCGTGCGCGGCGTGGACCGGCTGCGCGTGATCGATGCGTCGGCCATGCCGACGATGGTGTCCACCAACACCAACGCGGCCGCGATCATGATCGGCGAGAAGGGCGCGGCGCTCGTGCGGCAGGCTCAACCGTAACAAGCCATTGCCCCGGGAGCGCGGGTTAACCGCGCTTCACAATTGATGCGGCTTTGCCGCTGCGCCAGCCGCTACGCTGGCAGCCATGAGATACGGCATTTCCCCCTTCGCGGTCGGCTTCGGCGTCTTGCTGTGGGCCGGCGCCATCGCGGGCACGGCCGAAGCGCCTTCGGGGCTGATCGGCCAGTGGCGCTCTCCGGCCAAGCGTGTGTGCGTTTCCGATGCGCGCACCGGGCGGCCCGCCTGTTCGCGCATCAGCGACGCCGTGTCGATCGAGCGCACGAGCTTCGGCGGCGCGCGCGACGTGAAGGTGCAGGGCGAATTCACGCTGCCCAATGCGCAGCTGTGCCAGTTCGAAGGCCTCGGGTACTGGGACGCCCGCTCGCGGCGGCTCGAAGCGCTCGATCGCAACACAGGCTGCGAAATCGCGCTGGCGCCCGTGGGGCGGGAATTGCGCGGCACGGTGTCCAACCCCCACCAGTGCCGCTCGCCTTGCGCGGGCACCAGCTGGCTGGAGGGTGTGGCGTTGCGCAGGCGCTGATCAGACTTCCGCGATCAGCTCGATTTCGACGCACGCGCCGGTGGGAATCTGCGCCACGCCGAAGGCGCTGCGCGCGTGCGCGCCCTTGTCGCCGAACACCTGCCCGAACAATTCGCTGGCGCCGTTGGTGACCAGGTGCTGCTCGGTGAAGTCGCCCGTCGAGTTGACGAGGCTCATCACCTTCACGATGCGCTTGACCTGGTTCAGGTCGCCCACGGCGGCGTGCAAGGTGCCCATCAGGTCGACTGCGATGGCGCGGGCCGCGGCCTTGCCTTCCTCGGTCGTCATGTTCTTGCCGAGCTGGCCGACCCAGGACTTGCCGTCCTTCTTGGCGATGTGCCCGGAGAGGAACACCAGGTTGCCGGTGCGCACGAAGGGCACGTACGCCGCGGCCGGGGTGGCGACGGGGGGAAGGGTGATGCCGAGTTCTTTCAGCTTGTCGTAGACGCTCATGATGGGCTGCCTGTTGCGGGAATGGGGCTCGAATTGTAGGTCTTGGCACCGCGCGTGCGGGTTGTGGGAACATGGGGCCCTTCGCGCAAGGAGACTTCGATGGCACGACGATTCCTCTTCCTCGCGGCGCTGCTCGCCGCTTCGTGGTCCGCCCAGGCCCAACCCAACGACTCGCCCAACATGGTCCCGGGCAACGAGGCCTACTACATCGAGCATCCGTGGGAGCGCTATGGCGGGCCCTATGACAACCGCTGGTACCAGCAGCGGGAGCAGGATTACCGCAACGGGATCCGCGGCGCCGGGCCGGGGCGTGACTTGCGCATCGGCCAGCGCTATCCGCGCGAGCTGATCAATCGCCAGTACTCGGTCGACAACCTCCGCGCGCACAACCTGTTCGTACCGCCGCAGGGATACCGGTGGTATCAGGTGGGGGCGGACTATGTGCTGGTGGAGATGGCGACCGGGAGGATCGCGCAGACGCGGTACGGGCGCTGAACCCGCGTGTTGTGTCGTCGCTCGCGGGTCGCGGCAGGCGGTGCCCGGTGGAGGCTCATACTGCGGCGGTTTTGCTTCGCAAAACTTCCCTGGGATTTGCGGTTCGGGACCGGTGCCGCAACCCTCACTGCGCTGGCGCTCCGTTCAAACACTTGCGGCAAGTCAGAGACGAAGCGCGCAAGCGCGCCCGGTCCCGAACCGCAAATCCCAGGCGCCGCAGAAATCGCCCCCACCGGGCACCGCCTGCCGCGACCCGGAGAGTGGCACTCGGGGTTTCAAAGCAGCAGGCACGCCGCTTCCCGGGTCGTGGCAGGCGGTAGGCGGTAGGGGCGATTTCTGTGGCGAGCTGTTTTCGCTGGTGCGGCGACGGGCGCGCTTGCGCGCTTCGTGAACTGACTCACCGCAAGTGTTTGAGCGGAGCGTCAGCGCAGCGAGGGTTTCGGTGCCGTCGTCGCACCGGCGAAAACAGCGGTGTTTTTGCGAAGCAAAAACCGCCACAGCATGAGCCCCTGCCGCCTACCGCCTGGCGCGACCCGCGCGCTTCAGCAACGCAGGCTAGTCCGCAGAAGTAGCCCGAACCGCCACCGGCGCCACCGTCACGGCGACGCGCAGCTTGTGGTTCGCGCCGCCATGCAGCACGCCGCGCACCGGCGCCACGTCGGAATAGTCGCGGCCCGTCGCCACGGTGACGTAGTCTTCGCCCGGCGCACGATTGTTCGTCGGATCCAGGTCCGCCCATTCGCCCTTGCCGCTTTCCGAGGGCAGGTACACCGACACCCACGCATGCGACGCGTCGCTGCCCACCAGCCGCGGCCGGCCGGGCGGCGGCTCCGTCAACAGGTAGCCGCTCACGTAGCGGCCCGGCAGCCCCAGGCTGCGCAGGCAGCCCAGCATGATGTGCGCGAAATCCTGGCAGACGCCCTGGCGCATCTCCAGCGCCCTCAGCGCGGGCGTGCTGACGTCCGTCGCGTCCGTCTCGTAGGTGAAGTCTTCATAAATGCGCTCCATCAGGTCGCGCGCGGCGGCGATGTAGGAGCGGCCCTCGATGAAGCTCGGACGCGCGTACTCGATGAAGTTCTCGTGGCGCGGCACATAGGAGGACGGGAACACGAACTCCGACGCGGGGTCGTAGGCCGCGCCGCGGTGGTAGCGCAGCCGCTCGCGCACTTCCTCCCATGCCATCTCCTCGCGGGGCAGGGGCGGGGCCGAGGTCTGTACGGTGCTTTCGGCGACGACCTCCAGCTGCGCATGCGCCGACTGCAGGCTGAAGAACGCGCGCGTGTTGCCGTAGACGTCGATCGCCTCGGTCTGCCGCGCGGGCGCGGGATGCACCGCGAGCTCGTGGCTGAGCAACTGCTGCTGCGCGTTGTGCACGGGCTTGAGGTGCGCCATGTGCTGTGCGGTGCGCACGGGCGGCGAGTAGTCGTAGTGCGTTTCGTGGACGACGTGGAGCAACATGTTCAGTCGGCGCCGGGCCGCCCCAAGCCGACGACGGCCCCCTCGGGGGGCAGCGCCGTACACGAAGTGACAAGCGTGGGGGTCATCCTAGGCCCCTACGCTGCGGCGCGAATCGCCGGAGTGGGTGAAGTAGCGCGCGCCCAGGTCGTCCGACAGCTTGTATGCGGCGTCCGTGCACTGCTGCAGCAGATCGAGCAGGGCGGTGTACCTGCCGTTCTCGTCGCGCTCGCACATCGCCTGCAGGGACCAGCGCTGCGGGTCGGGCACGACCAGCGCGATCTCGGGCAATTCGCCGGGCGCGCTGCCCGCGAGCTTGGCGAGGCGTCCGCGCAAGGTCTGCGCGACCCAGCCGAGCGAGCGCGGGTTGTCGCGGTCGAGCACGAGCAGGTCCAGCAGCGCCGGGATGTCGTGCCGCTGCTGGTATTGCGCGTGGAAGGTGATGGTGCTGTCGAAGAGGGCGACGACGGCTTCGAAGCCGCCTTCGTCGGACAACGCATCGGTTTCGATGGCCCAGCCCAGCGCGGACGACAGGAAGGCGAGACGCTCCAGGTGCCGCCCGCTCGACAGCAGGCGCCAGCCGTCGTCGCGGGTCATGCGGTCGGTCTGCGCGCCCGTCATGGCGGCGGTGTGGCCGGAGAGGGTTTCCAGCACACGCAAGGCCTCGACGGAGGAGTAATCGCTGTCCACCTCGCTCATGGCGCAGCCTTCGATGAATTCGCGCTCCGCCCGCACGATCACGTTCCACTGCTCCTGCGACAGGCGTTCGCGTACGGCGGACGCGGCCAGGCGCAGCGACGCGAGGTTGTAGCCCACGCTCGCGGAATCGTCCGATTCGGCGAGGGACGCGATGAGCGAGCGCTCGAACACGCGGCGGCCCTGCGTGGGCGGCGGCACGGCCGGCAGCACGAGCGCATTGGCCACGGCCATCTCGCCGAGCCAGGCGAGCAAGGGCTGCGAGGTCTGGTCTTCGCCGTTGAGGGATTCGAGTGCGAGGCGGGCGAGGCGCGTGGTGTTCTCGGTGCGCTCCGTGTAGCGCCCCAGCCAGAAGAGGTTCTCGCCTGCGCGGCTCGTCACGCTGCGGCTGCGGTGCGCGATGTCGACGGCGGGCTGGTCGTGGTGCAGCAGGCTGGTCGGGTCGACTTCGCCGTCGGTCAGGACCCAGGTGTCCGCGCTGCTGCCGCCGCGTTGCATGGAGGTGATCTCCAGCTCGGTGCTCGCGATGCGGCACAGCCCGCCGGGCAGCACACGCCAGGATTGCGGGCCGTCCGACACCGCGAACACGCGCAGCATCAGCGACCGCGGCACGATGTGGTCGCCCTGCGGGGATTGCTTCCAGGTCGGCATCTGCGACAGCGGCAGGTAGGCCTGGATGGTGTGCTCCTCCGCCTCGCGGACGATGCGGCCGGCCCATTCGTCGAGCTCGCGCCGCGAGAGGGACCGGCCGAGCGTCGCGCCGGCGCCGGGGCCGGCGTAGGTGGGCTTGATCACGCTCGTGGCGAGCTGCGGCAGCACGGCCTGCATCGCGGCGCGCTCGCCGCACCACCAGGTGGCCAGCGACGGCAGCTTCAACTCCTCGCCGAGCAGGTGACGCGACAGCGCGGGCAGGAAGCCGAGCATCGCGGTCGATTCGAGGAAGGCCGAGCCGGGCGCGTTCGCCACGAGCACGTTGCCCGCGCGGATCGCCTGCAGCAGGCCGGGCACGCCCAGGCGCGAGTCGGAACGCAATTCGAGCGGGTCGAGGAATTCATCGTCCAGGCGCTTGAGCAGGCCGTGCACCGGCTCCAGCCCTTGCAGCGTCTTGAGGTAGAGCCGCTCGTCGCGCACCGTGAGGTCGCTGCCTTCGACCAGGGTCAGGCCCAGGTAGCGGGCGAGGTAGGCGTGCTCGAAGTAAGTCTCGTTGTACGGGCCCGGCGTGAGCAGCACGATGCGCGGGTCGGACTGCGCCGGGCACATCGCGCGCATGCCGTCGACCAGCGCGCGGTAGGTGGCCGCGAGACGCTGCACCTTCAGGTCGCGGAAGGCTTCCGGGAAGGAGCGCGAGATGATGAGGCGGTTCTCCAGCAGGTAGCCGAGGCCAGAGGGCGCCTGCGTCCGCTGCGAGACCACCCACCAGTCGCCCGCCGGGTCGCGCGCCATGTCGAACGCCGCGATGTGCAGGTGCATGCCCGAGGCGGGCTTCACGCCATGCATCGGCCGCAGGTAGCCCGGATGGCCCTGGACCAGCGCGGGCGGCAGCAGGTTCCCCGCGAGGAGCTGCTGCGGGCCGTAGACGTCGGCCATCACGCGATCGAGCAGCTTCACGCGCTGGAGCACGCCGGCTTCGAGCTTCGCCCAGCTTTGCGGCGAGATGATCAGCGGGAAGAGGTCCAGCGACCAGGGGCGTTGCGGGCCGTCGGCGTCGGCATAGACGTTGTAGGTGATGCCGTTGTCGCGAACCTGCCGCTCGAGGTTGGTGGTGCGTCGGTTCAGGTCCGCGAAGCCGTCGCGGCCCAGCGTCTCGAAGAAATGCGACCACTCGGGGGCGGGGGCGCCGCCGGGGACGCCGCCGCGCAGTTCGTCGTAATGCCCGGCGGCCGCGGGCGGCGCCAATGCGGCGGCGAGTGCCGTCGGGGATTCCTGGGCATCGGCCCCGAAGAGCGAAGGTGACGGATCGGTGTGTTTGTCCACGTACACGTATTGTCCCATTGCCGTGCTGTGCAGCTCACATTGCGTGGCAATGCAGCGCGAATTGTTGCAGCACGGCGACGCCGCCGCCATGGGCCTTAAGGACGCCCTAAGGCCGCCCGCCACATAATCCGCACCATGCGAGTTCTGCTGGTCGAGGACGACGCGATGATCGGCGAGGCCGTGCTGGATGCCCTGCGCGCGGACCGTTATGCCGTCGACTGGGTGCGCGACGGCGTCATGGCGGACACGGCGCTGCGCACCGAAACCTATGACCTGGTGCTGCTGGACCTCGGCCTGCCCAAGCGCGACGGCCTGCAGGTGCTGCGCGACCTGCGGGGCCGGCACGTCACTGTCCCCGTGCTGATCGCCACCGCGCGCGACGCCGTGGGGGATCGCATCGCCGGGCTGGACGCCGGCGCCGACGATTACGTCGTGAAGCCCTTCGACACCGACGAACTGCTCGCGCGCATCCGCGCGCTCATCCGCCGCAGCGCGGGGCGGGGCGAGCCCGTCTTCAGCCACAAGGGCGTGACGCTCAACCCCGCGACGCGCGAGGCCTCCGTGCACGGGGAGCCCGTGTCGCTCTCCGCGCGCGAGTGGGCGGTGCTCGAGCCGATGCTCGCGCGTCCCGGCGTCGTCTTCTCGCGCAGCCAGCTCGAAGAAAAACTCTATGGCTGGAAGGACGACATCAGCAGCAACGCCATCGAGGTCTACGTGCACGGCCTGCGCAAGAAGCTGGGCAGCGACATGATCCAGACCGTGCGCGGCCTGGGCTATCTCGTTCCGCGCTTATGAGCGAGGTGCCCGCGCCCACGCCCCATTCGCTCCGGCGGCGGCTGCTCTGGCTGGTGCTGGCCGCCATCGCGCTCGTGTCGACGCTGCAGGCCAGCACGGCGTATCGCACGGCGCTCCAGCAGGCCGACACGATGTTCGACTACCACCTGCAGGAGCTCGCGCGCTCCGTGCATGGCGGTGTGCCGTTCACGCGCGGCGATGGTTCCGACGACCACGATTTCCAGGTGCAGATCTGGGGCCCGGACGGTGCGCAGATCTTCCGCTCCGCGGGCACGGCGCTGCCGTCGCAGGCCGTGCTGGGCTTCTCCGACGTGTCGGTGCAGGGCGTGCGGTTTCGCGTCTATTCGCTTCAGACGCCGGAGCACACGATCCAGATCGCGCAGGACCTCGATGCGCGGCAGGCGCGCGCGCGGGCCCTGGCGGCGCGCGCCGTCCTGCCGATCGCGCTGCTCGCGCCGCTGCTGATGATGGCGGTGTGGTGGCTCATCAGCCGCTCGCTCGCGCCTGTCGAGCGCATGCGCCGGCAGGTCGCCGGCCGCGCGGCCGATGATCTCGCCCCGCTGCCCGACGCCGGGTTGCCGCAGGAAGTGCTGCCGCTCGTGCAGGAGATCAACCTGCTGTTCGCGCGGGTGCGCGGCGCGTTCGAGGCGCAGCAGCACTTCGTGGCCGATGCGGCGCACGAACTGCGCTCGCCGCTCACCGCGCTCAAGCTGCAGGCGCAGGCGCTGCGCCGCGCGCAGGACGAGCCGGCGCGAGAAGCAGCCGTCGCGCGGCTCAACGAGGGCATCGACCGCGCGATCCAGCTGGTGAGCCAGCTCCTGGTGCTGGCGCGCGAAGAGGGCGAAGACGCCGGCAGCGAGCCGCAGCGCATCGGCCTGCAGGACCTCGTGCGGCAGGTGGTCGCGGACGTGCTGCCGCAGGCGCAGGCGAGGCGCGTGGACATCGGGATGACCACGCATGAAGAGGCCATCGTGCGCGGCCAGCGCGAGCCGCTGCACATCCTCCTGCGCAACCTGCTCGACAACGCGGTCAAGTACGCGCCGGAAGGCGGGCAGGTCGACATCGCGCTGTCCAACGACGACGCCGGTGCGCTCCTGGTGGTCGAAGACAACGGGCCCGGCATCCCGCCGGACGAGCGCGAACGCGTGTTCGACCGCTTCTATCGGACGCAGGATGCGCAGGCGACGGGCAGCGGCCTGGGGCTCGCCATCGTGCGCACCATTGCCGCGCGGCACGGCGCGTCGGTGTCGCTGCTGAGTTCGCCGCGCCTGGGCGGCCTGCGCGTGGAAGTGCGATTTCCGCCTGCTTAAGGCTGTCCTAAGCGCGCGTCCCCACAGTTGGAAGCAGTCCAACTTCTCCATCGCAAGGATTTCCCATGGCACAAGCTCAAATCAAGGCGGCCCCGCTGGTCCTGGCATTGCTCGGCGCAGGCCTCGTCGGCGGCGCGGGCGTCGAAGCCCTGCACCGCAGCAACGTCAACGCGCAACCGGCGCCCGTGGTCGCGGCCGCCACGCCGGCGGTGGTGAATGCGCCCGCGCCCGTCGCGCCCGCGCTCGCCGCCTCCACGCTTCCCGACTTCCCCCGCATCACCGAGCGCTACGGCCCGGCGGTGGTGAACATCAGCGTGACCGGCACCCGCAAGACCGCGGCTTCCGCGGACGGCGAAGACATGAGCGATCCGTTCGAGTTCTTCCGCCGCTTCCAGCAGGGCCCGCGGGGGCGCCAGCCGCAGCGCGACGTGCCGATGCACGGCCTGGGCTCGGGCTTCATCGTGAGCGCCGACGGCATCATCCTCACCAACGCGCACGTCGTGAAGGACGCGAGCGAAGTGACGGTGAAGCTCACCGACCGCCGCGAATACCGCGCGAAGGTGCTCGGCAGCGACCCGAAGACCGACGTCGCCGTACTGAAGATCGAGGCGAAGAACCTGCCCGTCGTCACGCTCGGCAACACCAAGGACCTGCGCGTGGGGGAATGGGTGCTGGCCATCGGCTCGCCCTTCGGCTTCGAGAACACCGTGACGGCCGGCGTCGTGAGCGCCAAGGGCCGTTCGCTACCCGACGACAGCTCCGTGCCCTTCATCCAGACCGACGTCGCGGTGAACCCCGGCAACTCGGGCGGCCCGCTCTTCAACGGCCGCGGTGAAGTCGTGGGCATCAACTCGCAGATCTACAGCCAGTCGGGCGGCTACCAGGGGGTGTCCTTCGCGATCCCGATCGACGTCGCCTCGCGCATCCGCGACCAGATCGTCGCCACAGGCAAGGTGGAACATGCGCGGCTGGGCGTCACGGTGCAGGAAGTGAACCAGACGCTGGCCGATTCGTTCAAGCTCGACCGCCCCGAAGGCGCGCTGGTGTCGAGCATCGAGAAGGGCGGCCCCGCGGAGCGCGCGGGCCTGCAGCCCGGCGACGTGATCCGCAACGTGAACGGCCAGGCCATCATCGCGTCCGGCGACCTGCCCGCGATCCTCGGCCTGAAGTCGCCCGGCGACCGCGTGCAGATGGAAGTCTGGCGCCAGGGCCGCAAGGTGGACGTGACCGCGCAACTCGCGGGCGCGGGCGAGAAGGTCGCGAAGGCGGAGAACAAGCCCGATGCGGCGACGGGCGGCAAGCTCGGCCTCGCGCTGCGGCCGCTGCAGGAAGCCGAGAAGCGTCAGTCGGGCATCGCCGAGGGTCTCCTGGTGGAAGACGTCGGCGGCGCGGCAGCGCGTGCGGGCGTCGAAGCCGGCGACGTGATCCTCGCGGTGAACGGCACGCCCGCGAAGAGCGTCGAGCAGGTGCGCTCGGTGGTCGCGAAATCCGACAAGTCGGTGGCGCTCCTGATCCAGCGCGGCGACGACAAGATCTTCGTGCCGGTGCGGATCGGCTAAAAGAAAAGGCTTGACATTCGCGGATGCGGGATCGATCACCGTACCGCGGATGTCATGCCCGTTTCGCGGGCATCCTTGTGACGCCCGCATGAATACAGCGCCTTTCGCGCGTCCCCGGGACTAACCAACAGGGTTATCCACAGCGGCGGTGGATATCACTGCGGCGGCTGGCGAAGATCCAGTGTGAAGGGAAACTCTTTACTCCCCGCCACATTGATGGTAGCGGGCGGCACCTGCATCGCACCGGGCGTGTGGCCCATCCGGAAGAAGCGCGCGAGCCGGCGGCTCTCGGCTTCGTAGCTGTTCACCGGGAACGTGTCGTAGTTGCGGCCGCCCGGGTGCGCGACGTGGTATTGGCAACCGCCGAGCGAGCGCTTCATCCACGTGTCCACGATGTCGAACACCAGCGGCACATGCACGCCGATCGTCGGGTGCAAAGCCGAGGGCGGCGCCCACGCCTTGTAGCGCACGCCCGAGACGTATTCACCGGCGATGCCTGTCGGCTGCAGCGGCAGCGCCTTGCCGTTCACGGTGACCGTGTAGCGGCTCTGGTTGAGGCCCGTCACGCGCACCTCGATGCGTTCGAGCGACGAGTCGACATAGCGCACCGTGCCGCCGGGCGAGCCTTCCTCGCCCATCACATGCCAAGGCTCCAGCGCATTGCGCAGCGTGAGCTCCATGCCCGTCGAGCGCACCTCGCCCACCAGGGGGAAGCGGAACTCGAAGTGCGGCGCGAACCAGTCCGCTTCGAACGCATAGCCGGCCTGCTTCATCTCGGCGATGACGTCGTCGAGGTCCAACTTCACGAAGGTCGGCAGCAGGAAGCGGTCGTGCAGCTCGGTGCCCCAGCGGGTGGCAGGCGCGCGGTACGGCTCCTTCCAGAAACGCGCGACCAGCGCGCGGATCAGGAGCTGCTGCACGATGCTCATGCGCGCATGCGGCGGCATCTCGAACGCCCGCAGCTCCAGCAGGCCGAGGCGGCCCGTCGCCGAATCGGGCGAATAGAGCTTGTCGATACAGAACTCGCTGCGGTGCGTGTTGCCGGTGACGTCCACCAGGATGTTGCGCAGCGTGCGGTCCACGAGCCACGGCGGCATGTCCTGCCCGTGGATCTTGCGGTTGCGCTCGATCTGGCGCAGGGCGATTTCCAGCTCGTAGAGCTGGTCGTTGCGCGCTTCATCCACGCGCGGCGCCTGGCTCGTCGGCCCGATGAACATGCCGGAGAACAGGTACGACAGGGAGGGATGGTTGTGCCAGTAGAGCAGCAGGCTCGCGAGCACCTCCGGCTTGCGCAGGAAGGGCGAGTCCGCGGGCGTGGCGCCGCCCATCACGAAGTGGTTGCCGCCGCCGGTGCCGGTGTGGCGGCCGTCGGTCATGAATTTCTCGGCCGACAGGCGCGTCTCGAAAGCAGCCTGGTAGAGGAACTCCGTGTGGGCCACGAGTTCCTTCCAGTTGCTGGCCGGATGGATGTTCACTTCGATCACGCCCGGGTCCGGAGTGACCTGCAGGAGCTTCAGGCGCGCATCGCGCGGCGGCGGATAGCCCTCGATCACGATCTTCACGCCGAGGGACGTGGCGGTCGCCTCGACGGCGGCGAGCAGGTCGAGGTAGTCCTCCAGGCGCGCGAGCGGCGGCATGAAGACATAGATCACGCCGCTCTTCGTCCCTACGCCTTCGGCCTTCGGTCCGTTCGCGCGACGCGGGTCGCGCACTTCGACGCACAGCGCGGTGCGCATCAGGCCCGCGGCGGATTTAAACCGGGCGGGCGCCGCGCTGAAACCCTCGGGCTCGGGCTGCCCCGGTGTCGTCGCGGCGCGGCCGATCGCGGCACCGCCCGCGGCGCCGGCGGCCTGCGTGCGATGCGGCGCTTCGCCTGCCGGCCCGCGGCCCGACAGGTAAGGCACGGCACTTCGCTGCGCATCGCCATCGGCGATCTCGTATCGACGGCGTACCTGGTCCGCATTCGGCAGCGTGCCGGTGAAGTCCGTCGGGTCCTGCTCGACGAGGTAGGGATAGTCGCCCTTGCTCACCCACGGCAGGCTGTCCAGCGGCAGGCGATAGCCCATCGGCGAATCACCGGGAATGAGGTACATGCGGTCGTCGCGCAGATACCAGGGGCCCGTCGTCCAGCGCGTGCCGGCCAGGCGCGGCGCGTTCTCGTCGGGCGCAAGGGGGATCACGTAGCCGATGACCGCGTCGAGCTTCTGCTCGAACACGCGGCGCAGGCGTGTGCGCTCCATCTCGTCGTCCAGTCGCGAGTCGAAGGGATCGACGTTGACCGGCAAGCGACGCTCGCGCCAGAGGTAGTAGTAGACGTCCTCATAGCCCGGCAGCACGAACTGGTTCGTGACGGCGAGGCGGCCGGCGAGTGCGTCGATGAAGCGCTTGCCGTCGGCGGCGGTGTAGCTGGACGGCTGGCGTTCGTCGGCGAAGAGATCGGGGTTCTTCCACGCGGCCTGGCCGTCGGCCCGCCAGTAGATCGAGAGCGCCCAGCGCGGCAGCTGCTCGCCCGGGTACCACTTCCCCTGGCCGAAATGCAGGAAGCCTCCGCGGCCGTACTCGTCGCGCAGCTTCTGCACGAGTTCGGTCGCGAAGCCGCGTTTCGTCGGGCCGAGCGCGTCGGTGTTCCATTCGGGCGCATCGCGATCGCTCACCGCGACGAAGGTCGGCTCTCCGCCCATGGTGAGGCGCACGTCGCCAGCCTGCAACTGCCGGTCGACCGATTCGCCGAGCGCGAGCACGCGGCTCCACTGGTCTTCGGTATAGGGCTTGGTCACGCGCGGCGATTCGTGGATGCGCGTGACCTGCATGTGGTGGCTGAACTCGACTTCGGCGTCGTCCACGAGGCCTTCGATCGGCGCCGCGCCCGAGGGCTGCGGCGTGCAGGCGAGCGGGATGTGGCCTTCGCCTGCAAGCAGGCCCGAGGTCGGGTCCAGCCCGATCCAGCCCGCGCCGGGCAGGTAGACCTCGCACCAGGCATGCAGGTCGGTGAAGTCGACCGTGGTGCCGCTCGGGCCGTCCAGTGCCTTCACGTCCGGCGTGAGCTGGATGAGGTAGCCGGAGACGAAGCGCGCGGCGAGCCCGCAGCGCCGCAGCAGTTGCACCAGCAGCCAGCCGGTGTCGCGGCAGGAGCCGCTCGCATTGGCAAGCGTCTCTTCCGGCGTTTGCACGCCGGGCTCCATGCGGATGAGGTAGCGGATGTCGTGCTGCAGCTGCTGGTTGATGCCCACGAGGAAGTCGATGGTGCGCTGCTTCTTGCGGTTCACCTTCTCCAGGTACGCGGCCACGAGCGGGGTGAGGGGCTCGGGTTCGAGGTAGGGCGCGAGTTCCTGCGCGACCTCCGGCTCGTACTTGAACGGGAACTCCTCGGCGCCGGGCTCGAGGAAGAAGTCGAAAGGGTTGTACACCGCCATCTCGACCACGATGTCCACGGTGACCTTGAACTCGGTCGTCTTCTCGGGGAACACCAGGCGCGCCTGGTAGTTGGCGAAGGGGTCCTGCTGCCAGTTGATGAAGTGCTTGGGCTCGACCTTGAGCGAGTAGGAAACGATGTTGCTGCGGGAGTGGGGAGCAGGGCGCAGGCGCACCACCTGGGGGCCGAGTTGAACCGGGCGGTCGTATTTGTAGTGGGTGACGTGGTTCAGGGCTGCATGGATCGACATGCGGGCAATACTAGCAAGTCCGGGGCCGGGAGTTGGTGGGCCGCTGCAGGACTTGGCACCCACGGTCAGCGCAGCGATCACGCACCCTCACGCGATGCCGCAAATGCAAAGCGTCTACCGAGCGCACGTATACCGCAACATGTCAGAGTTCGGCGCCGAGCTATCATTGTGAATATTTCCCATTAAATTTCACCTAATGCAAGACTTATGAACTATATTCACCGGCCAATGAACAGTTTGCGACAGTCGCTATCGGAGGAGGTTCTGATGACGATTGGCCTGACGAATCGTGTCACTCCGGGGTTTGATTATCTATGTGCGTTCTGTTTTTCGGCTTTCTTCTTCTTATCGCGGCTTTGTTCCCTGTCGGCGAATTCATTTGGCCCTGGGTTCGTGCTCTGATATTCGAGCCACGCGCAAAGGGCGCGTCCCCGATGCTTATCCATGGCGCATTCTTGTTGTCCACCTACCTTCCGGCGGCCCTGGTCGCTTGGTGGTTCTTGTCGGTATCGCGCCTCAAGAGCCGTTTGCCCATTCCGTACCCGGGCGGCCGCCTGATTCTCGCAGGCGTGGCTCTCACTTTCGTTCATTTAGGTGCCAGAGTTTTGGCGTCGACGGTGGAGGGAGGTGGCGCAAGCTATGTTGTCGCGGTTATCTCGCCATTCGTCATTTTTCCGGCGAGAGTTATTTTGGTGACAGGCATCGTGAATCTCATGCTCGCAGCCGTGCCCAAGAACATGTCGAACGATGCTGACACCCGACCGCAGGCTATAGAACTCACGAAGCATGGCTGACCTACATAAGGAATTGCGCGATACCGGCCCGCGCTTTGCTACGCAGCGTTTAGTTGGATTTAATCTGAATCATAAGGGCAGTCCTTTCGACCGGGTTCAGTGGAAATACATGAGCAGCCCCTTGTGGATATGAAGAGAGTTAGTGATGGGACTTTATCTACTTTTATTGAGCGCCATTTGGCTAGTTGCGGCGTTCTTCGTAAGTCTGCTCGTCACAAAGCCGCTCGCCGGTACGCCTTGGCGTATGTCAGTCGCCATCATTCTTTACCCGGCACTCTTGTTATTGCCCCTAATTGACGAGTTCATCGGGGGTTGGCAGTTCGAGCAGCTTTGCAAGAAAAACACGGCCGTCAGCGTTGATCGGACGAAGGCTGCGGGGCGGACAGTCTATTTGGCAGAGGCAGCTGAGACCGAGATTCATGGACCTTGGGTCCGTGTCGTACGCAAACCTTGGGTATTCGCCGATGTGAAAAACGCTGAACCGCTTGTGAGTTATGTAACGCTGGTTGCAGATGGTGGCCGTCTTTCGCGTTTGGTTTCAGAGGGGGGTACTCCGTTAACTTTCAAAGGCTCATGCGAGCCGGGCGGAAGGGTCGATCCTGTCGCCCTGCTAAGCCAACTCCAACTTACTCAAGTGCAAAGATCAGCATTGAATCTCGGCGATAAGAAATGACAACAGTCAAAGAAACCTTCATCAACGCTATTTTGGCGGACTCGTCTTATGTCAACGAACTTACGCCAAATCTGTCAGGTGACAACTTAGCTCAGAGATTGACGGGGCGTATGACGCCAGCTCTGGCCTCGTTCATTGGCGAATGCTTCACCGTCTTAACTCAATTTAGCGGCTCGGACTCAAGCTTTGATGCGACGGTGTGGCGTGGCAACATCGGCACGCCTTACGCCGGAAAGATCTACGTCTCGATGCGGGGAACCCAGGAGCTGCCCGGTGACGTCTTGGCCGACGGAGATCTCGCGTCTTCAGGTCTTGCGCACAGACAATTGGTTGACATGGTCAATTGGTGGCTACGCGAAACAACGCCCGCGAGCTATCCAGACGGGGACCCTAGATTTGTCACCCAGATCGCGTT